>JAENXD010000065.1 GCA_016649745.1 Flavobacteriaceae bacterium | reverse complement strand
TTGATAACATTCCGGATATTGAAACAACCTATATTTCCGGAAATGGAAATGATGTGTATGAATTGGTGGACAATACAGGCGCAAGAATAGATATTTTTGGGGTTATTGGCGAAGATGGCAACGGCACAAATTGGGAATATTTAGACGGAAGAGCGGTTCGTAAGTTGACAATTTCAAGTCCAAATCCTGTTTTTACCGCAAGTGAATGGCTTATTTATTCCGCAGTTTCAAATCCTAAAATTACCAATCCGAATTCTCCACAAAATGCCCCGGATAATTTCAATCCCAGAGTTCGGTAATGCTTTAATTTTTGGCGGTGGGAAAAAATTAACGCGTAGCAACAGCTTAAACTTTCCAGTTTGGGTAGTTAAATGTTGTGGTTTAAAAATGCCGACTTTATGCATTTTATAAGTTGAATAATCTTTTGAAGTTGTTAATAACTCTAAAATAAAGGATTATACTCCATTACTTAATATCGCTAATTTTTTTATATTAATAGCATTCGTAATACACATGTAGGACTTTTAGACGAAAATAGAGAAGCCAAATCAATCGATTGCAAAATTGTAAAAGAATTGACACTAAAATCATGTGAAATCCATGACAAAATAAACTTGTTTATGTTTAAAACTCAAAATACTTGGGAGTTTGATAACAATTTATTGAATACTCTATATTCAAATGACTTATGTAGTTTGGAGCTCTTCAATTTAAGGAAACAATTATTTCGTGCTAAACTCAACTAGTAGAGATGAAATATTAAGATTAACAAAAATTAACTGGACGAATCATTAATATGGTATTTGTGGTTTGTTGCATGACCAATAAATTTCCATACAAAAGTAAAACTAATTGGATGGATAAATTAATTTTCAAGAGGTCTTTTTTACAACTCCATAAAGATTTGTTTCTGGGGAAATAATTATCTTACTTAAATTAACTTGTTATATAATCAATTGAAAACAGATCCTATCAAAACGTTGTAACACATTTTAACAAAACCTAGAAAATGACAGAATTCAATGAGTAGAAAGAATTTAATCATGCATGGACAATTATTTTATGATATAAATGATAATTAACCAAGTACTACACAATTAAAAATATTGAACTTAATTATATATCTAGGACTATAAATTTAAAGTAAAAACCTTTACTGCAGACTCTTAAAAAAGCAGTTATTTATCATTCTTAAAATTTTTATCTTTCACAAGTATCGTATAAATAATATAAAACCCGAGAAGCGCGGCAATAAGAAAAAGAATAATTGCCAAACCCGGATACCCAAAAATAGTCCAACTGGTAGGAATTTGGATCAGTAATGCTGCACCAATTATCATAGATGCAATGATAATACCCAAAGTAATGCGATTAGCCACTTTTTGAAAAGCATCTGTAAATCTATCTTCATCTATGGCATCTACTTTAATTTTAAAATTATTGGTTGCTAAATTTTCAAAAATGGAATTAAGCCGTTCTGGCATCTTTTCGGTAAGTTTTTTTGTTTCCAAAACAACATTAAAAAGATTTTCAGGCTTTAATTCATTTATCATTTTGGAGTGCATCAATTGATGAACATAGTTCTTAATGGTGGTGTTGGCATCATATTGTGGAGACAGTACAGCAACAATCTGATCCATATTCAGCAGAATTTTTGCAAGCATATTAAGCGCTATGGGAATCTGTATGCCATTTTGAGCTGCTATGCGGTTCATTTGAATAATAAGGCGACCGGTTTGCATATTTGCAGCCTTCTGGTTTTGGTTTTCCAGTACAAGCCTACCAATCTTCTTTTTAAAATTTTCAAGGTCTGCGGTAGCATCATAAGTGCTAATAGTTAGGAGCACATTATTTACCTGCTCACTGTTATAATTACTCAATCCAATCATTAATTGTAGAATTTGATCCTGTAATTCTTTTGGAAACCTTGCTACCATTCCCAAATCCATCAATGCAAGTTTGTTATCATTGGTGATGTAGATATTGCCGGGGTGAGGGTCTGCATGAGCAAAACCGTCGATAATAATTTGCTTTAAATAAGCTTCAATTAAATCGTCGACAAGAGGGTCCAATTGTTCTTCTATACGTCTTAACGGACTTATTTTCGTTACTTTTTTCCCTTCCACAAATTCCATGGTAAGTATTTTGGAAGTGGAATAATCCAAAATGGGTTCAGGTACATATAGATGAGTAAATTTCTTTAAATTTTCCTTTAACGTAAGCAAGTTTTGTGCTTCAAGGGTGTAATCCAATTCCTGAAGCAAGGTGTATCTTAATTCCTCGATAACATTGCTGACATTATATTTTCTTGCTTCCTTTGAGTTATTGGTGACCCAAACTGCTATTTCTTGTAGCGTATCCAAATCTGCAAGAAACTGTTCCCGTATTTGGGGACGTTGAATTTTTACTGCCACTTTTTTCCCGGAATGTAATGTGGCAATGTGAACCTGCCCAATGGAGGCACTGGCCAATGGCTGTTCCTCAAATTCAATAAAAGCTTTGGATATCCTGATTCCTACTTCTTCTTCAAAAATTTTATGTAAATCTGCGTTTGGAATAGGATCCACATCGTCCTGTAGCTGACTTAATGCCTCTAAATATGCATTGGGGAGCAAATCTGGTCTTGTTTGAAAGTAGTTGTCCCAATTTTATGTATGTAGGCCCCATTTTTTTAAGTCTTCGGCAAATTCCTCGGGCTTTTGGTCATAGTTATGGGTGTCAACAATTTCTTTTTCCCCAAAAGCTTTATCCGAAGTGTAATTTAATATATCACTGTTCCAATATTTAATAAGGAAACTAAAGAATTTACGGTAGCGTTCTATACTTTCAGGCAGGATCGACATAACATTATTTTAAATTGATTAGGTTATAGTATTAAAAGTATGCGTTATAGGGTTTTTTTATTGTTAAGCAAATGTTAAATCCTGTTTTTATTATAAGATTCATTTTTTTCGTAGATAGACGATAAAAAACGGTCTATATCATTGGTTTTTGTTTGCATATGAACACTAAAAATACTACATATAACGAGTTATAGCACATTATAAAAAACGCTTTCTCGGAAATATATCACGTTTCAGAATCCGACTTGTATATCTAAAAAAGATTATTATTTAGTTAAATTTTACGGAGGAAAATTTGATGAAATTGGAATTCCTTAAGGTTCTTTTAATTTAAAAGGAGACGCAATTATAGCAATTAAAAAATATTATTATTGTTATCAGGTGGAATGATTAATAAGGTATTAGTGGTGTGCTGGATTCTGATATATTGGATATAACTATCCGATTTTTTGAGTTATGGCTTGTAGGTTTAGAATTTTTTTTTACTAACTTCGTTTAACTTTGACATAATGAACTGGTTTAAACTTTTTTCAATTGGCTACAAAATGTTATTTTTCACTCACTTTTTGTCTTTTTTGAACTCCGTAGCGATGCTATGCAGTTAAAAAAAGCCTTCAATTGAGCAAAAAAACCCTATTTTTCGCTTCAATCAAAAAAGTTTAAACCAGTTCAATCATTTAATACAAACCTTATCAAAATAGTATGCACAAATTTTTCCTTCACAAAAGATTTGAAAGTTATTAATGTTCAGGTTATTGAAAATGGACTTTAAAATTTATGGGAATATTATATATATATTTGTTTTTAACTAAACCTCTTCATCAAAAATTAAAATCATGGCAACACAAAAGAAAAAATTTAGCATTTATGAAAAAGCCGCAATCAAGGCTACAGAATTTACCGGTTCAACTCCAGCATTAATGATTGCCTTAATCACTATCCTGGTTTGGATAATTACCGGACCTTTGTTTAACTATTCAGATACATGGCAGTTGGTTATCAATACCGGAACTACCATTGTTACTTTCCTTATGGTATTCCTGATACAGCGCACACAAAATAAAGATTCTAAGGCCCTGCACATGAAACTGAATGAACTGGTTGCCTCATTAAAAGGGCCAAGCAACCGACTGGTGGATGTGGAAAACATTCCCGAAGATGATTTGGAAACACTGCAAAAATTTTATGCTAAGCTTGCCGAAATGTCTTCTAAGGAAAGGAATATTTCTGATTCACATTCCATTGAGGAAGCTGAGCTTCGTCATAAAGAGAAATTAAGCTCGAAATAGAAATGACAATTAACATGGCATTGACATAGCATGCTTATTTTTAATATTTAGATGCACATGAGGAAATTGTAAAACTTGTGGTTTACCACTTTAATGAAGGTAAGCTGCCCAATACAAAAACCGATGAAAACTAATTTCGGGAGCAAACATCGTAACTGTGTGCTTGCCAAATCTGTGTTGATTCCAAACACTAACAACGTGGATAATTCATTGCTTTTTTTCTTATTTTTCCATTTCTTTTTCTTACATTTCCAAAAAGAGTCATTACAAGACGATAATGTGCTAATACCAAAAAACTATAGAATATGAAACTTCTCATTACAGCATTGGTTTTTACAGGAATTTTGGTTTCCTGTAATTCAACAGACAAAACTAAAAACACAACCCAAGAATCTTCTGAAATTGAAACTTCAAAGGACAGCATATCCAATCAAGTCACCAAACAATTAAAGGCAATTGATACTGATGAAGCTTTAATTGCAACCGCATTAATGGCAGCTCCTAAAGAAAGCCGATCGGGATGTAAAGTCATTGGATATAATATGGCCGGTGAATTTGTTACGCTGAAAGAAGGAGCTAATGAATTTATTTGTCTGGCGGATAATCCTATTCAGGATGGATTTAGTGCAGCTTGTTACCACAAAGACCTTGAACCCTTTATGGCAAGAGGAAGAGAACTGAGAGCAGAAGGAAAGACAGGACAAGAAATATTTAATATCCGTGAGGAAGAAGTAAAATCGGGTCAACTAGTCATAAAGATTGGACTGACTTTACACATCTACTATGGGGCAAAAACATTGTATGACCCTGAAACCTCCGAAGTTGCAGGAGCTCAATACCGATATGTCATTTACATGCCATGGGCTACTTCAGAATCTACCGGTTTGCCTGAAGTCCCAATGGCTCCAAACCATCCTTGGATCATGAACCCAGGTACACATCGAGCGCACATTATGATTTCACCATTAAAAGTGGACGGAGCGTAGTTATTTTTCTTATTGATAAGGAATTGGGAGAGAGGAAATTTAGTGGTTTCAGCACCAAATCCAACATTTACGATTAGCGAATGGACCATTTATTCCGCAGCTTCAAACCCAAAAATTACCAATCCTAATTCGCCACAAAATGCCCCGGATGGTTTTAATCCTAGGGCTTGGTAATGCTTTAATCGTTTTTAGGGTTCAATTCCCCGACGCTCTGCGTCTAAATAAAAAGGGGATTCCTATTTGATACCTCGTACCCTTGGGTCGAGGTAGTTCATTTTTTTGACGTTGGTAAAAATTAACGAGTAGCAGCAGCTTAAATTTCCCGGTTTGCGTAGTTAAATATTGTAGTTTAAAAATAGGTGCTTTATACATTTTATAAGTCGACTTTAATTTTAGACAATACAAACTTGTCGATAAGGTTTTTTTATAAAGCTCAACAAATTGTATATGGCTAAAAAGAACCACGTTTTAATCACTTCGAAAAGTTTTTCAGCTGTTTCTTAAGTAGATTGAGACCATAGACTTATTGGCATCAAAAGAAAAATATAGAAGACTAGCTTCAACTATAAAAAGTGCAGAATTGAAACCAATATTACATTCCTTATAAAAAAAACCGGCCCTTTCGGAACGGTTTTAAACTTTTCTACTTGGTATTTATTTCACCAATGTCATTTTATCCACAATATGTTTGGCTCCTGAGAATTTCTCAATAACCCATAAAACATAACGAATATCAACATTGATGGTTCTTTGCAATTTAGGATCAAAGATAACATCACCAGCCATTGCTTCGATGTTTCCGTCGAATGCCAAACCGATGAGTTCCCCTTTTCCGTTTAATACCGGAGATCCTGAATTACCGCCAGTAATATCGTTGTCTGTTAGGAAATTAACGTGCATAGAACCGTCTTTGTCCGCAAAACGACCATAGTCTTTCCCTTTGTTCATCTCGATTAAACGTACCGGTAAATCGAATTCCTCATCCCCTTTTTTATATTTTTTAACCATACCATCCATAGTTGTATAGTTATTGATTTTGGCATCATTACGTTTGTCGGCCGGCAATGAACGAACTTTTCCATAGGTTAAACGCATCGTACCATTAGCATCCGGATATTTAATTCTGCCTATTTTAGAATCACGCAATCCTTCAACTAACAAACGGAAAGAAGCTCCAAAATCATTTTGTGCTTTTGCAAGCTCATCCGATTTCGAATTAAAATGTGCCACCATGTCATTTGAAAGCATATACAATGGGTCATTCGCTAATAAAGTATCACTTGGTAATTCTAAAAACGCATTAACTCTTTCTTTTGAAGTTAAAATACTCGAATCTAAAGTCGCATTTACATATTTTGTATAATCGTAATTATTTGCTGCACCAATTTTCTCAACCATTGGAGCAATTGCATATCCTTTAGATTTTGTAGCATACAAGTTCAATTGGGCTGCCAAAAGATCTTTCTCAGCAGGAAGGTATAGATCTTTAAACATCTCTTCAGCCATTTCAGCTATTTCAGGAGCCATTTCTTTGCGTTTTGCAGGATCTGCTTTAACATAATTGTCCAGTTGTCTCCCTATCGTTCTTCCTGATATTCCAAAAGCAGTTGTTCTAAACAATTGTTGCAAATAGTTATCATGACGCGTTTTCTCGTTTGTTAAAGCGTAGAACTTATTGATATTAGCAATTACGTTTCCGTATTTGGCTTTGTTTTCTTTTTTATGAGCCCATTTATTGAATTTTTTTTCTTGGACTTCTTTTGATTTTGCAGTTCCAAATTTGGTTAACGCATCAATCATTCCTTGACGGTTTTTCCAATAATTTGCAGTTCTAGCATATTTTGAAGCATACATAAGATTCAAGGCATCGCTTTGATTCATATATTTTTTCATGTTGTCCATTCCTGTTTTGGCACCTTCAACCCAAGCAGGATAGGCAAATTTTACGTTTTGCTCAATTCCGCCTGCTGGCATCCAACGATTGGTTCTTCCCGGATAACCTAAAATCATTGCAAAATCACCTTCTTTTACACCGCTTAAATTAACCGGTAAATAATGTTTTGGATGCAATGGCACGTTGTTTTGAGAATAATCTGCCGGATTCCCGTTGGCATCTGCATAGATTCTGAACATAGAAAAATCGGCAGTATGACGCGGCCATTCCCAGTTGTCTGTATCCCCACCAAATTTACCTAAACTTTCTGGTGGCACTCCCACTAAACGAACGTCTTTATAATCTTGATAAACAAAATAGTAATACTCATTTCCTTCGAAAAAAGGACGTACCGAAACGGTATATTTTCCGCCTTCGTTGTTTTCTTTTTCGATTAAGGCAGTTTCCTGGTTAACTGCTTTTTCTCTTTCCAATTCGGTCATTTTATCATTTACTTTTGATAAAATACGCTTAGAAACATCATCCATACGAACAAAAAATCGAACGTATAAACTGGAAGGCTTCATTTCTGCTTTTCTGTCTGCAGCCCAATAACCGTCTTTCAAATAGTTTTTATCCGCAGTGGATAATTCTGCTACAGCAGCATAACCGCAATGGTGATTGGTTAATACCAATCCGTCTTTTGAAATCACTTCTGCAGTACAACCACCGTTGAATTGAACAATTGCATCTTTCAAACTATGATGATTAATGCTGTAAATTTCTTCCGAGGTTAGTTGCAAGCCCATTTTTTCCATATCTCTATGGTTCAGTCTTTCGATAAACATGAGGAACCACATTCCTTCATCGGCTTTTACGCTTGTTGGAATAAGCATAATACCTGCAATTAATGATAAAATAATTTTTTTCATTTTTATATTATATAAAAGTTATTTAATTTGAGTTAATAGTCGGCCGAATCTCAAAATTGTTACATTGGAATGAAAATTAACGTCTATATGAATGCGAATATAATTCATTTTAATCGTTTTTAGGGTTCAATTCCCCGACGCTCTGCGTTGAAATAAAAAGGGGATTCCTATTTGATACCTCGTACCCTTGGGTCGAGGTAGTTCATTAGTTGAATAATCTTTTGAAGTTGTTAACAAAGGAGAAGTAAACATAATTTGGTCAAATAAATTGAGTTTGTCCAGGTAAGCCAAGGTGTTTTTAACAAATAGTAAATGAACTACCTCGACCCAAGGGTACGAGGTATCAAATAGGAATCCCCTTTTTATTTCAACGCAGAGCGTCGGGGAATTGAACCCTAAAAACGATTAAGACTATTTATAACAAATAACTTTCATATATTTAACTTTCAATAACCACAACAATAAAAATTGCTAAATTTCAAGTCACATATTTAGTTTTCAAAGTCATGCTGATTTATTAGTCCGTTTATACTTGTGTATTGAAATTGGTGTTTTAAAGTTGAAGTTGTTAATTGATAATAATAATGCGAATTAAGGGTTAACAATTAGCGATAAACCAAGGTGTTTTGCAAATTTTAAGAGATTTATCTTTTTAGATGTCATATTAAAAAATCTAAATTCGCTATTCAATCAACTTTCTTATAGCAATCCATTGTTTAAGCATTTCTCTTGAATTTTGCGCCGGATAACCCAATACTGATTTACCTGCTGGAACATCATTCATTACGCCAGAACCTCCTGCTACCACCGCGCCCGAATGGATGGTAACGTGATCTGAAATGGAAGCACTTCCACCAATAACAACACCGTCACCAAGCGTCACAGAACCCGCCAAACCACTATGACCGGCCATAATGCAAAATCGTCCCATCACGCTATTGTGGCCAATTTGCACTAGATTGTCAATTTTACAGCCATCTCCAATTTGCGTTGAACTAAACTTGCCGCGATCCACACATGAATTTGCGCCAATTTCTACGTAATTTCCAATAACCACGTTTCCAATATGCGGAATTTTAACCAAACCCCTGCCATCTTCACTCACGCAATAACCAAATCCGTCGGCACCAATACTCACGTTGATATGTAAAATGCAAAAGTTTCCTATCTCACTGCGTTCACGTATTACGGTGCCCGACCAAATAACGGTTCCGTTACCTATTTTGGTGTCATCAAGAATGGTCACATTTGGATACAAAACAACGCCATCGCCTAAAACTACATTTTTACCGATATAACAGTTTGCGCCAATTTTACAATTTTTTCCAATGGTTACAGAGGGGTGAACAACAGCACTTACGTGAATTTCTTCCTCAAATACCGGAGAATCCGGACTGAACAGTTCCAGCAATTTAGCCATTGCCAAATCGGCATTTTTCACCTTAATCAAGGCGCGATTTTCGCCGGGCTCAAAGTCCAAATCTTCATTTACGATAGCCGCACAGGCTTTTGAGGTTTCCCATAAACACACATATTTTTTGCTTCCGATAAAAGAAATATGATTTGTTTCGGCCTTTTCCAATTGCTCCGGTCTGCTTATTCTTTGGTTGGTATTCCCAACCAATGTGCCGTTTAGTAGCTGGCTGATTTCCTTTGCTGAATATGTTTTCATAAGTTTCTTCTGTATAAAAGTTACGCTTTTGTTTTTACGGATGAACCTGATAAAAACCGGCGGCAAATTACAACAAACTTTTGATTGGAGGAGAATTCGGAGTAATCTATAGGTTTTGGTAGTACTTATTCGCGCCAATTCAATCAATTTAAATAAAAGCCCGCAACACAAAATCAAAATTGAACTTGGTAATTTGTATCTTTGCTTCAATAAATGAAAAGAGATAAAATTGGCAGGAACTTTGAGTTGTTTCGGTTTTTAAAAAATAGAGTTAGCTACAGGCTATTTTGATTATGAATGAAAATATAGAGGATATTACTGAAAAAGTTGTTTTGATAGGGCTGATTACGCAACATCAAAATGAAGAAAAATCCAATGAATATTTGGATGAACTTGAATTTTTAACGCTCACCGCAGGAGGAATAGCGGTGAAAAGATTTGTTCAGAAGTTAGAAACGCCCAATCCCAAAACATTTATAGGAACCGGAAAATTGGAAGATGTGCGTCAGTATATTGAAGCAAACAACGTTAGAACGGTTATTTTTGATGATGAATTAAAGTCTTCCCAATTGCGGAATATTGAAAAAGTGCTGAATTGCAAAGTACTTGACAGAACCAATTTAATTCTCGATATTTTTGCGGCAAGGGCACAAACCAGTTATGCGAGAACACAGGTTGAATTGGCGCAATGCCAATATTTATTGCCGCGTTTAACAAGGCTTTGGACACACTTGGAACGTCAAAAAGGAGGAATCGGAATGCGCGGACCAGGTGAAACTGAAATTGAAACTGACCGTCGGATTATTAGGGACAAAATTTCTTTGCTGAAAAAAAAGCTGGAGATTGTAGACAAACAAATGGCCGTTCAGCGCAAAAACCGTGGAAAATTAGTGCGTGTCGCTTTGGTGGGTTACACCAATGTAGGAAAATCAACCTTGATGAATGTGGTAAGCAAAAGCGATGTTTTTGCAGAAAATAAATTGTTTGCAACCTTAGATACCACCGTAAGAAAAGTGGTCATCAGAAACCTTCCGTTTTTATTGACAGACACCGTTGGATTTATCAGAAAATTACCGACCCAATTAGTTGAATCTTTTAAATCTACCTTGGATGAGGTTCGCGAAGCCGATTTGTTGCTTCATGTGGTTGATATTTCACATCCAAATTTTGAAGATCACATGGCTTCTGTAAATAAAACCTTGGCTGAAATTGGAAGTGCCGATAAGCCAACCATAATTGTTTTTAATAAAATTGATGCGTTTGAACATCAAACTATTGAGGAGGACGATTTGGTGACAGAAAAAACAGAAATTCACTATTCTTTGGAGGAATGGAAAAAAACATGGATGAACAGGCTAAACAACAATTGCGTATTTATTTCTGCGTTGAACAAAGAAAATATGGAAGCATTTAAAGAAAAAGTTTTTGAGGAAGTGAAAAAAATTCACATTACCCGTTTTCCTTATAATGATTTGTTGTACGAAGAATTTGAGGTGGAAAGTTAGGTTAAAATAACAAATAAAATAAAAAAAGAGGCCGTCTAAAAATCGGTTAACCGCAATGCTCGCAAAGAAGGCGCAATATTCGCAAATCGTTAAGACTTTAAAATAGTGCTTTGCGTCCCTTGCAAAAACCCTAGCGTGCCTCGCGGTTAAAAAATGAGGTTTTTTTTGTTAGTCTTTTTAAAATTTATAGCTTACCCTAAACTAAAATCCGTAATTTATTCCAACGCCAAAAACTTCACGTACCTGAAATCCTTCAAAAGCATTGTCGTCATAAATAGTTTGGAAGGTGAAATTTGCCGATAAAGAACTGTTGATTTTCATAATCAGATTCATCGTATAATCTATATCTACATTTTGCGGATCTTCCAAATAATTGGCATATAAATTCAAGATATTTTCCATGGTAACATTTTCCATTACAGTTAATTTTGCGAATCCGGAAGCATAAAAGCCCAATTCATATTTGGTGCTTTTTCCTTCTTCAACCCCAAAATAGGCATCATTCGGTAACGTAAAATTTTTATCTACAAAAATTACTTTAGAGGTCAATGGAGCCAAATTGAATTTCAAATCATCCGATTTTTTCCAAAGCATTCCTGGTCCAAAAGCCAATTCGGCAGGCGACATAAAGTTGGTGTGTTCTGTTCTAATTTCTTTTCCGTTTAGGTCTTTTCCATAAACATAACCTTTTGTAAATTGGGTTTTAAAATTTAAGAAAGCAGAATAATACCAATAGCCTTTTGCTTTTTTTCCTACCACGGAATTAAACTCAAAACGGTCATCGGTTTTCTTTTCAAAATCATTGTTTTTGCTTTTTGTTAACCCATAAGAAGCCAATATTTTGTTGTCCCAGGTAATATTGCCTTTTAAATAATTAAAATCGTAATTAAACCCTAAATTTCCCGCAATGGTGTTTTCGCCACCGGTAACCCAATCGGAAAAAGCAGATTGGTTGAATAATAATATAATGTTGCCAGTTTTGTGCCAACCTTCTTTTGGGGCTTCTTTTTCTTGGGCAAAAGTGATAAAACAGCCTAAAAAGACTGCAATTGATGTGATAATTTTTTTCATTAAAGTTGATTTTATGCTACAAAAATAGCAAGCTTAGTGTATTGTTAAAAAGAAATTAGAAAATATTTTTGTTATTTTTTAAAAAGAGGAACCGTAGAACAAGCTTCACCAAACATAATGGATTTAACAAGCGGCTGTAATTTTTCAATCAATTGAATATAAGCAGTTTCCGGTATGGGTTTATTGGAGCAGCCTTTAATAATTATCCGTTTTCCATCAAAATCTTCCACATTAAAATGTGTGATAATGTCCTGAAAAATGGAAGTTTCCAACGCTGTCAAATTCCCGACAACAATTTTTTTGGCAAAAGGAGAAACGTACGTGCTAATCAACATAAATGCCCACGAGGGAATAATGGCGTCTGAAGAGCAAGTTAATGCAACATATTGATCTTTGTATTGACTCCAATCGTGGTTTTTTAGGTGTTCACGAAAATCGGTTTCTTTCAAAATTTGTTCGTGAAACAACCAGTTTTTGATGTCAATTACAGTTCTTATGCCTTTCGGATAAAAATCTTCCAGATCAATTGTTTTTAGTTGGCTGTTCGCCACCCTATTTACAATTTCATCGCTCATTTATAAAAATCCTAATTCTAATTTTGCTTCTTCGCTCATCATATCCTGCGTCCACATTGGGTCGAAAGTAATTTCAACTTCGGCATTTTTAACTTCCTCAATTGTTTTTACTTTTTCTTCAACTTCAACAGGCAGGGTTTCTGCGACCGGACAATTGGGTGAAGTTAAGGTCATCAATATTTTAACGTCGTTGTTTTCACTAACAAATACGTCATAAATTAAACCCAATTCAAATATATCTACAGGAATTTCCGGATCGTAAATAGTTTTTAGTTTCGCAACTATTTTATCGCCAAGTTCTTGCGCGTGTGTGCTGTTCATTTTAAAAGTCTTTCTTTATATTCATTCTAAATAAGGGCAAATATACAATTATTTACCTATTTGCATAACTATTAACGGCTAAAATCTTATCAATAGAATTTTTTGGGCGTTCCCGCTGAAAAAGCGGTCGGGTTTTTCGTTTCAATCTTTTTTACTTCGCCGAAAGGCGAATAAAAAAAGGATTTTCTCTTCAACCCCTAACGCGACTTCAATTAATAATTAAATTTTTTTGGCGCTTTTTGCGAATTTTCTTTGCGGAATTTGCGGTTAAAAAATCAATAGAATTTAACTTTAGGTACAGGTAACATGACCTTTCAGCTTGTGACTACACAAATTAAAGGTATACAAAAGTACGAGCGAAGCGCTCGCGCCAGCGAAGGAACTTCCGACTTCGAACTTTTTAACTTAATTTTGACTGAAAGGCCAAGGCGTATAATTTTATTTGTTTAATCATTGATACGAGTCCGTTGGCACGTGTTGGCGATAAATGTTCTTTCAGGCCAATTTCATCCACAAAATACAAATCGGCATCTAAAATGGCTGCAGGTTTTTGATTGTTAAAAACACGCAATAAAAGTGCCACAATACCTTTGGTTAAAATGGCGTCGCTGTCGGCTGTAAACTTAATTTTGTCACCTTCAATTTCAGAATGCAGCCATACTTTTGACTGGCAGCCCGAAATTAAATTTGCATCTCTCTTAAATTCATCTTTAATAAGAGGCAGCGATTTCCCCAAATCAATAATATATTCATAACGTTCCATCCAATCTTCAAACATGGAGAACTCATCTATAATTTCTTCTTGTATTTCTTTGATAGTCATTTTTTAAACTTATTTTTGCAAAAGTAAACACATGTGTTCTCTAAAAAAAATATTACACAAATTAATCCATTGAAACAGTGTGTTAACGACCGTAAAATATGAGTAAATTATTAATTATAGGAACCGTTGCTTTTGATGCTATTGAAACGCCGTTTGGAAAAACGGATAAAATTTTAGGAGGTTCTGCGACATATATTTCACTTTCCGCATCACAATTTGGTATCTATTCAGGAATTGTTTCTGTTGTTGGAGGCGATTTTCCGAAGAAATATTTAGAAAAATTAAATAAAAGGAATATCAATACTGATGGTATTGAAATTATTGAGGATGAAAAAACATTTTTTTGGAGCGGTAAATATCATAACGATTTAAACTCGCGAGATACTTTAATTACCGATTTAAATGTATTGGCAAATTTCAAGCCTATTGTTCCAAAAGATTTTACAGATACGGATTATTTAATTTTAGGAAATTTACACCCTGCTGTGCAAATGTCGGTGATCAATCAAATTCCAAAGCGACCAAAATTGGTGGTGTTGGATACGATGAATTTTTGGATGGACAATACGTGGAGCGAGTTGATGGAAGTGATTGCAAAAATAGATGTGATTACCATAAATGATGAAGAAGCGCGTCAGCTTTCCGGAGAATATTCTTTGGTAAAAGCAGCCCAGAAAATCCAGGAAATGGGACCAAAATATGTAGTCATCAAAAAAGGGGAACATGGGGCTTTGTTGTTTAATGGAGACAATGTATTTTTTGCGCCGGCATTGCCTTTGGAGGAAGTTTTTGACCCAACCGGAGCAGGAGACAGTTTTGCTGGCGGATTTATTGGTTATATCACCAAGACTGGCGATATTTCCTTTGAAAACATGAAACGTGCCGTAATTTCTGGTTCAAACCTGGCTTCATTTTGTGTCGAAAAATTTGGCACAGAGCGAATGGAAAATTTAACTCATGAAGAAATTCAAAAACGATTATTACAATTTAAACAATTAACGCAATTTGAAATTGAATTAGGCTAAAATGAAGATGGTGTTTAAAAAGTCGGCTTAACCGCAAAGTTCGCAAAGAAGGAGCAATGTTCGCAAAGGATTAAGTTTTTAAAATCAGCACTTTGCGTTCCTTGCGAAAAACTTAGCGCCGCTAGCGGTTAAAAAAGACCGCTCTTTTAGACAGCTTTTTTTTATTCAAATTCACAACTAATGCTACAACTATGAGCGACGCTATTAAACACGAATGTGGAATTGCAATGGTGCGGTTATTAAAACCATTGCAATATTATAAAGACAAATACGGAACTGCATTTTATGGCTTAAACAAAATGTATTTGTTGATGGAAAAACAACACAATCGCGGACAAGATGGTGCGGGTTTGGCAAGCATAAAATTTAACGTAGCGCCGGGAACGCGTTATATTAGTCGTATTCGTTCCAATGAAGATCAGCCAATTCAGGATATTTTCGGTCAAATTAACGGCCGGTTAAATAGTATAAACCAAGAATTTCCAGACAAAATTGATGACGTTCAGTGGCAATTAAACAATGCGCCTTATATTGGAAATCTGTATTTGGGACATGTGCGTTACGGTACTTTTGGCAAAAACAGTATTGAAAGCGTTCACCCTTTTTTACGCCAAAGCAATTGGATGCACAAATGCTTAATTGTAGCCGGAAACTTTAATATGACCAATTCTAAGCGTTTGTTTAACGATTTGGTTGAAATAGGACAGCATCCGAAAGAAATGACCGATACGGTGACTGTCATGGAAAAAATAGGCCATTTTATTGATGATGAAGTTGCTAAATTGTATGAAAAAATCAAAAAAGAATTTAAGGTAAGCAAAAAGGAAGCTTCGCCTATGATTGAAGAGCGAATCAATCTTAAAAAGATCTTAAAAAAATCGGCAAAAAATTGGGATGGCGGTTATGCAATGGCTGGTTTATTGGGTCATGGCGATGCGTTTGTGCTACGCGATCCTTCAGGAATACGGCCTGCATTTTATTATGCTGATGATGAGGTTGTGGTGGTGGCTTCAGAACGTCCGGCAATTCAAACTGTTTTTAATGTTGCCATTGCCGATGTAAAAGAAATAGAAAGAGGCCATGCGTTAATTATAAAACGAAGCGGTAAAATTTCCATGGCTAAAATCAAGGAGCAGTTACCAAATAAGGCGTGTTCTTTTGAGCGCATTTATTTCTCAAGGGGAAGTGATGCCAGTATTTATACAGAGCGTAAAAATTTGGGAAAATTAGTGTTTCCTCAAATTGTCGAAAAAATAAAAGGAGATATTAAAAACACGGTTTTCTCATATATTCCAAATACTGCGGAAACCTCTTTTTACGGTTTGCGTGAAGCTGCCGTAGATTTTTTAAATGTGCAAAAAACGGATGCCATTTTAAAAGGGCAACGAAGTTTATCGGCTGAAAAAGTGACAGAAATATTGGCAGAAATACCACGTTTTGAAAAGTTGGCCATTAAAGAT
>JAENXD010000060.1 GCA_016649745.1 Flavobacteriaceae bacterium | reverse complement strand
TGGGAAACCAATTGTATTGAAGATTGGGAAACCAAAATTGAGGCAATTGTTGATGAAACCATCAATGAAGATATGACCTTAATTAGCGGAATTCCTTCCTGGGTGCAAATGTATTTTGAAAAATTAATTGAACGCACCGGAAAAAAAGTGGGTGAGATTTTCCCAAACTTTAACTTGTTTGTTTATGGAGGCGTGAATTTTGAACCATACCGCAACAAGTTTGAAGAGATGATTGGCAGAAAAGTCGATACCATTGAATTGTTTCCTGCTTCTGAAGGGTTTATTGCCTATCAGGATTCGCAGCAAGAAAAAGGAATGCTGTTATTGGTTGATAACGGGATGTTTTATGAATTTATTCCTTCCGAGGAATTTTTTAATAAAAATCCGCCAAGAATTTCTTTGGCCGATGTGAAAATCGGGATAAACTACGTGCTTATTTTAAATACCAACGCCGGACTTTGGGGCTACGATATTGGCGATACGGTTGAATTTGTTTCCATAAATCCGCCAAGAATTAAAGTAACCGGCAGAATTAAACATTTTATTTCCGCATTTGGCGAACACGTGATTGGCAGCGAAGTGGAACGCGCCATTAACACCCAAACCATTGATACTGCAATTACCATCAATGAATTTACGGTGGCGCCGCAAATTACGCCTGAAAGCGGATTGCCTTTCCACGAATGGTTTGTGGAATTTGAAAACAAGCCTGAAGATTTGAACGATTTTGCGAGTAAAGTGGACCTGGCTTTACAACAACAAAACAGTTATTATTTCGATTTAATCAATGGAAAAATATTAAAACCCTTAAAAATTACCTTGATTGAAAAGGGTGGGTTTAATAAATATATGAAGTCAATTGGAAAATTGGGCGGTCAAAATAAAGTACCGCGTTTGTCCAACGACCGAAAAATTGCGGATGAACTTTTAAAATTTGAAGAAAAATGAAGGTGATTTCAGTTAATATTGGCGAGCGAAAAGTACTTAACTATAAAGGAAAAATTGTTGAAACGGGTATTTTTAAGTGTCCTGTAAATCATCCTGTTTTTTTGGGTGCTGAAGAAGTTGAAAATGATGCTGTGATTGACAGAAGGTATCACGGAGGAATTGATAAGGCAGTTTATGGATATTCCCAAAATCATTATGCGTATTGGAAGGGATTGTACCCAAATTTAGATTGGAATTATGGCATGTTAGGTGAAAATTTAACCATTTCAAACTTGGAAGAAACCCAAATATTTGTTGGCAATACTTATAAATTAGGCGAAGCGTTGTTGGAAGTTACCAAACCTAGAGAGCCTTGTTATAAACTGGGAATTCGTTTTGGAACCCAGGAAATACTTAAACAATTTTGGAATTCCACCAAAAGTGGTATTTATTTTAAAGTGCTGCAAACCGGAAAAGTTAATGTTGGTGATGAACTAATTCTTGTAAGTCAACCTAAAAATTCACAAACAATAGCTGAGGTTTACGAATCGAAAAAAGGCAAGTAAAAAACAGGCTGTCTAAAAAGTCGGTTTAACCGCAAAGCTCGCAAAGTTTTAAGTTTTAAGTTTTAAGTTTTTAAAGCAGTACTATGCGTGCCTTGCGGAAAAATCTAGCGTCCCTTGCGGTTAAAAAATGAGTGTTTTTTAAACAGCTTTTTTAATGAAAAATTCGTTTATTTTTTTGCCAGTAAATCTCTAATTTGAATCAATAATTCTTCTTGAGAAGGACCTTTGGGCGCTGCAGGAGCAGGAACTTCTTTCTTTTTAGATTTGTTAATGGCTTTAATCATCATAAACATGACAGCCGCCACAATAATAAAATCGATAAGATTTGTTAAAAAATCACCATAAAGCACGGCAACTTCGCCAACTACTTCACCAGCTTCATTGACAGTGCCTTCATCTAAAATCCATTTTAACTCTTTGAAATCTGACTTGAAAATCAATCCAATAAGTGGCGAAACAATACCGCCGGTAAATGAAGATACAATCTTATTAAAAGCTGCACCCAATACAAAACCCACTGCAATGTCAACAAGGTTTCCCTTCATTGCAAATTCTTTGAATTCTTTTAACATTCCCATTTTATTATTTTTTATTAATGAATTGGTGTAGCTAATTTAATAAAAAAAATAATTGGCTTAACAAACGGGCTATTTCAGAGATCTTTTTACGCGCTGTGAGATGGCTGTGAGTAATTCATAGGGGATGGTATTTGTTCGTTTTGCCAATTCTTCAATGTGGTCTTGATCTTTGAAAATAAGGACTTCATCACCTTCATTGCAGTCTATATCTGTAACATTGACCATCATCATATCCATACAAACATTGCCTACAATTGGTGCTTTTTCGCCGTTGATATAAACATATCCAATACCATTTCCAAATTGTCGTGAAATTCCATCGGCATGGCCAATAGGAATGGTGGCGGTTCTTACGGTTTCAGCAGCTTTAAATGCGCGGTTATAACCTACAGTATCTCCTTTTTCTATGGTGTTGATTTGGGAAATAACCGATTTTAAGGTAATCACATTTCTCAGTTTTGCAGTTTCAGCGTCTTCATTTGCAAAACCATACAGTCCAATTCCCAAACGTACCATGTCAAATTGCGCTTCGGAGGCATAATTTATGATTCCCGAAGTGTTTAACATATGCCTAAAAGGCGTTGTGGAAAGTTGGCTTATAAATTGTGTCGAAATCTTTTTGAAGTTATTTATTTGGGCTAAAGTGAACTCGCGCTCATTTAAATCTTCACTGGCAGCGATATGTGAAAAAACGGATTTTACAAAAACTGAATTTTGACTATTAAGCAATGCTGAAATTTCAGGAATGTCTTTTTTTGTAAACCCCAATCGGTTTAAACCTGTGTTGAATTTTATATGAATAGGATAATTCCGAACTTTTAAACTTTTCGTCTCTTCAATAACGGCTTTTAGTAAAGTAATGGAATAAACATTAGGTTCCAGATTGAGCTTTATAATTTGCTCCAAATTAATTTTTTGTGGATGCAATACCAAAATGGGTGTTTTAATTCCTGCATGTCTCAAATCGATGCCTTCATCTAAATAAGCGACGGCAAAATAAGCAACTTTTGGGGCCAGAAACTTAGCGATTTCAAGAGCGTTGCTGCCATAACCAAAAGCTTTTACCACCGCCATGACTTTTGTTTCAGGATTTAGTTTCGATTTAAACTCATTTAAATTGTGTTCAATGGCATTTAAATCTATTTCAAGCACCGTAACGTGGTTATTTCCCATTCTTTTCTTTGGCTTTTTTTAGTTTTTCTGTAGCCATGGCTTTAAAATAAGCCGATCGGCTTAAAGGTTCATATTCTTGGGTTTCTCCCAACAAAACAATTTCTTCGCTGGCGGCGGTTCTATGGCTGTAATGCGCCAAATTTCCCGTTCTTGTACAAACTGCATGAACTTTGGTAACATATTCCGCAGTTGCCATAAGCGCAGGCATTGGACCAAAGGGATTTCCTTTAAAATCCATATCCAATCCCGCAACAATAACACGAACGCCGCGATTTGCCAAATCGTTGCAAACAGCCACAATTTCATCATCAAAAAACTGAACTTCGTCTATTCCTACAACGTCACAATCACTGGCTAAAAGTCTGATGTTTGCGGAAGAAGGCACTGGAGTTGATCTGATTTCGTTGGCATCGTGCGAAATAACTTTTTCTATGTCATACCTAGTATCAATGGCAGGTTTAAAAATTTCCACTTTTTGTTTTGCAAATTGGGCTCTTTTTAGCCTGCGAATCAATTCTTCCGTTTTTCCAGAAAACATAGAGCCGCAAATTACTTCAATCCAGCCAAATTGTTCGTTATGATTTACTGTATTTTCAAGAAACATTTTGTAATTTCACGCTTGAAAGGTTATTGTAATATTTTTATTTTAAAATAAAAGTATGGTCATATTTTTTTACATTCGTTTTTATAAAACCACTTTGTATTTTTTCGATTTCGATTTGATACAAATTTATTAAAAATTACACACCAATACTCATTTAAAACGTCAACTTATGCACAAAAAATTAGAAGCCGAATTGGTTAGTCTGGCAAACAGCATTTTGCAAATGAAAAACATGGATGATGTAAATGCATTGCATAAAAAAGTACGAGATATTTATGAAAAATTGACAGTATTGCGATTTGTGGAAGATTATATTGAAAAAACACCAAGTTTGTCCCAAACCGAGGAAGAAACTATGGATAACATTCAAAATTCCTGGGTTGAAGAAATTAAATTTGAAAGCTCGGTGGCTATTGAAATCAGCGAAGAAGTAGAAGTAGAAAAAGAGGCGTTTTTGGAAGCTAAAGTGGAAGAACTATTTAACGAGGGAGACACCATAGTAAAAGAGACTGAAAAAAAAACTTATTCGCTTCAAATCTCTTTGGAAGATGAATTTAAAGATGCTATTTCTGCAGATATTGCAACCAATCTGTTTGAAAGAGCAACTAAGGAAAATCCTATAATTGAAAAAAAAATAATAGAAAAACAAGGGAATAAACAGCGTTCTTTAAATGATGCTTTATTTAAGAATAACATTCAGGTGGGTTTAAATGACCGCATCGCTTTTGTGAACCAATTGTTCGATGGAAGTCAGCAGGATTTTAATCGGGTAATTTCACAGCTAAACTCTTTTAAAACCGAAGACGAGGCCAAAAATTTCATCAAGGAGTTTGTAAAACCCGATTATGATTGGAGCGCCAAAGAAGAATTTGAACAACGATTCATCGATTTAATTGAGCGTAAATTTTTATAATTTTCATCATTGCGAGAAAGTTGCTGAACGGAGTGAGGGCAAGTGCCGAAGCAATTTCATGTTATGTGTTTAGATCTAATTCAACAGGTGCAGTAACCATAATAAGAGACAGATTGCTTCATTTCACTGCGTTACATTCGCAAAGACGTTTTGTTATTGGGAATCACAACAATCGGTTCTTATAATCATATGCTATGAATTATCTTTTACTGGAAGAAGAACTTAAAAAAAGAACAGAACTCAACTATTTTTGGGGGAGAAAGCAGGACGATGAATTTGACAAACAAACAAATTTTATTTACAAAACGGAGTCCTTTGACGCGCTTTTAAAAGAACTTGAATCAACCTTTAAAGACCATCCAAAATACAACGATTTAAAGGATTATGCATTAAATCGATGGTTTAATTATTGGTCGGCAAAAGGCATTGAAAGCATTTTTTGCGAACATGAAAACGTAAAGCCGCACGCAGATTCTTTTAACAAATTCACCGATTTTTATATAGAAAATATACCTTTCGACCATAAAACCACAGTTTTTCCAAAGGGTTTCAACAAATCGGTTCCTTATGCCATTTTGCATAAAAAAGAACTTATCGAGTGGTTGTATGAAAATCAAAGTCAGCAACAAAGAAAACACCACAAAAACAGGTTGTTTATTGTGTTGGCAAATTATCAAAATGAAAATGAACACTGGAAATTAAAAGCTGAAATACATTGGCTCAACGAACTAATTTCAGCTTATTTGCTTAATTTTGACCTGACAAAACTTCACTGTTTTTCTTTTGAAAATAAAACAATAAAAGCGGATGTTATTTGGGCAATTCAATAAAAAAGTAGGGACAGGAGGTCGCGACCTGTCCGTTCAAAAAAATCGTAAACCTGCCCGTGTCAGGCGGGTCGTAAATTAAAAATCGTACATCATAAATCAAAATTGTGAATTATATCGGATCAAAACATACACTATCCTCTTTTTTAAAAGACGCCATTATTGACACAGTTGGGAACGATTTATCGAATCTGGTATTTTGTGATTTGTTTGCGGGAACCGGAAGTGTTGGGCGAACTTTTAAACCACTTGTAAAGCAGGTTATAGCCAATGATGTTGAATTTTACAGTTATGTTTTAAACAGGAATTATATAGGTAACCACCAATCTTTAATTTATGAGGAGCGTCTCAGTTTCTTAAATAACTTAAAGGAATCGGAAGGGTTTATATTTCAAAATTACAGCGAAAACGGGAATGAAGGACGCTTGTATTTTTCCGCAGAAAATGGGAAAAAAATAGATGCGATACGGCAGCAAATTGAAATCTGGAAAAATGCTGATGAAATAACTGAAGACAACTATTATTTTTTATTGGCATCCTTAATTGAAAGTGCCGATAAAGTGGCAAACACAGCTTCGGTTTATGGTGCTTATTTAAAAAAAATAAAAAAATCGGCTCAAAAAGAAATGATTTTAAAACCTGCCTTATTTACGCTAAACAGCAATAAAAATCTGGTTTTTAATGCGGACAGCAATACCTTAATCAAAAAAATAAAAGGAGATATTTTATACTTGGATCCGCCTTATAATGAGCGCCAATATGGGTCAAATTATCATTTATTAAACACCATCGCAAAATACGATTATTTTGAGCCTCAGGGGAAAACAGGTCTGAGAGCCTACTATCGATCTAATTATTGCAAAAAAAACGAAGTTAAAAATTCCTTTGAGGAATTGATTAAAAATGCTAACTTTAAGTATGTGTTTTTAAGTTATAATAATGAAGGTTTAATGGCTGAAGAAGAGGTTCAGCGCATTATGTCTTCTTACGGAAAATACAGCCTGAAAACAACAAATTACCAGCGATTTAAGGCTGATAAAACAGAAAGCAGAAATCACAAAGCAACTTCAACAGTTGAATATTTACACATTTTAAAAAAATAATGATGAAAGCAGCCCAATACAACAAACTTTTTGATGAAGTAATTAAAAATTATCATGTAATTGATGATGTTGACCAAGTATTTAAAAATCCGTTTGACCCAACTTCTTTTGAGCATTTATTGTACCGGAAAAACTGGATAGACACCGTGCAATGGCATTATGAAGACATTATTCGTTTGCCCAATATCGATCCCACAGAAGCCTTGACTTTAAAACGAAAAATTGATGCTTCCAATCAGGATCGAACCGATATGGTAGAATATATTGACAGTTATTTTTTGGATAAATTCAAAAATGTAAAGGTTAAAGAAGGCGCCAAAATTAATTCTGAAACACCGGCTTGGGCAATTGACCGGCTCTCTATTTTAGCCTTAAAAATTTACCATATGGAAGAAGAAGCCACACGCAAAACGGCTTCAGAAGAACACAGAGCGAAATGTCTAGACAAATTGAACGTTTTATTGGAACAAAGAGTTGATTTATCTACCGCAATTGATGATTTGTTGCATGATTTTGCCACGGGAGAAAAATACGTTAAAGTATATAAGCAAATGAAAATGTATAATGATGCAGATACAAATCCTATGTTATATAAAAAATAATAAGCTTGTTAAAAAGCGCCTGACTGGCATTAAAATAATATTGCTTTTTTTAGCGCTTGTTGTTTTAAGCAGCTGTAAAAGCGCTGTGATTCCATCTTTTTCGTCTCAGCGACCACCTATATCTCCAAATTATGATAATGCTTCAACTTGGGCTGTTTTACCCGATGCTTATCCCGAAAATTTAAAACACTGGCAAACAACCACAAGAGCTTTAGATGCAGATATCTTTTATATTTATCCGACCTTAAATATCGAAAAAAAGGATTTAAGATGGAATGTGCCGGTAGCTGACTCCATTCAAAATGTTAAGGTGATTGATAAAGCTGTTTATTTTCAGGCCTCTGCATTTTTAAACGCAGGGAAATTGTATGTTCCTTATTATCGGCAAGCACATTTAAGATCTTATACACAGTTTGAAAAAGGGGGGGAAGAAGCCTTAAATTTAGCCTACAGCGATGTTAAAGAAGCTTTTAAAACCTATTTGAAAAAGTACAATCATGGAAGGCCCATAATTATTGCATCACATAGTCAGGGAACCACCCATGCAATACGGCTTTTGAAAGAGTTTTTTGACGGGAAACCTTTACAAAACCAGCTTGTTGCAGCTTATATTCCGGGGATTGCCGTTAAAAAAAATGAATTTGAATATTTAAAATTGATGACCAATCCAACTCAAACTGGTGGTTTTGTAAGTTGGAATACCTTCAAAAAGAACTATTATCCGAAAAGTTATGATAAATGGTTTAAAGGAACAGAAGTCTCTAATCCTGTTGATTGGGACAAGAGCAATGAATCTGAGCGCTCAGACCACAAAGGATTTTTATTTACCGACGATAAAATATATACCGAGGCTTTACAAGTTTATGTGAAAGATGGTTTATTGTGGATTAGCTTGCCGCATTTTCCTTACCGGCTATTGGTTTTGGGCAAGAAGAGATACCACGCAGGAGATATCAATTTATTTTGGGAAGATATTAGGAAAAACGCAGCGTTACGGGTAGAATCTTATCTAAAAAATTATGAAGTAGTGACTGAAAACAAAAAATGAATTGATTTGAGGGAAGTTTCATTATTTGAATGAAGTAAACACAACCTAAAGCGTTTCAAAAAAGCAATACAAAATGTTACAAAAAAGGTGTTTGATCGTCATAGATTAAATACCTTTTTTTATGAAAAACAGTTTTTTAATTTTAGCTACCGCATTAGTATTGACTTCTTGTGCGTCGAAATCATCCTTTAATTCTTTTTATGAAGAAAATAAAGAGGAATGTGAGTTTTCTATAAGTTCACCTGCATTTATTGCGAATTTATTTATACCAAAAGAGGATGTTGGGGAATATAAAGCATTGTTTAAAAAAGTGAAACATTATAAAGTGATGATCTTTTCTGATGCGTCAACTTCCTTAGACAGAAAGTTTGAGCGATTTATTAAACAAAGAAAATATGAAACAATTTTCAGCGTAAATCAGCATGGAGATAAAGTTCAACTGTACTTTTTACAGCATAAAAATGCAATCAGGGAAATTGTGTTAAAAATTAAAAGTGACAATGATTTTGTGGTTCTCGGATTAAAAATGAATATGTTGGAAAGTGATTTCAACAAAATTATTAAAAATTCAGATAATAGGATTTCTAGAAATTAGGAAACCAAAGAATAAAAAAAACCCGTTTAAAATTAAATTTTAAACGGGTTTTTAGTATAAATAAGTTTAATGGTGACTACTTATTCTTTAGCTACTTTTTTGAAAAAGTATAAGTGATACCAAAGTTAATTCCAAATGAAGAATAAGGAGCAACCGATGATAATGCCTTTGATGGATCAGTATTTGTAGTGCTTAAATTATCAACATAAGTGATTTCTGCAGGCGCGTACAATGTTCCAAAAACTGGGTGCACTAAAGGAGCATCCCCTAAATTCCAAGTAGAAACGGGCATTGCTGGAGAACCTGCATAAAGAGCATTTGCTGGAACAGGAGGTGTTGTGATTGTTAAAGATGTAAATTCAGAAGTGTCTCTTGTCACATTTATTCCTAAATATTCCAATTCAGCAAATAAATTTAAATTGTCGGTTAATTTATATTTATAACCAATAGCAGCTGTAAACCCTAGTGGTATTCTTCCGTGGTAATCAGTTGCGCCGGTAGCTAAAACAGGGCCCAATTGAGTTGGAGTTGTTTTAGTAAATTCAGCCTCTGTTTTTCCACCAACTTTAGTAATAGCTCCTATTTTTCCATAAATGTTTTGGTTAAAATTATAAACCAATGCAGCAGTTAATCCATAAGCTCTTGCGTGTGCAGTACCTTCTGTGTATTCAGAAATTGAAGTAACACCAGCGTCTGATTTATTTGTTTTATAAGAGCTAATATTTTGGTCTTCACCATGTAAATAGCCTAACCCCAATTCAACACCGAACATGTCACTGAAAAAATAACCACCCCTAAATTGAGTGTTTAAACCTTCACCATAACTTCCATAATGATTGGTAGCCTCAGACCAATCTGAGTTTAAAGAAGTTCCAGTTAAAATACTGGCACTCCCAATAGAATATCCACCGCTAGCGGATACGTAAAACTGTGCACTTGCACTTGTTGCTACAATTAAAGCAGCAAATAAAAATAAGTATTTTTTCATAATAATAAAGTTGTTTGAATTATAAACAAATTTAAATTTTAAATGGGAATATTGTGTCTTGATTGTTACCTAATTATTTACATTTGTTGTTAATATGTTTAATGCAATTTATAACCACTTTTATTGCGTAATAATCAATTTTTATTGGCTTTTTTTAGGATTCCTAATAGAAACTTCATCGCCGATAATAATTATCGGTCGTTTTAGGAAAGTATATTCGTCCAATATCAATTGTCGGTAGTCGTTTTCGGTTAACAGTTGATTTTTTAAGTCCATTTGTTTGTATTTTTTAGCCATTCTGCTGAACAAAACCTCATAACTTTTTGTAAGCGAAAACAACTCATCCAACTGCTTTACGGTGATGGGTTCGGTTTTAATTTCCTGTAAAATGAAGTCGGAAGTATCCATTTCTTTTAAAATTCTTCTGCAAGTATTACAAGTTTTCAAGTGATATATTTTTTTCATATTGAAGTGGTTTAAACTTTTTTGATTGAAGCGAAAAATAGGAATTTTTTGCTCAATTGAAGGCTTTTTTTAACTGCATAGCATCGCTACGGAGTTCAAAAAAGACAAAAAGTAAGTGAAAAATAATATTTTGTGACCAATTGAAAAAAGTTTAAACCAGTTCTATACTAATTATCTTGTAAAACTAATGATGAGGAGAAACTGTTAAAACCATCTTAATTTTTTCTTCATTATTTTAACAATGATAAAATAGAATTAGTTTTGCTTTATGATACGTTGGATTATTTTTGTGGCATTTATTTTATTCGTGGATTTTTATGCTTATCAAACCATAAAAACACTCACTAAAAATAAAATTGTTAAAATTCTTTATTGGGTAGTTTCCTTTGGTATATTAATCAATTTGGTTTATAGATTGTTGATTTTTAATGATTCCAGAGGATTGACACAACCTATGATGCTGGCTTTTGGATTGCTTATTTTATCCATTATGCCAAAAATTATTTTGTTGGCGGTTTTGTTTGGCGAGGATATTTTCAGGGTTTTTAAAGGCTTTTTTAATTACTTTTCCAAGGCGAAGTCAAAAACATTTTTGGCCGACAGAAGGGCATTTGCGAGCAAAGTTGCCTTGGCGCTTGCGGTAATTCCGTTTACTTCTGTTTTGTATGGAATGGCTCGCGGAAAATACAATTATCAAGTCATAAACCACACGTTGTATTTTGATGATTTACCCGAGGCTTTTGACGGGTTTAAACTCACTCATATTTCTGATATTCATAGCGGGAGTTTTGATGATGCTGAGAAAATAGATGCTGGCATTGCATTAATTAATGAACAGGAATCAGATTTGATTTTATTCACAGGAGATTTGGTGAACAATACCGCAGATGAAATGATTCCATGGATTCCTCATTTTAGCAAACTGAAAGCCAAACATGGAAAATATTCTGTATTGGGAAATCACGATTATGGAGAATATGTACATTTTGATTCAAAAGAAGAGAAAGAGAAAAATTTTCAGGACATTAAAGATTTGCATCCTCAAATTGGATTTAATTTATTGTTGAATGACAGTGTTTATATAGAAAAAGGCGATGATAAAATTGCCATGGTTGGCGTTGAAAACTGGGGAAAAAGATTTAAAAAAGCCGGTGATTTAAATTTGGCTTCAGCAAAAATAAAAAAGGAAGATTTTAAAATTTTAATGAGTCACGATCCATCTCATTGGGATGCCGAAATAAAAAACCATGAAAGTAATTTTCAACTTACTTTAAGCGGCCACACACACGGAATGCAATTTGGTATTGAAATTCCAGGTATAAAATGGAGCCCGGCACAATATGTTTATGAACAATGGGCGGGTATTTATACAGCGTTAGGAAAATATATCAATGTAAACAGAGGTTTTGGCTTTTTGGCTTTTCCCGGTCGTGTTGGAATTTGGCCTGAAATAACGGTAATTACACTGAAAAAGAAGTAGGTGCCGTTTGTTTAAATAAAAATGTTACATTTGTAAATACAATACCAATTAAACATTTAAATGTCGTATAAAATTCGTTTCTTTTTAGCTCATTTGTCGTCATAAAATGGAACCGTAGCTTAGGCTATGCTTCAATTTTTATTTCTAAACTGAACTAAAAATAATTCAAATTTTTAATACAACATTTAAAAATTCAATTGGCGTAAGACATTTATTTTTTAAACATTCCACAAAAAAAATGTTAGGTTATGGCAAAATTCGGAGAATTAATTAGTTCAGAGATCCCTGTGTTAATCGATTTTTACACAGAATGGGAAGACGAAAAATCTGATGATTTCAATGATATTTTACGAGATGTGGCTGCAGCACTTGGAGATAAGGCAAAAGTTATAAAAATTGATATTGAAAAAAATGAGACGCTTGCCAGTGCGCTTAGAATTAGAGGCATCCCTACTTTTATAATTTATAAAGGAGGGGAAATGAAATGGCGTCAATCCGGTGATCAGGATGCAAATACCTTAATAAGTTTGGTGCAACAGTATTTTTAAAGCCCCCTAGCCCCCGAAGGGGGAATTTATAAAAATTCATTCGTGTTAACCGCTCAATTATTTATTTTAAAATCTAAAATCTCAAAAATTATAATGAATAATTACCTTATGGCTAATTCCTATAATTTATAACATTCAATTTTAGCGACTTCGGAGGTTAGTTTTTTTGTTTTCCGATATCAGTTCCCCCTTCGGGGGTTAGGGGGCTAAACTCAAATCCCAAATAACTGTAATATTCCAAAACTTTTGGCAAAACAAATTTTAGCTTTTCCGAAGCCTTAACGCTGTCGTGAAAAACAATGATGCTTCCATTTTGGATATTTCTAATTACATTTTCCAAACATTTTTCATTGGAAACAGCAGGGTCAAAGTCGGCACTTAAAACGTCCCACATCACTATTTTATAGCCTTTTTTTCTAATTTTCACTGATTGTTTAAGCGTAAGTTTCCCATAGGGAGGTCTGAAAAGTTTTGAGTTTTGCCCTTCGACTAAGCTCAGGGTAAAAGTTTTGAGTTTTGAGTTTTCTTCAAAATATTTTTCGGCATTTTCTATATTTTTGAGGTAATCTGAAGTTGGTTTTTTCCAGCCATTTAAATGGTTGTTGGTGTGATTTCCCACCGAGTGTTTTTCTTCAATAATTTTTTGGAAGATTTCTGGGTGTTCCGCAATATTTTTCCCAATGCAAAAGAAAGTGGCTTTCGCCTTATGTTTCTTGAGCTCATTTAAAGTCCATTCTGTAATTTCCAGCGTCGGACCGTCATCAAAAGTAAGATAAAGCACTTTTTCTTTTGAGGATAAACGCCAAACCCAATTTTTTAAAATAAATTTTAAAAGGCTCGGGGTTTTTATAAAATAGGGCTTCATGAGTTTGCGATTATTTTAGTATCTCAACTTCACCTTCCTAACGCAGAAAGGTGAAATCGAAACTTTATTTATCTTCATCGCTGATTAAAAAATCAAATAATTTTAAATAACCAACATATTCTTCTTTAAGGCTGTTGGCATATTTTTCATCATCAAAACGAATGGCGGTTTTAATCAACTGGTCATACATTAATAAACTGCGTTCAATGTCATTGTAAACGGCTTCAACATTTGATTCATCAAACTGGCTGTAATATCTTAAGTTTTCCTGTAAAACTGTTTTTAATTCCGCAGTTAATTTTCTGGCTTTTTCTTTTTTATTTAATCCATAGTATAAATCTACGTAACCTATGAGCATGCTGTAATGTCCAAATTTATTTACAGGCATTTTTTCTAAGGAGAGGTCTATAATTTCTTCAGCCTTGTCAAATTTCTTTTCTTCCATTAATCCTCTGGCCAAACGTTCCATATTATTGCGATAGGTTACCGAGTTTTTTCGTGTTTCTGTATCTAAATAAATGTTATCGTTTGTAATATTTCCCCAATCCCATTTTTTTACATTTTTGTACATGACATCGGTATTTATACGACCCATTTCAAAGAAATTTCCATCGTTTGGCGTTGAAATTGGCACCAGTTTGTAAGTCATTCCATCTAATTGCAAATAATCCTTCAACCAAATATATTCTTCATCGGCTTGTGCGCCACCGGTAAAATAAATAGGTTGTTTCCAATTGTTATTAGCCAAAATGTCGAGCATTAAAATACGGCTTTTTGTAAGCGCGCCATTAAATTGAATATCAATATAAGGGACAATAAGTGCAGAATCTTTTTGGGCGACAATGTCATTTTTTAAAACTATTTCCTTGTCAACCGGAATTCTGATTTTGTTTGTTGGCAATATTTTTTCGGTAATGCCGTCATCATCCAAATCGTAAAAAGTAATATCCTGGTCGCTTTCAATCCATTTCATAAAATATTTAATATCCACTACAGAATCTTTCAATTGCGGAATAATTTCAGGAAAATAATAGGCAACATCCAACGTTCCCCATTTGTATTTATCGTGGGTTAATTGCGATGGAATAGGAGCTGCCTCATAGGTTTTTCGCTTCATTTGATCAATATACCAATCGGTTTGAAAAAGGCTGGTATTAATCAATTTAATGTCGGTTCTGTAATTTTCAACTTCCTGCATATACCAAAGCGGGAAAGTATCATTGTCGCCAATAGTAAATAAAATGGCATTTTCTGCACAAGAATCTAAGTAAGCCGTAGCATTTAGACGAGAAGTATAGCGATTTGATCGGTCGTGGTCGTCCCAATTCTGAAAAGCCATCAGCATAGGAACAGCAACCAAAGTCACAAGCGTAACGGCAACGGCAACCAAATTTTCTGTGGCGTATTTTTTTAATTTTTCAAACAACGCCAACACCCCAAATCCTACCCAAATAGCAAAAATATAGAACGAACCTACCACGGCATAATCGCGTTCCCGAGGTTCAAATGGTCTTGGATTGGTGTAAAATATAATAGCCAAACCAGTAAAAATGAAAAAGAGAAATAAGGTGTAAAAATCGTTCTTATCTTTTTTAACATGGAAAAAGAGTCCGATAATTCCCAGTAGAAAAGGAAGAAAATAATAGGTATTTCTACCTTTGTTATCGAGTACATCAGAAGGTAAATCCGTTTGTGAGCCCAATCTAAATTCGTCAATAAATTTAATGCCGCTCAGCCAATTTCCATTTTGTGAATCGAGCTGTCCTTGTTCATCATTTTGCCTTCCAACAAAATTCCACATAAAATACCTGCCATACATATAACCAAATTGAAAATCGACCATAAATTTAATGTTTTCAATAAAAGTAGGTCGGCTTTTGCTGCTTTGCGGGATTCCGGCAATGGCTTTATAATTTTTAATTACGGAAGCATCGGTATTTACCATTCTCGGAATAAACCCCTTATGTTTGCTACTCCAGTTTGGCAACGCGTCTTTATAATGATTTACAATAATATACTTACCGGCTTTTTCATCCTTTTCATACTTTGGTTTATCATCTCTTGTCGGATTGCTTTTGTCGGCTTCTCTGTCGTAAGTAATGGAATAATAAGTGTCATAAAAAACATTGGTGTCACCATATTGTTCTCTATTGTAGTAAGCCAATAATTCACGCGCACTTGACGGATTATTTTCATTTATGGTGGTATCGGCATTTGCTCTAATAGGAAGCATCGTCCAAGATGAAAAGCCAATCATTACAAACAATACGGAAAGAATAATGGTATTCGCTTCAACCTGCTGTTTTTTTCGCGTGTATTGCAATGCAAAGTAAAAAAAGGCAATTAATAAAATTGCAGCAATTATACTTCCCGAATTAAACGGCATTCCCATTGAATTCACAAAAAATAATTCTAAAGCACTGAAATATTTTAGTGTAAATGGAAATAAGAATTTAAAAACAAGCAACAATACAAGTACTGCGGCAATATTGGCAACAATAAATTGCTTAAAGTTTAAATTTTTATATTTTTTGAAGATATAAAGAAATACAATGGAAGGAATTACAAGCAATGATAAAATATGCACACCAAATGACAATCCGACCACAAAACTGATGAGTAAAAGCCATTTATTTCCTCTGGGCAGATCCATTTCCGCTTCCCAGCGCAATCCCAGCCAAAATAAAAGTGCCATTAAAAATGAAGACATGGCGTAAACTTCTGCTTCTACCGCACTAAACCAAAAACTATCGGAAAAAGTATAGGTTAAAGCACCAACAACACCGCTTCCTAAAATTGCAATCGATGTACTTTTGGTTAATTCTGAACCGCTGTTCACTAATTTTTTAGCCAATATGGTGATGGTCCAAAACAAAAATAAAATGGTGAATGCGCTGGCCAATGCTGACATAAAGTTTACCATTTTTGCAATTTCTGTCACATCACCTGTAAATAAAGCAAAAAATGCACCCAACATTTGAAATAAAGGCGCTCCCGGCGGATGGCCAACCTGAAGTTTTACGGAGGTTGCGATATATTCGCCGCAATCCCAGTAACTCACTGTAGGTTCGAGCGTTAATGTATAGGTTATTAAGGCTATTGCAAAAGTAAACCATCCAAGAATGGTGTTCCATTTAGTAAAATTGAATGCGTTCATATTAAATATTTAAACCGAAGCGAATTTAGTAAAATAAAAATTAATTATGGAAAGTTATGATGATATGCCATGCTAAATAACTCTTAAAGTATTTTTAATGGAAATTTTATAAAAAAACACTTCAAATTATTTGCCGAATTAAAACTTTAGGCTAAATTTGCACCCGCAAAATGACCCATGGTGTAATGGTAGCACTCCGGTTTTTGGTATCGTCAGTCAAGGTTCGAGTCCTTGTGGGTCAACAGCTTGTAAATGCAATTATCTAACTATAAGATGATTGCATTTTTTTATTGCAAAAAATCTCCGACATGTTCCCGATTTATCTCTCTAATAGAAAAGTATTCAAATTATAAATTCTTCTACTTTTTAACTTAATTTTCAGGGTAAGTGGATACACCGATGAAAATGCGCCATCCATACCGTCAAAATGTGCCCCCTTTTTTAAGAGCTGATTTATGGGTTAAATTTAACAAATTATTTTAGTTTTTTGAGTCTGCTTTTTCTCATTGATTCGCCTTCTAATTCTATCCTGTGTGAGGAATAAATTATCCTATCCGAAATAGCATCTGCAATAGTTCCCTCGCAAATCCACTCAATGCCACATTTTTACGGGTATCTGTGAGGTCAATATTATGGAGCTTTTATCGTGTTTTGTCTCAACAATGTCCATAAGT
>JAENXD010000244.1 GCA_016649745.1 Flavobacteriaceae bacterium | reverse complement strand
AAATTATTGTTGGAAATTGTGCCCACAAATCTCAACGATAAATCGTCAGGGATTAAAAGTATTCAAATATTCGACAATCGCTACAAAACTTCAAAAGGCATTTCCCTGCAATCTACGTTTAAAGATATTAACGAACATTATACGGTAAATAAGGTTGAAACCACCTTAACTTCGGCCACGCTTTTTATAGATGAATTGAACGCCACCATTTCTATCGATAAAAAAGAGTTGGGCATGACCAGTTTTAGCAGGGCAGAAGTGGCTTTGGACCAAATTCCCGATGCGGCAAAAATCAAATATTTTACCATCTGGTTTAATTAAATTTTGTTGTACTTTTTTTCTGTTTGCCTACATTTTTGTTGGGCGTTACCGCCGAAAAGGCGGTCGGGCTTTACGCTGCAAGTCCTCGTTGCGCCCAAAAGCGCGACTGTGGGCTTTCCACTTCACTCCCTAACGCAAATTGATATACGATTTTTGATTTACGATTTTAGAATTAAAAAGTGCATAAATTAAAATCCAAAATCCAAAATTTACATTGCGCTCTGCGGTTAAAATCGAAATTCTTTTTCAACCTGCAAACTTCCGACTTCGGTCTTCGGTCTTCGGTCTTCCAACTTTATAAATCTCCATCCAAATAATAGGCGTTATTCAGTTTTGCAACGGTGCAATTCCAATTTAAAACCGTTTTAATTTTTGTTTTGAAGGCTTGGCTTTGGTGCGGCTCCCCGTGATTGATGAGGGTGAGTGCTGGCGGTTCCTTAAAATGTTTAAGCCAATCTAACAGTTCACTTTGGTCTGCGTGCCCCGAAAATTCATTGATCTTAAAAATTTCGGCTTTCACTTTATGGTATTCGCCAAAGAATTTTATTTCATCATCGCCTGCAAGCAAAGCCTTTCCGCGTGTTCCTTCCGCCTGATAACCCACAATTAAAACGCTGTTTTTCTGGTCTGAAATTAGTTTATCCAAATAATGCAACACCCTTCCGCCGGTAATCATACCGCTTCCTGCCAATACAATTTTAGGATCCTTGTTATTGACAATCATTTTAGACGCATTCATTTCAGTAATTAAATGGACGGTTGACAACATACTTTTAATATCTGCATCCGATAATTTATGCCGGTCTGTGTATTTAAAATAAACTTCCGTGGCATTTACGCCCATCGGGCTGTCAAGAAAAATAGGAATATCAGGCAATTTATGATCTCGTTTCAACAGGCTCAACAAATAAATAATTTCTTGTGCCCTTTCCACCGAAAATGTGGGGATTACTAAAATTCCGCCTTTGTTGAAAGTATGATTTATGTATTTCAGCAACAACTCGTTAACTGAAAACCTGGTATGATTTCTGTTTCCGTAGGTTGATTCAACCACAAGGTAATCGGCTTTTTCAATATATTCGAAAGGATGTAAAATAAGAGGTTCTTTTCTTCCGATATCGCCGGAGAAAACAATGACTTTTCCGTTTACGTCCAAAACCACAAATGCACTTCCCAAAATATGGCCGCTGTTCACAAATTTGAATTTTATTTGGTCGTCAATCACATTCCAGGTATCCAAATCAAAAGTTTCAAAGTGGGTTATGGTGAGTTTGGCATCATCAATTTCATATAAAGGTTTGGCGGGATTGTGTTTGGTATAATGGTGTTCATTGGCTCTTCGGGCATCTTCCTCCTGTATTTTTGCGCTGTCCAGCAAAATAATTTCCGTTAAATCTTTGGTGGGTTTGGTGCAATAAATTTTGCCTGAATAGCCATTTTTAACCAAAATGGGAAGATAGCCGGTGTGGTCTAAATGCGCATGCGTGAGAATTACCAAATCCAATTCCTTAAAATCTTCCGGTATATTTTCCCAGTTTTTTATGCGCAATTCTTTCAGTCCCTGAAACAAGCCGCAATCAATCATTATTTTTTTGTAATTAACTTCCAATAATATTTTTGAGCCGGTTACGGTTCCTGCGCCACCAAAAAATGTAAGTTTCATAATACGTTGATTTAGGATTACAACATTAAAATTAGGCTTCAATTTTTAATTATAATATGATATACATCAGTTGTAAATTCTGGTTTGCATAAAATTCAATCCAAATTAATATTGAAGCCCTAAATAGCTATTTTATTGATTTTTTTGTTGCACTATAAAATATTTTTGTATAATTGTAAAGTTTATTTTATTTAATGAGTTCATAAACCCAATAAATTCAGAAAAAGAGCGTTTAAAAAATTGGTAATTATAATTTTCTTAGAACCTCCAGCTAATTAAATAAGTGAAAAAAACAAGAATGAAGAAACCCTATCTAATTTACGTTTTGCTTTTTGTGTCGCTATTTTTTTACGTTGTTACAAATAGCGCCGACAGAGATTCCCAATTGAATCGTATAAACAAAGCAGGCGATTTATTCAATTCCAATGATTTATCTTCAACCCGCAGCTCGCAAAATGAATCGAAAAATTCAATTTTAATGGCGGCATACAAGGTTCCAATAGAAAATATCCGCAATTATACCAGTCAGTTGGGCCAACAGTACGGATTTAACGGCAGTATTTTGGTCGCTAAAAATGGAAAAATATTGTTTGAAGAACATATTGGGCGTAAAGACCTGCGTTTAAAAAATCCTATTGACAGCACTAACACTTACCAACTTGCCTCAGTTTCCAAACAATTTACCGCTGCGGCAATTTTGTTGTTGTACCAAGAAGGCAAACTGGATTTAGATGACTTTGCTTCAAAATATTTAACCGATTTCCCTTACAAAAATATCAAAATTCGCCATTTGTTGAACCATACATCCGGACTTCCAAACTATATGTATGCGGCTGAAAAGAACTGGAAAAGTAAATTGCCGCCAGACAATACCGCCATGTTAAACCTCATGGACAAAGTAAAAATGCTGCCCTATTTTAAACCAGGCGAAAGATTTGATTATAGCAATACTGGTTATTTTATATTGGCTTCCATAGTTTCAAAAATTAGCAACCAAAGTTTGGGCGATTTTCTCGACAGCCGTTTTTTTAAGCCTTTGCATTTAACGAATACTTATGTGCATAATCCAAATGAAGCCACCAAAAAGGAGGAATTGGTTGGTTTTAGGAGATACGGAAAGACGTATATCGCCATTCCTTTTACGGTGAATGACGGCGTTGTGGGCGATAAAGGCGTGTATTCTACCGCAAGTGATTTGTTTAAATGGAATCAATCTTTAACAGAGCATACTATTTTAAAGGACAGCATTTTATCAAAAGCATTTTTGCCCGGCAAAACCAACAGCGGCAAAATTGTGCCTTATGGTTTTGGCTTTCGATTGAAACAAGAAACCGATGCGGATTTAGTGTATCATAATGGGGTGTGGAATGGATTTAGCACCACGTTAAGAAGGTATAATGCTGATAATATCACCATTATTATACTGAGCAACAATAGTTTTCATTCGATTACGCCTATTTCTGAGAAGCTGCGTGAACTTAGCAAAGAATTTTCAAAATATGATCCTTTTGTGTCATTTTTAGAAAATACCAATATTTATGATATCAATAAACTAAAAAATAACTTGGTAAAGTTTACCGATATTCCCAGCGCTGAATCTGTGGCAATCATTGAAAAAATAACCAATAGTTACAACAAGCAGAATGCCCAGTTTGTTTCACATAAATATTCAGAAGTTTCCAATCCTAATTATGTAAATCAGCAATACCAGACTTTGTTGAATTAAAGTGAATTTAGTTTATACGCTGGCGCGAGCATCTTGCTCGTGCACACAATTTAATTCATATTAATTTCCATAATTTTTAGCACGAGCGTGACGCTCGCGCCAGCGGGGGGAGACTTTTTGGATGAAAACATCCAAAAAATAATAATAAAAAAACATGGCAGAAGAGCAGTAAGTGTGTTTAAATACGGATTAGATTACTTGTCAAAATTTCTTTTAACAGGATTCAAGTCCTTGGAAAACAACTTGTTT
>JAENXD010000031.1 GCA_016649745.1 Flavobacteriaceae bacterium | reverse complement strand
TCTTATATCACTAAAGTTACTTTCTTAAGGTTATGTGCCATTGCAACAAGCCCGATTTCTGTTTCTGCTTTCTCAAGACCTCTTAGCATAAACCTTTTGAAGTTCATATTGTGTTTTATGTTACCAAAGACAGCCTCAACATCCCATCATCTTTGTTTGCGGTGCGCCACCCCTTGGGGGATAGCTCGATGTACCAGCACCTTTATAGGTGTCTTCGATGCAACGCAGATCTATCTGATCTAAAATACTATTGACAATACGAACTGGATGATTATCTGGAACCAAATCATCATAACTGGGTGGGAGAAGACTAAATTGGTTCTCACTATTGGTCTTCCAAACTACTTTACTTTTCATACCATGAAATTAATGAATTTCAAGCCCTTATCAAAATTATAAACAAAAAAAAGACTGCCTTTTTAGACAGCCTCTTTACAATTACCTTATTCGGTATAATTTTCTATTATTTTATTATTTAAGTTTTACAGTAACTCTACGTGCTAAATAATGCGCATTATCTGTAACTTCACCTTGACCTTTAATTGTAATACGACCAGCATCAATTCCTGCTTCAACTAAAGCTGATTTTACAGCTTGAGCTCTTTTTTCAGAAAGTTTATTGTTATATTCGGTTGCACCAACTTCATCAGCGAATCCTGATAATTCTGCATTTACGGATGAATTATCTTTCAAATAAGTAGAGATAAAATTGATAGCATCCTTAGACGATGCCAATTTAACTTTAGAACTATCAAAGTCAAAGAATACACTTACATAGCCATCATTTAACAATTTAGCAAGAAAATCTCCATTTCCATTTGCTACAGCCGCATCTTTTCTTACATAAGTATTATCTAAATAAGACTCTGAAGAATCAACCATACCATTATTGTTTTTATCAACAGTAACACCATGAGTATCAACAGTAGCTCCAGTAGGAGAGTTCGGTTCTTTATCAAGATAATCAGCAACACCATCACCGTCAGCATCATTTAAATCACCTTCAATAGCGGTAACTCTTCCATCTAAACCTGTGATTTGCTCTTGTAAATTGTCATTCATCACATACCAGTCTGCATGTTCTTTAGCTTTACCCATATAATAAACCAATCCAACAGTACCATTAAACATTATACCTTGAATGTTGTCATGATTATCAACGTTGAGTCCATCCCAAGTTAAATCTTGTCTAATATTTGCCAATACAGAAATATCTCCTGTTATTGCAAATTTATCAGATAACTTTATTTCTCCAGTAACTCCTCCTCTGAAATTAACCATTTGATCTACTTCATCATTATACATTCCAGCTTCAGGAGCTAACCTTGAATAACCTAAACCAGCATGCCCTAAAACATTTAGTGTTTTAGTCCAAGATTCAAATTTCATGATTCTTCCTAAGTTTGCAACACCCTCTAGAGAGTATGTGTAAAATTTACTTTCAAAATCAGGAGTGTTATCAGCTGATTTTATATTATCATAACTAAACATGGCTTTTAAACCTACAAATTCATTAAACATATACCTAGCGCCTACATTAAGTGTGTAAGGAGATACTGTCTCAGTTGAATAATTGCCAGTCCAAGCATGTACTGGTTTATTAAAACCTGCACCAGCTTCAATAGACCATTGATTGTACGGGTGTGCCATTGGTGCTTCAGCCTCTTGGGCTCTAATTTGCGATATAAAAGCTATACTTAAAACTCCTACTATCAGTAATGTTTTTTTCATAAGATTATTTGATTTTGATTTATTTTTTTAAATTTAAATAAGCAACAAAAATACTATTTTAATATGAATATTCGCCACAATTATTATGTAAATAAACAAAAAAATATATATATTTCCAAATAAATTAAGATTTAAAATGAATCCCACAACTATCACAAAGAAGTTATTAGATTCCTAACATATTTTATTCATAGTAAAACACTAGATATAACATACGCCGGTAATAAATTTAGGTTGCTTTATGAGGAAATGAGATATATCTCTTTGGTTTTTATCACTTATAAAACTTAACCTGTCGCACATGAAATTGACTATATGCTGACTAAAAATATATAATTCATTTAGATGTAAAATTGAATACATTTAATAGTAAAAAACACCTTTAAAACTGCGTTACGATAATTTAAATGTTAATAGCTTATTAACAGATGATCAATTAAGACAATGGTTGCTTTTTTAAGGACTTATAAATTACTTTTTTTGAAGATTTTTATTGGCTAATTCTTTTCCCAGTTCAACGCCAAATTGGTCAAAACTGAAGATATTCCAAATAATTCCCTGAACAAAGATTTTGTGTTCGTAAAAAGCAATTAAGCTTCCCAAAGTTTTGGGAGTAAGTTTGTTTATTAATATGGTAGTGCTTGGTTTATTTCCTTCAAAAACTTTATAAGGCAACAAGGTTTCCATTTCATTCATTTTGCCTTGCGTTTTTAAGTCAAGATGGGCTTCTTCTTTGGTTTTTCCTTCAGCCAAGGCTTGGGTTTGCGCAAAAAAGTTGGCCATTAATTTGGTGTGGTGTTCTTTGTTTCCGTAAAGGGATTCTCTAAACCCAATAAAATCGGCTGGAATTAGTTTGGTTCCCTGATGCAATAATTGCATAAAAGCATGTTGGGCATTTGTTCCTGTGCTTCCCCATATAACATTTCCTGTTTGGTAAGTCACCTTTTTTCCATTTCTATCTACACTTTTACCATTGCTTTCCATAATGGCTTGTTGCAGGTAAGGCGCAAATTTACTGAAGTATTGTGTATATGGTAAAATAACTTCAGTTTCCACATTAAAAAAATTGGTATACCAAATTCCTATTAAACTTAGCATCACTGGGGCATTTTTTTCAAATGAAGTGGTTTTAAAATGTTCATCCATTTCAAAAGCACCAATTAATAACTCTTTGAAATTATTGAAACCAACAGCTAAACTTATAGATAAACCAACTGTACTCCACAAGGAGAATCGGCCTCCAACCCAGTCCCACATAGGGAAAATATTTTCTGAGGCAATTCCAAAGTCATTTGCTGCATTTAAGTTTGTGGAAACAGCCACAAAATGTTTTGCAACATCACTTTCAGAAGCGATTTGCAAAAACCATTTTTTTATGGTGGTTGAATTGGTAAGGGTTTCTTGCGTGGTAAATGTTTTTGAAACGATTACAAATAAAGTGGTTTCCGGATTTAAGGTTTTAATAACTTCCTGAACATGGTCACCATCAATATTTGAGACAAAGTGAACATTTAAATGGTTTTTGTAATATTTTAAGGCCTCAACGACCATATCCGGACCTAAATCCGATCCGCCAATGCCAATATTTACAATATCTGTAATCGATTTATTGGTATACCCTTTCCACGTCCCAGAAACAATTTTAGCGGTAAAAGATTCCATTTTATTCAGGGCGGCTTTTACGTCAACCATGATATTTTTTCCTTCAAATAAAATCGCTTCATTTAATTGGTTTCTTAAAGCAGTGTGCAATACCGCTCTATTTTCAGTTTTATTGATTTTTTCTCCTGAGAAATAGGATTTGATGGCACTTTCTAAATCAACTTCATGAGCCAATTCCAATAAATATTTTAGCGTTTCTTCTGTGATTCTATTTTTTGAATAATCAAATTCAAAGTCATTAAAATTAATGGTGAATTTCTTTTTTCTATCCAGATCATTGTTAAATAATGATTTTAAATGAACTGAATTTATAGTTTTATAGTGAGAAGTTAGCGATTGCCAAGCTTTTGTTTTTGTTGGGTTGATATTTTTCATGGTCTTGAACTGATCATTTAATGCGAATCTTATAATTAGAATAAAATATTTTGATGAGGATACGCTATTGAATCCAATTTTATTTTTAAAGGCTCAATAAATTTAAGGTAAGCCGGTATTTTATTTTTATTCATAGGTTCGGAAACGGGTAATTTTTCTCTTAATGGGTCAATTTGCACACCGTTTTTCCAAAAACGATAACATACATGCGGACCAGCCGTGTTTCCCGTCATCCCAATATAACCTATAACTTGCCCTTGTTTTACATAATCGCCAACTTTAACTGCGCGTTTGCTCATATGTAAATACTGAGTGGTATAAGTGCCATTATGTCGAACTTTAACGTAATTTCCATTGCCGCCGGCATACCTTGATTCAATGACCGTTCCGTTGGCTGTAGACTCAATTGGCGTTCCAATAGGAGCGGCATAATCGGTACCTTTATGAGGCCTGATTTTGTTCCCATAATAGGCAATACGTCTTTTTAAATTGTATTTTGATGATATTCTGCTGAATTTTACGGGCATTTTCAAAAATTGCCGACGCAACACATTGGCTTTATCATCAAAATAGTCAGAAGCTTTGTGGGTTGAATCAACCATATAATTAAAAGCATAAAAAGGCGTATCATTATGTTCAAAATAGGCGGCTTTTATTTTCCCAATTCCTACGGGAATAGTGTCTTCTATGTAAAACTGTTCGTAGATTAGTCTGAATTTATCGTTTTTTTGAAGTTTGGAAAAATCAATAGACCAGGCAAAAATATCATCGGCCATTTTATACGTTAAATATGGATTTAATCCTTGACTTTTGATGGCGTGGGAAAGATGGGTTGTGATAATACCCGAGGCTGTTTTAATTACAGTTTTTATAGGCTTTTTTCCATTATGCACCGTAATTGTTGAATCCTTAAAATCTATAATTGTATATTCAACTTGGGAACGCCTGTAAATAAATACCTGCGCTTGTTGGGTAGAATCATTTTTTGCCAAAATGGTGTATGGCTTTCCTGCCCTGAGACTTCTAATATTAAAAGAGTCTTTTGTTTTACTTACAATTTCAAATATTTTTGAGTTGTCAATGTGGTTTCTGTTTAATATTTCACTAAAATTTTCGCCAGATTTAATGGTGTCGTTTATTACCTTATAATCGTTTAATCTATAGCCAAATTCAAAAACGATTTTTGGTGCAGGAATTAGCTTGGCTTCAGGTTTTTTATCATTACAGGCAATAATTAAGACAACGAATAAGAGGGCAAATAATTTTTTCAAAGTGGACTGCTTTTACAATTAAATTTGATTCAACAAATGAATTGCGAAAATACAATTTAATTTCAAAAAATTATGTTAAAAGGGTGTGCTAAACCTTTAAATTCATCGAGATCTGCTCTTAGGGAGCCAACAGCAAGAGATGCTTTAATGAGCAGCGGAATTTTGTTGTCATCATCACTAATCCAGATGGTCAAACTTTCCTGTTCTTTAAAAACACGCCCAGCCTGAACCATGGGTTTAAATTTTAGGGATTTAACTTTGCCAAATTTGGTTTTTACAATTTCTTTTCCTAAAAAACGAAGTTTAAAATTGGTGACTTCTTTATCAATAAACATTTTTAATTCGAGTTCATCGCCAACTTTTAAATTGGTTAAATTTTGGTTTCTTAAAAAGTATAAAGAGGAAAGCAAGTCTTGAATGTCGTTACCAATAGGATGCCTATCAATGGTATTGTGTTTATAGTTTTTTACGGTAGCCTCGTTTTTGTCGTGATTGAATAAAATTTCTTCATCTTTGGTATATCCGCCTTCATCAATTTTTCTTATGAAACGATATGGCAACATAGATTCTTTATACATGAAAGTTTGATAATTGTCTGTTACATTAAAAAATAAACTCACAATTCCTGTAGATTTTCCTTTTCCAAGAATATGGAATGCTTCTTTTTGGTTGTTTGTGGTTTCCCTCACTTCCATAGTTGAAAAACCGGCATTTAAAAAATTGCTGTAACTCATTTTAAACTTTAGCCATTCTCCGCCCTTAAAAGCATAATTTTGCTGAGAATCTTTAACTTTTGAAACAGATTCAAAAGATTTTCTGTCTTTTTTCTCAACAGATTGTCCAATTGAAGTAAATGCAATTAAAAATATAAATAGGTGTGTAATGTTTCTCATATTGATTCTTGATAAAAGTATGTTTTCTTTATTAAGGACAATTACCGAGCCAAAAGTAGTAAAAGCTTAACACTTTGCAGTTAAGCTTTTACTATATTTAATAAAATTACAAGGTTCCTCGTTTTTCTTGTTCAGCTTCTATGGATTCGAACAAGGCTTTAAAGTTCCCTTTTCCGAAGGATTGCGCCCCTTTTCTCTGAATAATTTCAAAAAAAAGTGTAGGTCTGTCGGTTACAGGTTTGGTGAAAATTTGCAATAAGTAACCTTCATCATCTCTGTCAACTAAAATTCCGAGATCTTTTAAAGCTGCCAAATCTTCATCAATGTCGCCAACTCGGTCTAAAACGGTATCATAATAGGAGCCTGGAACATACAAAAATTCTACACCTCTTTCTGTCAATGCTTTTACGGTTTCCAAAATATTGTTGGTTGCAACTGCAATATGTTGAATTCCCGGACCATTGTAAAAGTCTAAATATTCTTCAATTTGTGATTTTTTGGCACCTTCTGCAGGTTCATTAATTGGAAATTTCACGCGACCATTGCCGTTGGTCATTACTTTACTCATTAATGCCGTATATTTTGTTGAAATATCTTTGTCATCAAAAGTAATCAGGTTGGCAAATCCCATAATTTCATTGTAAAATTTCGCCCAAATATTCATTTCGTTCCAACCGACATTGCCAACCATATGGTCTATATAGCGCAAACCCACATCACTTGGATTGTGTTTTGAATTCCATTTTACAAATTTCGGCAAAAACAAACCGTTGTAATTTTTTCTTTCAACAAAAAGGTGGACGGTATCTCCATAGGTATGAATTCCGGAGCGAACTACTTCGCCATTTTCATCGCTTTCTTTTGTTGGTTTCATAAACGATTTAGCACCTCTTCTGGTGGTTTCTTCCCAAGCTTTTGTGGCATCTTCCACCCAAAGCGCCACCACTTTTACGCCATCGCCATGTTTCTCGATGTGGTCAAAAATTTCTTGGTTGTTTTTGTTTGGCATGGGTGTGGTCAACACCAATTTAATTTTATCCTGAACCAAAACATAACTGGTTCTGTCAATTAAGCCAGTTTCGAGTCCGGCATAAGCCAACGATTGAAATCCGAATGCTGTTTTGTAATAATGTGCTGCCTGTTTGGCATTTCCCACATACATTTCCACATAATCAGTTCCCAATAAGGGTAAAAAATCTTGTGCTTCCGGAAATATTTTTTCCAATCCGTAGTTGAAATTTTGTTTGTTTTTTAGATTTGACATTTTAAAAGGTATTTTGATAAAAGAAAAGAGAATAAAGACAAAAGACTAGGTTAAACCTTTTTGAAAACCCATTGTCATTTTTTGAAATTCTTCTATTTTTTCTTCAAGTTTATTTAATGTTTCTAGTTCAATATATTTTCTATGATGCGCAATTAAAAGTTGGGTTGTAAGTTCAAATGAAGAACCTAATGAAATATTAAGAAAGTGAGAAAAAGACTTATCTGTTCTAGCTGAACCTTCAGCAATATTACTAGGAATTGATATTGAACATCTATTTATTTGTGAATTTAAATCAAATCTTTCGTGTTTTGGGAAATCTGTTAAAACATCAGAAATATCTTTTGAGATTTCTAAACCCAATTGCCAAATTTTTAATTTTTTATAATTATGTCTTTTCATAATAATTTAAAGTCTTTTCTCTAATATCTTTTTTCTTTTAGTCTATTTTTTAATCAACAATCCAAGACTTATAATAATCATCTACCTGCAAATTCATGGCTTCTTCGGTAATCATCACCGGCTTAAAAGGATCAATCATCACGGCCAATTCGTCGGTGAATTTTTTTCCGATGCTTCTTTCGATGGCGCCTGGATGTGGACCATGAGGAATTCCGCCCGGATGCAAAGTTATTTGTCCTTTTTCAATATTATTTCGACTCATAAAATCGCCATCTACATAATACAATATTTCTTCGGAATCGATATTGCTGTGATGGTAAGGTGCCGGAACAGATTTCGGATGGTAATCGTACATTCTTGGCACAAATGAACAAACCACAAAACCAAAGGCTTCCCATGTTTGGTGAATTGGCGGTGGCATATGAATACGGCCGGTGATAGGTTCAAAATCATGAATGGAGAAAGTATATGGATAATTAAATCCGTCCCAGCCAACAGCATCAAAAGGATGGTTTTTATAGGTATATTCCCAAAGCACGCCCTGCTTTTTTATGAACACCTTAAAAGCACCTTTTTCATCATGGGTTTGCAAATTGGTTGGCAATTTAAAATCACGTTCGCAAAAAGGAGAATGTTCCAATAATTGTCCAAAGTTATTTCGATAGCGTTTTGGCGTCACAATTGGACTAAATGATTCAATATATAACAATCGGTTTTCTTGTGTGTCAAAGTCTATTTGGTACACAGTTCCTCGTGGAATTACCACATAATCACCATATTTAAAAGAAATGTTTCCATACATCGATTTTAAAGTTCCCGAGCCGATATGCACAAAAAGCATTTCATCGGCATCGGCATTTTTATAAAAATAAGCTGAAGAAAATTCTTTTGGAGCGGCTAGGCCAATATGCAAATCACTGTTTACAAATACCGTTTTTCTGCTTTCCAGATAATCGGCTTCGGGCTTTAAGGAAAATCCTTTAAAACTCAGCGCTTTCATATTTTTTTCTATGGCGATTTTTGGAGTGGTATCTTTTACTTTTTTGATTTCCGTAACCACTGTGGGCGGATTCAAATGATAAATTAATGATGACATTCCAGAGAAACCCGCGGTTCCGAAAAGCTCTTCCTGATACAATCCGCCAGTAGGTTTTTCAAAAGTTGTATGACGTTTTGGCGGAATTTTACCTAATGAATAATATCTTGGCATAGTTGTAATTTTTTAGTTATGAATTCCTTAAAAAGGATTAGTAGTTTTTTTATGAATTTTAATCTAAATGATTTTCATCGTTTTAGGATAGAATCATAGATATTAAAGATACAAAATTTTAGCTTACAATTATAATTATGAATATTTTCATTCAGGATCTCTCTTGATAAAGAATTTAAGAAGTAATAATAATTCTGCCCAAGCTGTTTTCATACTTTACAAATATAAAAATATTTTTTCAATCTTTAATTAAATAAAAAGGGATAGACAATCATCAAAAACATAGTCTATTATCATACAGATTAGTTAACTATCACATATAATAGTTAAAGGGCATAAATATTTGATTTCCGATTAAATAGGCTATAATATTGTTCCTGAAAAATTTAAAGAATGAAAAGAATAGCAACCATTTTAATTTTAATATCTATTTGTACTTCACATGCTCAAAATATAATAAATGGAATAGTAAAAGATGAAAAAGGTTCTCCAATAGCAGGAGCAAATATTTATTTAGAAGGAACTATTGATGGAGCTAGCAGTATTACTACAGGAGAATTCACATTTGAAACTCAAGAGAACGGTTTGGTAACCTTAGTGGTTAGTTATATTAGCTTTAAAGAATTTAGGAAAGTATCTGATGTGAGAAATCTAAAAAACCTAAATATTACTCTTAAAGAAGAAGAAGCTAGTTTAGATGAAATATTTTTAACAGCAAGTACTTTTAGTTTAGGAAAAAGTAGAACTATAGAAAAGATGAATGCCTTAGATATTGTCATGACTGGAAGTTCAAATGGAGATATTTATGGGGCTATTCAATCTCTGCCCGGAACTCAAAAAGTTGGTGAAGATGGAAAACTATATGTAAGAGGTGGGGATGCAGAAGAAACTCAAATGTTTATTGATGGAATGCATGTTTTAGTGCCTTATACAAGTCCTGCTCAGAATACTCCTGCAAGAAGTAAATTTTCTCCATTTTTATTCAAAGGGATAAATTTCTCATTAGGGGGATATGAATTAGAATATGGACAAGCTTTGTCTTCAGTACTTCCAATGGAAACCAAAGATGTTTCAACAAACACAAAGATTGGGATAAATATATCTCCTCTAAGTATAGGTGGAGGAGGCTCATACTCCTTTGGAAAGCAATCACTTTCTGGAAATGTTGAATATACTAATCTAAAGTTCTATAACTCTATTTTTCCTGATAGATATGATTGGAAAAAAAACTATGAAACATTGTCAGCTCAAACTCAGTACAAATCAGAAATAGGTAACTCAGGAATATTTAAATTGTTCCTAGGCTATGACAATACAAAATTTATTAGAAACATTACAGACACCTTAAATAACCTTCCTACAAGAGAATTTGATTTAAATCAAAATAATTATTACATAAATTCAACATTTACTAAACTTACGAAATCTAATTACAATTTATTTTTCGGTGTTGCATTTTCACAAGTTAAAAATAAATATAAAAGCTCTTCAATACAAAACGATCTTTACGAAGAAGATCAAAATGAATTACATATCAAAGTTAAAATACGAAAGAGTTTTTCTTCAACTTACAAGCTCAACTCAGGTTTTGAATCTTATATTAAAACTTATCATAATCAATATACGGGTCCCTCACTGAATGTCATACAAAATCAGGGTTTAGATAATAACATTTTTGCCGGTTATCTAGATAATCAATTTAAATTGATAAAAGGACTATATGCGAATGCTTCTGGTAGATTAGATTATACTTCTTATAATTTTAAATTAACTTTTTCTCCAAGATTATCTTTAAATTATATTAATAATAATTTTCAATTATCTGGTATTTTTGGGAAGTACTATCAAACTCCCCAAAATAATACTATAGTTAACAATTCAACAAAACTTAATCAAGAATCAGCCGTTCATTATATCCTAGGATCTTCATACAGTTTCAAAGGGAGGTTGTTAAAACTTGAATTATATTATAAAGATTATAACAATTTAAGTTTAATGGAAGATAGTCATTATACTTCCAATGGTTATGGAGAAAGTAGCGGATTAGACTTTTATTTCACTGATGACACTTCCATTAAAAACTTAGAGTATACTGTATCATACTCTTATAATAATTCTAAAAGATTATATAAAAACTATCCTGAAGAATCAACACCGTTATTTGCAACAGATCATAATGGGACTCTATCTTTAAAATACCTAATCCCATCTTTAAAAACGTATCTAGGGCTATCTAATACCTATGCAAGTGGAAGACCTTACAATAATCCAAACCTTATAGGATTTATTAACAGTAAAACTAAAAGTTTCCATAGTCTTGACATGAATTTAACTTTCCTATTGAATAAAAAGTTAATATTATATACTTCTCTTTCTAATGTTTTAGGAAGAAAAAACACCTTTGGATATAGATATGCAAACACGCCAAACATTAATGATTTATATGAAAATGAACCGATAAAAGTCTCAAGAGATCGTTTTTTCTATGTAGGGCTATTTATATCACTCAAAAACAATTCCGCTTATGATGTATCAAATTTTTAAACTCGTATTGATTACTAATATTATTTTTAGTTTCAACACCAAAATAACAAACAATAGAGATATTGAAAGAAAATATTCTTTAACGGTTAAGATAGAAGGACTTTTAATTAAAAAAGGAGTGCTATATATTGCTATTTATAATAAAGAGAAAGATTTCCTTATAACTCCTTATGTAAAAAAGAAAATTAATATAAACGAGTTTGTTGGGAGTATCACTTTTGAAAATCTCCAAGAGGGAGAATATGCAATTACTATTTATCAGGATTTGAATGAAAACGGAAAGCTCGATAAACTTTTTTCTATTCCTACAGAACCATACGGGTTATCTAACAATTCAAGTTCTTTTCCAAAATTTAACAATTTGAAAATTAACATAAAAAAAAATGAAATCATTAAAATTAAAAACTAAACTCATGAAAATATATATATTAATAGCTATAACGACCATTTTCTTCTTAGCTTGTAGTTCTTCTTCAAAATCACAAACAACAATCATTCATTCTGAAAACTCAGAAATGACTTTCAGCAATCAATTAGAGCAAACGCTAACAACTATAAATACACAAAAGACTTTAGACGAGTTGTTTGCCAGTGTCAATAAATTAAAAAGATTAAGTGCTTTGTATCCGAATGAGTGGTTATCTGAGTACTATATAGCCTTTTTAGATATTAAACTATCCTTGTCTGTAGTTGACACAGATAAAAAACTTGCCTTGTTAAAAGAAGCTAAAGAAAAAATTGAAGTGTTGAAAAATAAAGAAAACACTAATGAATCAGAAATTATCACCCTAGACGGATATTATTATTATTCTAAAATAGCATTAGACCCTCAAAAAAATGGGCAGCTATATTATCAAGATGTAATTGGTGCTTATCAAAAAGCTAAAACCATTGATAAAAATAATCCTCGACCCGCATTAATGCTATATATTTTTCAATATAACATGTCAAAATTTGTAGGCGGGAGTAATGAGAATATCTGTTCAGAATTAGAACAAATAGCATTGATGTTTAAAAATTTCATACCAATAGATAAATTACAGCCAAAATGGGGTGAAATTGAATTGAAGCAATACCAAGAAAAAGAAAATTGTAGTCAAGAAAGTATACAGAATTAATACAGATAAAAATCATATAATAAATTAAGCGGTCTCTAATTACTTAATGGAGATCGCTTTTTAATTTAAATAATATTCATGAAAAAGCTTAATTTTTCATTTAATAAATTAATTTTTTAAACTCATTTGTGTAGCTTCTCGAAACCGGAACGTGGTGATTGTAATTTTTAAAGTATATTTTAAATCCATTTGAATTCCCAGTTACAGTTTTAATATTATTAAGATTCACCAAAAAAGACCGATGACATCTATATATACCCGGTTTACCTATCTGATTTGTTAAATTTATCAGAGTATTTCGAAAAATTTTAGTTTTTACCTCACCATCTTCAAAATAGTAGATATGAACATGATTTTTAATTGCCTCAACAAAAAGAAAGTTGTTTCTAAATATAGAAAAATCTTTTTCAGTCTTATTTAAAGAAGAAAATATCATTTTCCCTTCCTTATCAATATCTTTATTTTTATAATCATTTGAACTAATTATCAAACCTAATTCATTTTTTAAAACTCTATTATACCTAATCACTGTAATAATACTAATAGGGAAAATTGCTATTGTAATAGTTAAAAATATAACATATAAAAATCCAATTATAGATAATTTAAAATCACCAATAATAATGGAAAAAAAAATAAAATTTGCAATTGATATAAAAGATAAAAGGAAAATTAAATATAATATCTCTTTAAATATAGTCCACTTACTTGTGAACTTTTTCATCTGTTTTTTTAAAATAAAATTATTAAAAAGTAAACTTGTAAAAGTTAAAACTCCAAACCCTATTGAAGCAACAACCTTACTCCCTTCATAATTAATAAAACCAAAAGGTTTAAGTATTAAAATAATTAAACTAATACCAATACTTATAAAAATAATGCTCCATATGGTACTAATAAAAAATGGATATTTTCTATTAAAAAAAAGTATAAATTTTTTCATAGCAAAATAAAAATATTCAATTATTCTTAATAAGAAAGACTACCATTTCAGGCAGTCTCATTTTTTATTTTGAAATTTTTGAAACCTAAAAAGAAATTCCGTTAACTTCAATAACTTCTAAAATTTGAGGAGCGTGTCTTTTTATAGTAGCTTCAACACCATTTTTTAAAGTCATTTGGTTTACGGAGCAGCCCAAACAGTTACCTTCTAGCTGAACGCTAACAATATTGTCGCGTATTTCAACCAATGAAATGTTTCCGCCATCAACCTGTAAATAAGGCCTGATTTCCTGCAACGCATTTTCAACATTTCTTTTAAGTTCTTCCGCTTCCATAGGTTTATTTTTTCGTACTGCACCCACTCATTGTCGTAATTCGAACAATTTCAGTTGGTGGTAAATCATTGTTTCTTTTCACCAATTGAGACAAAGCGTTTTTTGTAATTTCTGAAAAAGCAAGTTCTAAAGGGCTGTTGTCCTGAAGTGCCACAGGATGACCAACATCACCTGATTCTCGAATGCTTTGCACCAAAGGAATTTCACCTAAAAATGCAACATTAATGTCTTCAGCCAAATTCTTAGCGCCATTTTTTCCAAAAATATAGTATTTGTTATCTGGAAGTTCAGCAGGTGTGAAATAGCTCATGTTTTCAACAATGCCCAAAACAGGAACATTGATACTTTCTTGTTGAAACATCGCCACTCCTTTTTTGGCATCGACCAAAGCAATATTTTGAGGAGTACTCACAATTATGGCACCTGTAACAGCAATTGCTTGTACAATTGACAGGTGAATATCGCCAGTTCCCGGAGGTAAATCAATTAATAAAAAATCAAGTTCTCCCCAATGTGAGTCAAAAATCAATTGGTTTAGTGCCTTGCCCGCCATCGCACCACGCCAAATAACAGCTTGGTTGGCATCAACAAAGAATCCTAACGACAATATTTTTACGCCGTAGCTTTCAATAGGTTGCATTTTTGAATGGCCATCAATTTCTACTGATAATGGCTTCGCATGTGCTACATCAAACATTAAGTGAATAGATGGTCCATAAACATCGGCATCTAAAATACCAACTTTAAAGCCCATTTTTTGCAATGAGATAGCCATATTTGCGGTAATGGTAGATTTTCCTACCCCACCTTTTCCTGAAGCAATTGCAATAATATTTTTAATTCCAGGAACTTTAGGTTTTGTATTTTCAATAGGTTTATCAGGTGTAATAACAGATACGTTTACTTTTACATCAGCTTTCACATCCACGTGTTGGTGAATCGCTTTCATAATTTCAACTTCTATTTTCTTTTTAGCCTGTAACGTTGGGTTTGCGATGGTTACGTCAACAATAACTTCTTTATCAAAAGTTACAATATTTTTAACTGCGCCACTTTCAATTAAATTTGTTCCTTCACCAGGCGCAGTGATGGTTTCAAGTGCATTTGAGATGTCTTTTTTTGTATATGCCATGTTGTTTATATAAAATCATTCTAAACAACAAAGATACAGAGTTCAAATGAATATAAAAAGTTGGAAGGTTACAAAGTTGCAAAAGCCCCCTAACCCCCAAAGGGGGGAATTAAAAAAATTTAAAGTTGAAGTGAAATATAATGCAGGGACGGGTCTCAACCGATCTGTTCTATAGCTAAAAACCCAAAAAACCAACAATCCAATATACTAAAATACCAATTGTTATAATTCTTTAAATGGATCCCAAAAAACGTCATTGAAGTTTTGAATTTGATTTTCCTTTACAACAATTCCTTCACTTTCCAGCAGCTGTTGCATTAAGTTGGTGCCGTCAAAATGAAATTTTCCAGTTAACAATCCATTTCTGTTAACAACTCTATGAGCTGGAATATCGACATTATTATGTGATGCGTTCATTGCCCAACCCACCATTCTTGCCGACTTCGCTGTTCCTAAATATTTTGCAATAGCACCATAACTGGTAACCCTGCCAAAAGGAATTTGTTTTGCAACTTCATATACTTTTTCAAAAAAATTGCCGGAATTTTCCATTCGTTACAAATGTTTTTTGTTGTAGGTAATTAGTTTTTTAGGATTTACGATTTTTGAATTACGAACTGAACTTTAATCTTTTAACTTTCAACCTAACAAGTAGGTTAATAACGAAGCCTAAATTTAATGTATGTAATAGGTTTGCCTTTTTCTAAATACTGACTTTCATAAAAAGTTTGTGTTGAAGTCACTTCTTCAGGCGCATGGTAATTTTTATAAATATCGTGATGTGCATAGATAATTTCATGCCCTTCACCGTGAAGCAAACCCAACGTATAACCGTGCATAAATTCACTATCCGTTTTTAAATGAACAATTCCCTCAGGTTTTAAAATATGATGGTATTTTTTTAAAAACTCCCCATTTGTCAGCCGGTGTTTTGTGCGGGTATATTTAATTTGGGGGTCAGGAAAAGTAATCCAAATTTCAGCGACTTCTTTCTCATTAAAAAGCAGGTTGATAAGCTCAATTTGAGTTCTTAAAAAAGCTACGTTACTAAGGTTTTCTTCTAAAGCTATTTTAGCTCCGCGCCAAAAACGTGCTCCTTTGATATCAACACCAATATAATTTATGTTTGGATTTTTACGAGCCAAGGCAATGGTGTATTCGCCTTTTCCACAGCCCAATTCAAGCACAATCGGATTGTTGTTGTTAAAAATTGTATGCCAATTTCCTTTTACGGAGAAACCATCAATAACCTCTTTTCGTGTTGGTTGAATGACATTGGAAAATGTTTCGTTTTCACGAAATCTTTTGAGTTTATTTTTGCTTCCCACAGGATTTGTGTTTCATTAAAAAAAGGAAAATGTGAATGAATTTGAATAAGAAATTATTTTTCCCCGGCTTTAGTATGTTTATTTAATTCTCCTAACCAATAGAAAAACCCAAGAACGCCAATTAAAAAAAACACCCAACTTACGGTGTTTTGAACCCACCAGTTATCCAACGACCGAAGACTGTCGAAAGTCACAAATAAAACATTTTGACAAAAATCAGCTATTGCTTTAAAAATATTGTTTGCAATCATAACTTATTTATATTTACAGGCAAAAGTATAAAATATAGTAATGATAGCAAATTTTTTCAGTAAAACAAAACCAGCAACGATTTTTAGCGTGGTTGTATTGTTATTTATCTATTATTTTATCGCCACTTTTTTACTTCATTCAGGGGAATTGTCTTTGCAATTTTTAGTTAAAAAAGTTGGTTTTTTCATGTGGCTCGTTTTATTTCTGCTTATTGTAAGTTTTATTGTCAAAAAAAATAAACTGACAAAAGCCAATTCGTATACCTTAATTTTGATTGTTTTTTTGTTGGGAATCTTTCCTGAAGCCATGTTTTCACATAACATTGTTTTTGCAAATATTGCGTTGATGTTGGGATTTAGGAAAATTTACAGTTTAAGATCTGGGCTAGATACCAAATTGAAGCTTTTTGATGCCTGTTTTTGGATAGGCATTGCAACATTAATTTATTCGTGGAGTATTCTATATTTTCTTTTAGTGTATGTTAGTATGATTATACATCAAAAACTAACGGTTAAAAATTTATTTATTCCTGTTGTGGGATTTGCAATGCCAATGCTTATTTATTTTACCTATTGCCTTTATTTTGAAAACGCAACTTATTATTACGACAGATTTAATTATGAAATGAACCTTGATTTTAGTTCCTATACGTCATTATTAAAGCTATTAATTCCCGTTTTGTTCCTGTTTGTGGTTTTGATTTGGAGTCTTATAAAGGTTACCCCAAAAGTTGTTTCTGTCAGAAATAATTTTAAATTTTCCTGGGACGTATTGATAAATCATCTTTTAATTTCGATAGCTATCGTCCTTTTGGCACCAACAAAAAATGGTTCAGAATTATTTTTTATTATTTTTCCTTCAGGAGTTATTATTTCAAATTTAATACAACTCACCAAATCTAAGATTTTTAAAAATCTGATTTTATACGCCTTTCTGTTAATTTCAATTGGCCTTTATTTGGATAATTTATAACCAAAAGACAAATCACCTGCATCACCCAAACCGGGAACAATATAGCCTTTATCATTCAGTTTGTCATCAACAGTTCCAATCCACAATTTTGTATTTTCAGGGAAGTGATTTTTCACATATTCTATACCTTCTACAGCACCTATAACGCAAGCTAGATGGATTTCTTTTGGGGTTCCATGTTTTTTCAATCCGTTATAAACACTTACTATAGATTGGCCTGTAGCCAACATGGGATCAGCTAAAATTAAAATTTTACCATCTAAATTAGGCGATGCAAAATATTCAACTACAATTTCAAATTCGGTCTCATTTATATGTTTTCTATAAGCGGATATAAATCCATTTTCAGCCTCATCAAAATAATTTAAAAGTCCGTTATGCAAAGGCAAGCCGGCTCTTAAAATAGAACACAAGACAATATTTTTTTTAGGAACTTTTACTATTTTGGTTCCTAAAGGTGTTGAAACAATTGAGTTTTCAAATTCTAAAGACTGACTTAATTCATAAGCTAAGATTTCGCCAATTCGTTCAATATTTCGTCGGAATCGCATCGCGTCTTTTTGAGTTTCGGCGTCTCTAATTTCTGCGATAAATTTATTTAATATTGAAAGTTTTTGGTCTAAAACGTTGATAATCATAAGTGCTTATTTTCAGCAAAAATAACACATAATAATTATAAAATAAGGAAGTTTTTTAGTTAATTTTCGAAAACGGAAATTGCTTAAAACAGCAATCAATTTAAAGTTTCCAAAACTTTTTTAATAACCGTTTTTGATGAAATACTTCTCAGGACATCTTCATAACCTTCACAAACTTTATTGCCATAAACGGAACAAGGTATGTTGGGGTATTTTTCCAAATTCGGTAAAATGGCATTTTCAGAAGGCTGATTAAAGGGTGCGAATCCGGCAAATGGATGTGTTATTCCCCAGATGGTGATGGTATTTATCCCCAACATTGCAGCAAAATGTGCGTTTCCGGAATCCATACTTAACATAACGTCTAAATTTGAAATAAGCATTAGCTCCTGATCTAATTTAAGTTTTCCGGCAACATTTAGCGTGTTTGGAAATTTGTTTGCAAGGTCTTCCAAAAGCTCATTTTCTTTTTTGCCTCCGCCAAACAGCATTATTTTTATGGGATGTTTAGACAATTCAGCAATAACTTGTTCCATTAAATCTAAAGGATACATTTTAGAATTATAGGTGGCAAAAGGTGCAATGCCAATCCATTTTTTGTTTTTAACACCAGTGATTTCAATAATTTCGGGCGAAAGTTGTTTTGTTGGAGGAAATTCAGGTGAAGAAAGGTTCAGTTTAAATCCTAAATTTCTAAAAACATCGGCATATCTTTCGTGGGTAGATTTTAGTTGTTTAAAAACTTTATTTTTAGATTGGGTTAAAGCACGTTTTTCCTTTCGGCCTTTATCAATAAAAGCCACTTCAGCAAAAGCAAGTTTAAAAAAAGATCTTAAAATTTTTGAGCGTAAAACATTATGCAAATCAGCTACTGCGGTTATATTTAACGATTTTAATTCCTTGAAAAGTTTATAGATTCCGAAAAAATCCTTATGCTTTCCATCAACTTCTGCGGCATAAAAAGTTACATTTTTTAAATCGGCAAACAAAGGCATCAAAAAAGATTTTGAAAGTACTGTAATTTTTATGGTAGGATGCTGTTTTGTTAAAGCCCTTAAAACCGGAACAGCCATGGCAACATCACCCATTGCGGAAAGTCGTATTACTAATAAATGCGGTATTTTCGCCAAAATTAATTTGAATTGTGGTTATTTTACACAAAAGTACTAATAGTTTTTATACTAAAAATACATAGCAATAGTTTTAAAAATTAAAATTACAAGCCTTAAAATGCTTAAATTTGCTTAAATTTTATTTGTAAATGATACATTCAATGACCGGTTACGGTAAAACCGTACTTCAACTTCCGACCAAAAAAATTACGATTGAATTGAAATCGTTAAATAGCAAAAATTTAGATTTAAACGTTCGGGTTCCTGGCAATTACAGGGAAAAGGAGCTGGATATTCGCAAACAATTGGCTACGGAACTGGTTCGGGGGAAAATAGATTTCTCCATTTATATTGAAGAAAATGGCGGGGAATATTCATCGAAAATAAACGAAAATATGGTGAAGGAATACATGAACCAATTGAGAGGTATTGTGGATTCTGATGAAATTGAATTATTAAAAATGGCCATAAGACTTCCAGATGCTTTTAAATCTCAAAGAGAAGAATTGGACGAGCAGGAATGGAAACAAATTGAAAACGGCATACTGGAAACCATTGAAAAAATTAATGAATACAGAATTGATGAGGGCAAAGTTTTGCATGCCGATTTTGTTTTACGTATTTCAATTATTGAATTGTTGCTAGAAAAAGTTGTTGAATTGGATCCGTTGAGGATGAAGCAGGTTAAGGACAAGCTTAGAAAGTCCATTTCGGAACTTGAAACAAAAATTGACGAGAGCCGATTTGAGCAAGAGCTCATTTACTACATTGAAAAACTCGACATTACAGAAGAAAAAGTTCGCTTAAAAAACCATTTGGAATATTTTATAAAAGAATTGAAGGAAGACGTTTCCAACGGTAAAAAACTGGCTTTTATTACACAGGAAATTGGTAGGGAAATTAATACGATAGGCTCAAAATCGAATTTGGCCAATATGCAAAAACTAGTTGTTCAAATGAAAGATGAACTTGAAAAAATTAAAGAACAAAACTTAAATGTGTTGTAATAAAAACGGGAACAACAACTTTTATAAAACTTAAAATCAGTGAAAAAAGAAGGAAAACTCATTGTTTTTTCGGCACCTTCAGGCTCTGGTAAAACGACAATTGTACATCATTTATTAAAGAAATCTGAATTAAATTTAGATTTTTCTATTTCAGCAACTTCACGTCCAAAAAGAGGGGATGAAATAAATGGAAAAGACTATTGTTTTTTGTCCTTACAAGAATTTCAAAAACATGTGGCAAAAGGGGATTTTATTGAGTGGGAAGAGGTTTACGAAAATAATTATTACGGCACCTTAAAAAAGGAAGTCGAACGAATTTGGGAACAGGGCAAAAATGTAATTTTTGACATTGACGTGGTTGGAGGCTTAAGCATAAAAAATAAATTTCCGGAGCAAACCCTGGCAGTGTTTGTAAAAAGTCCATCAATTGATGAAATGGAACGTCGCCTAAGAAGCAGAAATACCGATTGTGAAGAAAAAATTAAAGAACGCGTTAAAAAGGCTGAAAAAGAAATAAAATTTGCCAAAGATTTTGATATTATTTTGGTGAATGATGATTTGGAAAAAGCGAAAGAAGAAGCCTTTAATCTGGTTAAAAATTTTATTCAATAAAATTATGAATTACGAATTACGAATTTTTGTTTCTGGAAGTTTAATCAATTACTTTTTACATATAAACTTTTCAAAATGAAAATCGGACTGTTTTTTGGCACTTTTAACCCCATTCATATCGGGCATATGATTATTGCAAATTATATGGTTGAATTTTCCGATTTGGAGCAAGTTTGGTTTGTTGTTACGCCAAGAAGTCCATTAAAGCAAAAAGCGACGCTGTTAAGCAATCATCACAGGTTGGCCATGGCAAATATTGCCGTTGAAAATTATTCAAAATTAAAAACATCTGACATTGAATTTAACCTTTCACAGCCAAATTATACAATAAATACACTTATTCATATTGAAGAGAAATTCCCAAATAATCAGTTTTGTTTGTTGTTGGGTGAAGATAATTTGAAAGGATTTCAGAAGTGGAAAAATTACGAAACCATCTTAAAAAATTATGAGTTGTACATTTATCCAAGAATTTCTGAAGAAAAAATAATCCCGGAATTTATAAATCATCCAAAAATTCATAGAATAAATGCGCCTATTGTTCAAATTTCATCAACATTTATCAGGAAGGCTATAAAAGACAAAAAGGACATCAGTACCATGTTGCCCTTCCATGTATGGGAATATATAGATGAAATGAACTTTTATAAATCATAACTTTATAAAAGTTTTAACACTTCTAAATAAGTAGTTTAATATTAATTATATAAAATTCGCTTTTATATTTTTTTAAGCAGTATTATGGCAAAAAAACCTAGAAAAAGGGTTAGATTCAAACAGCATTTAATTAATAAATACCGGTTGGTTGTTTTAAATGCAGATACTTTTGAGGAAAAATTATCATTTAATTTAACCAGGCTGAATGTGTTCATTTTTGGAACTTTGTTTTCTGTATTGCTAATTGTGAGCACTATTTTTTTAATTGCATTTACTTCTTTAAGAGAATACATTCCAGGTTATTCTTCCACAAAATTAAAAAGAGACGCAACACAACTCGTATATAAGGTGGATTCCTTAAATCAGGTTTTGGAGGTAAACAATTTATACATTCAAAAAGTAAAAGATTTGTTAACGGGTAAAATTACCGAAGTTCAGTTGGACAAAGATTCCGTTTCAAGCGTGATGAAATTTGATAAAGATTCTATGAACTTTAATCCTTCTGATACTGATAAGGAATTTAGGCTGGATATTGAAAGTGCCGACAGATTCAGTATTTTTAATGAAGCGAAAAAAAGTGCCGACATTGTCTTTTTCTCTCCGGTTAAAGGAATTGTGACCGATGGATACAGCCTTAAAAACAAACATTTCGCCATAGATATTGCCGTTAAAATGGGAACTCCTGTGAAATCAGTTGCAGATGGAACCGTCATTTTTGCAGAATGGACCGCCGAAACCGGCAACGTGATTATTGTTGAGCACAGCAGGGGATTTATTTCCATTTATAAGCACAATACGGCTTTGCACAAAGAGCAGGGAGATATGGTGAAATCGGGAGAAGTTATTGCTTCGGCAGGAGATACAGGCGAATTTAGCACAGGACCACACCTGCATTTTGAATTATGGAATGAAGGTTACCCGGTGAATCCAATTAATTATATCGATTTTGAATAAAATGAGTATAAAGTCAATTTTAGCAAAACCATTTGCAAAGAACATCGCAGCCTCTGTTAATAAACAAAGCAAAAATGCTGTAAAAGTGCAGCAAAATCTTTTAAAATATTTGATTGCCGAAGCACAAAACACCACTTTTGGCAAAGAACATAATTTCAGCAAAATTAAATCTTACGACGATTTTAAGAAACAGGTTTCCATTCGAGATTATGAAGCGTTAAAACCTTATATAGAAAAGGTTGTTGGAGGAGAATCGGATGTTTTATGGAAAGGAAAACCGCTGTATTTCGCAAAAACTTCAGGCACCACATCGGGCGTAAAATACATTCCGCTTACCAAAGAATCAATGCCTATGCACATCAGCGCAGCAAGAAATGCATTGTTAATGTATATTGCTGAAACTAAAAAGGCCGATTTCGTAAACGGAAAAATGATTTTTTTACAGGGAAGCCCGGAATTGGATGAAAAAAACGGGGTTAAAACGGGTCGACTTTCAGGTATTGCCGCGCATTACATTCCAAATTATTTAACGAAAAACCGATTGCCAAGTTGGGAAACCAATTGTATTGAAGATTGGGAAACCAAAATTGAGGCAATTGTTGATGAAACCATCAATGAAGATATGACCTTAATTAGCGGAATTCCTTCCTGGGTGCAAATGTATTTTGAAAAATTAATTGAACGCACCGGA
>JAENXD010000135.1 GCA_016649745.1 Flavobacteriaceae bacterium | reverse complement strand
TTTCATCTGTTTAAATTTTATTTTTTAGCGGTAACAGCTGCTGCCTGCCTGCCGGACAGGTAGGTTCGCCATTAATCATTCCTTCGTGTATCAAAATCTGTTATGCTCGTTTCATCTATTTTTTTATAGAACGAGGGCAAAGATACAACATCCGCATAGGCGTTGTCAAGTGTTTTAAAATAAAAGTTTGTTTTGCAGCCAATTAACGGCCAATTTGGTCAAAATCTTTCCAAAAAGTCGGATAAGATTTTGATACTACGCCAGCATCTTCAATTTCAATAGCAACTTTTACAGCCAATGGCGCAAAAGCCATGGCCATTCTATGGTCATCATAAGTGGCAATACTTATATTTTCGTTTATTTTGACTGAAGGTTTTAAAAGCAACGTTTCGCTTGTAATAATAACATCACCGCCCAATTTTTCCAATTCATTTTTTAAAGCGACCAACCTGTCGGTTTCTTTTATTTTTAAAGTATGAAGTCCGGTCAAATAACATTCAATCCCTAATCCGAAACAGGTAACGGCAATGGTTTGGGCAATATCCGGTGCTTCAATTAAATTTAGACCCTTCATTTTTGAAGAATGAAGGGTTGAAGTATTTCTTAAAATGAGGACGTTTCCCTTAAATTCGGTGGAAACACCTAAATTTTCATAAATTGTGGACAATACAGAATCGCCCTGCAAACTGTTTTTTTTGTAGGATGACAGCGTTATTTTAGCATTCGGATTCAGTGCACACAAACTGTAAAAATAAGATGCTGAACTCCAATCGGATTCAACCACAATAGTTTTTGGTTTAATGGCTGGTTTCGGCTGAACAGTAATCAAATTATTCGACCAAACATAGTCAATTCCCAATTCAGCCAACAATTGCAACGTCATTTTTATGTAGGGAACAGAAGTTACTTCACCTTTAAATTTTAATTTCAGTCCGTTTTTTAAAGTTGGACCAATTAATAACAATGCAGAAATATATTGGCTGCTCACATTTCCTTCAATTTCAACAAAATCATTTACCAACTTTTTTCCTAAAATTTTCAAAGGCGGAAAGCCTTCCTTTTCTAAATACTGGATATTTGTCCCTAATGAAGTCAAGGCTTCAACCAAAATTTTTATGGGTCTGTCTTTCATCCTATGAGAACCTGTCAGCACAATTTCAGCACCTTCTTTCACAGAAAAATAAGCCGTTAAAAAACGCATCGCCGTGCCGGCATGCCCAATATTTATTTCAGAAGATTTGCTTATCAATGCTTTTTGCATCAAAACGGAATCATCGGAATTTGAAATATTTTCAATTTTTAAATTCGGATAAAACTGTTGTAAAATCAACAATCGGTTTGTTTCACTTTTTGATCCCGTAATTTGGATATTTCCTTTGATAACTTTATCAATTTTCTTAATTTTCAACGATTCCATCCTGAGTATTATTAGTGGCTTTAAATAAAATTATTTTTTTATAAACTTATAATATCCCGCCATAAGCAACCCATAAACAAGTGACATCACCAACTGTATTGTTAAAAATTGCAGCCATATTTCAGCAGAAAAATATTCAGAAACCATTCCTGAAATCCCTCCATTTTTAAACATTGAAATTATTATTTTTATGATGGTAATCACTACAAAAAATACCAATGCAAACCTTATGGTTAATTTAAAAAACGAACTACTTTTATAACTATCCATTTATTTTAATTTTTTATTGTTGTGATGACGGTCATGGTCGCGTTTTGTTTTTACCTCCATTTTTTTATCAAAAGCAGCTTGTAAATCTATTCCTGTTTGGTTTGCCAAACACAAAACCACAAAAACCACATCGGCCAATTCTTCTCCCAAATCTTTTTCTTTATCGCTTTCCTTTTCGCTTTGTTCGCCATAACGTCTAGCAATAATTCGCGCCACTTCACCAACTTCCTCTGTCAATTGCGCCATATTGGTCAATTCGTTAAAATAACGGACTCCGTATTCTTTTATCCAATTGTCAACGACAAGCTGTGCGTTTTTAATCTCCATTTTTGATGTTTTTATGAATGGTTAAAGATAGTGAACTTATGAATACGTCTTTTTTACTTTTTAAGATAGGTTAAAAATGCCGATCTGGAAATTTCGTCAGCCCCTAAACTTGCCAAATGCTCATTATATACCTGGCAATCAATTAATTTATAATTTTCTTTTTCCAGTTTCTGAACCAAATAAATAAAGGCAAATTTTGAAGCATTGCTTTTTTTACTGAACATACTCTCTCCGCAAAAAACATGTCCCAAATCAATGCCGTACAAACCTCCAACCAACTCGTTTCCTTCCCAAACTTCAACCGATTTTGCCACCCCCAATTTATGTAAATTAATATAGGCCTGTTCCATTTCATCGGTAATCCACGTTCCGCCTTGGCCTTCTCTGTAATTATTTTTACAGTTAGAAATTACTTCCGAAAAATTTTGATTGAATGTTGCCCTAAATTTATTTTTCCGAATAATCTGCTTCATACTTTTAGAAATTTTCAAATTTTTCGGAAATAAAACCATTCTCGGATTTGGGCTATACCAAATAATGGGTTCTCCTTGATTGTACCAAGGGAAAATTCCATTTTTATAAGCTAGCAATAATCTTTCGGCCGACAAATCTCCTCCAACAGCCAACAAACCATCTTCATTCGCCAAACTTACCGGTGGAAATACCAACGCTCTTGAAAGCAAGTACATTCTCAATTATTTTATACAAATATAGGCAAACAAAAAAAGAGAAAAACTGATGTTTTTCTCTTTTTATATAATTTTAGATTCGACTAAAACGGTAAATCATCCGGCTCACTGTCATCTATATCTGAAGTAGTTTCAAATTTTCCGGCTGGCGTTATTGGTTGGGCTCCAGCAGTTCCTTCTGCTTGTGCCGCTTCTATGCGCCATCCTTGAATTGCGTTAAAATAAACAGCTTCTCCCTGCGGATTAATCCATTCTCTTCCTCTTAAATTGATGGATATTTTAACGTCTTGGCCAACTTGGTAATTATTTAATAAATCACATTTATCTTGCACAAACTCAACCATCAAAGGTTGTGGATATTGTTCATTTGTTGTTATTACCATTTCTCTTTTTCTGAAACCGCTTGCACCGAAGGTTTTAGGTTCATCAATTTTTTTAATTTTTCCTGTAATTTCCATATTTAAAATTATTTCATTAAAAGTACTTTCCAAGCACTTAACACTTCATTTTTTTTTAAAAGTTCTTTCGCAAATGTATGTTTTTTCGCCGTATTAATTCCAATGTATGCTAAATGTTCTTTTGAAAACTTATCAACATCTGCTTCAGATGGAATCACTTCCACATTGGCTAACATGCCTAAATCGTTTCCTGTTAATATTCCGCTATTCCTTATTTCGGAAGGAATGGCATCAACTCCCATTCCCGGCGTTGACAAGGGTTTTGGTATTTCAAAAAAACCTTCCCGCATACGAGCGTACAAACTGCCTCCTGCCCTTGCCACCAAATCCAGTTTATATTGATCAATAGCGCCGTTTTTATCCAAATATTCCTCTTTTATATGCATTTTAACCACTTCACAAATGATTAAATTTCCCGCTCCGCCTTCAGTGCCAAGTTCCACAATTTCTTTTACCTTACACTCAAATTGTATTGGTGATTCCCCAACCCTGAACGGTTTTACCATTTCAGAGGCAAGCATGGTAAAACCCGCTTTTAAAAACTCATTTACACCTTGTGGATATAGACTACTCGCCAGTGACACTTGATGAATAATGTCATAATTTACGACATTAATAACCACTTCTTTTGTTGCTTTGGCATTCTCAAAAGTATGTTTTGTGGTATTTCCTCTCACACGTCGTGCAGGTGAAAATATTAAAATTGGCGGATTTGCGCTAAAAATATTAAAATAACTGAAAGGCGACAAATTTGGGTTTCCATGTGCATCAAGCGTGCTTGCAAAAGCAATTGGGCGTGGCGCTATAGCGCTCAGCAAATATTCGTGTAACTTTACTGTTGGAATGTCATTTGGTTCTATACTTAGCATTTATTTCATCTGTTTAAATTTTATTTTTTAACGGGAACAGATGCTGCCTGCCTGCCGGACAGGTAGGTTCGCCATTAATCATTCCTTTGTGTGTCAAAATTTGTAATGCTCATTTCATTTTTAACAAATATAAATATTTCAATCCTAAAATAATATAGAATTTATTTTTAAGTTATAGTAACTTATACTATATATTTGATTATGGCTTCACAAAAGAATACTCAGATAATTCGTTGGACAGTAATCTTGTCTTCATTTATCATTGTTGCCCTTATTCTTTGGAATACTTATGATTTTTTTCAAAAATTTAAACACGAAGAACGCGCCAAAATGGAAATTTTGGCAAAAGCCTATGAACGCTTCAGCAGCGCCAGTTTAAATACAGATATTTCGCTTGAAGCTAAAATTATTGGAAACAACCATAATATTCCAATGATTATTACCAATGAAAAAGACAGCATTACCGAATGGGCGAATTTAGATACGCTTAAAGTAAAAAAGAAAAATTATTTGACAAAACAGCTTTTTATTATGAAAAGCCAAAACAAACCTATAAATGTTAGTTATAAGGGAGAAAGCCTAAAGCAATATATCTTTTACCGTGATTCGGATTTATTGACCAAACTAAAGTATTATCCCATTGCATTAATCCTTATTTTATTGTTGTTCGCCAGCGTTATTTATTTGTTTTTTAAATCCAATAAAGTAGCAGAACAAAACAAACTATGGACCGGAATGGCAAAAGAAACCGCACATCAAATTGGCACGCCATTATCATCGCTGTTGGGCTGGATAGAAATTTTACGATTGGAAAATACCAATGAAAATACCATAAAAGAAATTGAAAATGATGTAACTCGATTAAACACTATTGCGGAACGATTTTCAAAAATTGGTTCAATTCCTGAATTGAAAGAACAAAACGTTGTTGCCGCAACCAGCACTTCATTCGAATATCTTAAATTAAGAAGTTCAAAACAGGTTATTTTTAAATTTGACTCCTCAAAAAAAGAAATTTATGCTAAAATAAATCTGCAGCTATTTAGTTGGGTTATCGAAAATTTGGTAAAAAACGCCATTGATGCCATGGAAGGAAAAGGAAAAATAGCACTGGCAATCACAGAAAATGAAAAAAATGTAACCATCACTATTAACGACACCGGCAAGGGAATTCCAAAAAATTTACAGCACAAAATTTTCACTCCTGGTTTTACCACTAAAAAACGTGGCTGGGGATTGGGATTGTCACTCGCCAAAAGAATTATTGAAGATTACCACAACGGTAAAATTACCGTTTTAAAATCGGAATTAGGAAAAGGAACAACTTTTGCGATTACGCTAAAAAAACAACTTACAGATTAATTGGCACTAAAAAATATATAAATCAGTTGACTTATTAATTAAATTAAATCCTATTTGTTAGAATTGCGCACTATATAAAAAGATCAGACCTCATAAAAATTGAAGTCTGATCTTTTAATACCTACTTTTAACCAACTTTTCTTAGGTTAATTTAGGTGAAATTTTATACTGTTTACATTTTCTAAACTCCCAATACGAAAAATCCTTCTTTTTGCTTTTTTAAATTGTAAGTAAAGGCGTTTTTAACAAATTTCAGCCCTTCAGGAAGTGATTCTCTTGAAATACCGAAGTGTGTCAAAGCAAAATCACACAAAACTATAGTAGCGCCTGAAGCTTTTGCCATATCAACTAATTTTTGTCCTGCCTCCTTATCTGCAAATTGTTTCACAGCTTCGCCATAGACAACAACTTCAAATTTTCCAAAATTCTCACCTTCTTCGGCCATCAATTCTGCAGAAGCCATAATCATAACAGGCACATAGCCAGGAACCCCTGTAGTTATAATGTAATTATTTACCTTATGATTGATATTATGTTCAATAGGGTTATTTGCATAAATAGGTTGCGCTGTTTGACCTAAAAGCATAAATGAAACTAGTAAAATTAAAATTCTCATCTTTATTAAATTTTTAAATGTTATACAGGTACAAAATTACATGAACTGTTAAATAATTATCGTGACGTACGTCACCATGTCAAACTAATAACAGCATGTTTTTTTATACCTGTATAACAAACAAAAACAGTTGAAATTTTTTAATAAATATCGTGACTTAGATTACAATGTTCTGATTATTTTAATAATTCCTCGTTCAAGTATTATAAAATTCTCTTTTTCAAGTTGTTTTAAGAGCCTAGAAATAACTTCTCTTGCTGTACCTATTTCTTTAGCTAAAATTTGATGCGTAATCTTAATGTCATTACCTTGTTTAAGTTGGTATTCTTTTAACTTATTTAACAAACGTAAATCAACATGTTTAAAGGCTATAGCATCAATTAAACCTAATAATTCATCAAACCGTTCATAATAATGATTATAAACATATTGTTTCCATGAACTGTACTTTTCCATCCATAATTTAACTTTGTTGGCAGGAATCATAACTATTTTTGAAGTTTTCTCTACGTATGCTTCGACACAATATTGTTTGTCATTTAAGCAAGCTGTTATGGAAAGGATACAACTTTCACCTGGGTTTATTTGATACAAAATAATTTCTTTACCAGATTCATCGGTTTTACGAACCTTAATAGTTCCTTCAAGAAGTATTGGAATTTCTTTCACATAGCTATTCTCCATTAAAACTATACTATTTGTTTTCAATTCAACAATTGGTAGTAATGCAATTTCATCTTTTAATTCTTTCTCAAAAGTCGTCTCAATTGATTTCATTAAAATATATTTTATTTATTAAGCCAATAGAAAATGTTTAATCTTCAATTATAATTAACAATTTCAAAGGTTCATAGCTTCTTCCTAAATAATTAAATATTTATATATTTTCAGAAATCGATTTGGCAATAGCTTCAAATTCCTGCGGAAGCAATTTTACTTTATGCATAAATTGAATATCCTGCATTGCTTCTAAAGGAATTAAATGCACATGAACATGCGGAACTTCAAGTCCAACAACGGCCATCCCGATACGTTTGCAGGGAATTGTTTTTTCCAATGCAATAGCAATTTTTCTGGAAAAACGCATTAAGCCATTATAGGTTTCTTCATCCAGTTCAAAAAGCTTGTTGACTTCTTTTTTCGGCACCACCAACGTATGACCTTTTGCATTAGGGTTTACATCTAAAAAAGCATAAAAATCGTCGTTTTCGGCAACTTTATAAGATGGAATTTCACCATTAATTATTTTTGTGAATAATGTGCTCATGGTTATATTTTTACTCAAAATTAATAAACCCTTATTTATTTGTTTAACCGTTTAATAGTGTAACTGTATAATTCTGAACCGTTTATTTCTATTAACTTTTGTCTCTTATCTCTTTTCTTAAATCCGCTAATTTGCTCATTAACTAATTGACTAATTACTTAATTGTTTATTTATAAAAAATTTATCCTCTGGTAATTTCCAAAATCTCAAATTCCATCATACCGCTAGGCGCCAGAATTTCAGCAATATCTCCAACTTTTTTACCCAACAATCCTTTCCCTATCGGTGAATTTACCGATAGTTTCCCCTCTTTAAGATTCGTTTCAGAATCAGCCACCAAGGTATATTTAAATTCCACTTTAGAAGCTGTATTTTTTAATTTTACGGTGGAATGAATCAGTACTTTTGAAGTATCCAATAAAGATTCATCAACTATCCTTGCATTAGAAAGCACTTCTTTCAATTTGGCGATTTTTAATTCCAACATGGATTGTTCCTCTTTGGCGGCGTGGTATTCAGCATTTTCACTTAGGTCACCTTTATCCCTTGCTTCCGCAATATCATTGCTTATTCTTGTACGTTCAACACGCTCAAAAAACTCCAGCTCATCCTTTAATTTTCTCAACCCTTCTTGGGTATAATACGAAATATTACTCATAACTTACTTTTTAATAAATACAAAAATCTCAAAACTGGAAACCCAGAATGAGATTTAACACAAATATACAAAATATTTGTAAATTGCAATCGTTTACCAACAAACTTGAT
>JAENXD010000277.1 GCA_016649745.1 Flavobacteriaceae bacterium | reverse complement strand
TTTTAATAGAAACAATTACTGCAAGTTTTCAGATTGATGAAATTATTTATGAACTGAAATACCATATGGCTGGATTAAATTGTGGTCGATGGGATTATATTTTTTCCTATATCAAAAAATTCAGAAACCATAAAAATTTTAGCGTGCCAGACAGAAGTCAGGTAACGATGGCAACGCCTTTTATGGAAGCTTATTCCTTGTTGGTTATTCAGCGTTGTCATAAGCGAAATGTGCACGCAATTGGCGGAATGGCAGCACAAATTCCGGTAAAAGATGATGAAGAGGCAAACAGAATCGCCTACGAAAAAGTGAGAATTGATAAAGAGCGCGAAGCAAAAAATGGCCACGACGGCACTTGGGTGGCGCACCCAGGATTGGTTCCTGTGGCTTTGGAAGTTTTTAACCAATATATGCCATCGCCCAATCAAATTGATAAAAGACGAAACGATATAAAGATTACTGAATCTCAATTGTTGGAGCAGCCAAAAGGAACAATTACGGAAAATGGAATTCGTAAAAACATCAATGTCGGCATTTTATATCTGGAATCCTGGTTGTCGGGAAATGGCGCCGCAGCCTTGTACAATTTGATGGAAGATGCCGCAACAGCCGAAATTTCAAGAACGCAATTGTGGCAATGGCTTCATAATAAATCGGCAATGGAAGACGGGAGAAAATTTACGGTTGAATTGTATGCTGAATTATTGGAATCAGAAATCCATCAAATTAAAGCGTTGGTTGGAGAAGCTGCCTTCAAAAACGGAAAATTTAACCTGGCCATCGAATTGTTTGATTCACTGGTGATTTCAGAAAAATTTGAAGAATTCATAACCTTAAAAGCGTATAAATACCTATAAAAAAACCACCCAAAAACCGCGAAATTAAAAGGTGATTCATATAAATAACCATAAAAATTAAATACAAGACAAAATTATGAAAAATTTAGCACAAAGCAATTATAGTTCTGCTTTACAAACAGTAAAAGATCTTAAAGCTAAGTATGGAAATACTTGGAATGCAATAAATCCTGAAATTGCAGCTAGAATGGTTGCTCAAAATCGTTTTAAAACAGGTTTAGATATCGCTAAATATACAGCTGCCATTATGAGAAAAGATATGGCAGAATATGATGCAGATGTTTCAAATTACACACAATCATTAGGTTGTTGGCATGGTTTTGTTGCGCAACAAAATATGATAGCTGTTAAAAAGCATCATAAAACAACAAGTAAAAGATATTTATATCTTTCTGGTTGGATGGTAGCTGCATTACGCTCAGAATTTGGACCATTGCCAGATCAATCCATGCACGAAAAAACAGCCGTACCTTTATTAATTAAAGAAATTTATGATTTCTTACGACAAGCAGATGCAATTGAGTTAAATGATTTATTTAGAAGACTTGAAAAAGGTGAAGATGTGCAAAAGCAAATTGATAATTTTGAAACACATATAGTTCCTATTATTGCTGATATTGATGCAGGTTTTGGGAATGAAGAAGCTACTTATTTGTTAACAAAGAAAATGATTGAAGCTGGTGCTTGTGCGATCCAAATTGAAAATCAAGTTTCTGATGCCAAACAATGTGGTCATCAAGATGGAAAAGTTACTGTGCCTCATGAAGATTTTATTGCTAAACTTAATGCAATTAGATATGCGTTTATAGAATTAGGAGTAGATGACGGAATTATTGTTGCAAGAACAGATTCTGAAGGGGCTAGTTTAACGCAGAAATTACCAGTGAGTAATGAGCCGGGAGATTTAGCTTCTCAATATTTAGCCTTTGTAGAAGCAGAAGAAATTGACATAAATGATGCTAAAGAAGATGATGTGTTTCTTAAAAGAGATGGTAAATTAGTGCGTCCTGTAAGATTGTCAAATGGATTGTATCAATTTAAAGATGGCTCTAATATAGATAGAGTTGTGTTAGATTGTGTTACAAGTCTTCAAAATGGAGCAGATTTACTATGGATTGAAACTCCAACACCAAATGTGAAGCAAATTGCAAATATGGTAAACAGAATTAAAGAAGTTGTGCCAAATGCTAAATTGGTTTACAATAACTCGCCATCTTTTAATTGGACATTAAATTTCCGTAATCAGGCATATGAAGAAATGCTTTCAGAAGGTGAAAATATGACAGACTATGATAGAAATAATTTAATGGATGTACAATATGATGATTCGGAATTGTGCTATCGTGCTGATGAGAAAATTAGAACGTTCCAAATAGATGGCGCAAGAGATGCAGGCATTTTTCATCACTTAATTACGTTACCAACTTATCATACAACAGCACTTCATATGAATGATTTAACTGAAGGTTAT
>JAENXD010000265.1 GCA_016649745.1 Flavobacteriaceae bacterium | reverse complement strand
TGTTTTCATAATCAATTGGTTTTAGGGTAGTTAAAATCACAAAAAGAGTGCCAATTTGTATGTTAAATTTTTTTAATTTAGCGATTCCAATAAATCGAAATGAAATGGACAAAACACGTTGCGGCTGGTGCAAAAATGATCCGCTTTATATGGCTTATCACGATACGGAATGGGGAATTCCCGTGTATGATGACGATAAACTGTTTGAATTTTTGATTTTGGAAACTTTTCAGGCAGGATTAAGCTGGATTACCATTCTTCGGAAACGAGAAAATTTCAGAAATGCTTTCGATGAATTTGATTATAAAAAAATCGCCAATTATTCCGAAGCCAAATATGAAGAACTTCTGCTGAATGCCGGCATCATCAGAAACAAATTGAAAATAAAAGCCACCATTGCCAATGCCATTGCTTTTATGGAAGTTCAACAGGAATTTGGCTCGTTTTCAAACTATATTTGGAGTTTTACCAAAGGACAACCCATTAAAAATAAATGGAAAACACTAAGCGAACTCCCCGCAACCACCGAATTATCTGACACCATTTCAAAAGATCTAAAAAAACGCGGATTCAAATTTGTGGGTTCCACCGTAATTTATGCTCATATGCAAGCCACCGGAATGATCAATGACCACGTAACCGAATGTTTTAGACATCAGGAAGTGTAAATTAAATTTTTGATTTAAGAATTTTGTGAGCAAATTTTTAGTTGCTTTGAGCCTAGTAGCCAAAAATATTTTTAAGGTTCTCAATGTCAAAATCAGTCCAAACTATTTTTATTTTCTACCAATTTCGGGCACTTGCATTCTTATATTTTTACAAAATCTCTAAAGTTATTTCTTTCAATTACAATTCCCTCAGCATTATAAGTTTCGATAAAGTTTCGAGGAAATTTTGTCTTCTTATTATTACGCCATTTAAATTCAAATCCTACAATTTGTCCGTTGTGTTCTTCAACAAAATCAATTTCCTGCTGCTGTTTTGTTCTCCAAAAATACATTTTAGCAAATGTGTCTTTATAAAGATTTTGTTTTCGTCTTTCTGATACTAAAAAGTTTTCCCACAATGCTCCTTTATCAACTCTTAAATCTAATTGATTAAAATTACCGATAATCATATTTCGGATACCATTGTCGTAGAAGTAAATTTTTCTGTTCTGCTTTATTTCATTTCTTATATTTCGGCTAAAACTATTTAGTCTAAAAACAATATATCCCTTTTCCAAAATATCAATATATTTTTGAACGGTAATTTTATTAATCCCAATAAGTCCTGATAATTCATTATAATTTACTTCGCTCCCCATTTGCAATGCCAATGCCTGCAATAATTTTTCGAGGACTTCAGGTTTTCTAATATCTGAAAATGCTAAAATATCTCTATACAAATAGCTATTGACAAGATTTTTTAAAGTCTCACGTTCTTTACCTTGATTATTTATAACCTCGGGATAAAATCCGTATAGCAATCGGTTCTCAATTTGTTGTTCCGATTTGATGATTCCAATTTTGTTTTCATATTCTTCCCACGAAATGGGAAACAGTTCGTATTCCCATTTTCTGCCGGTCAAGGGTTCATTTAGTTCGTTTCCTAAATCAAATGAAGAAGAGCCACTCACAAACAATTGGACTCCCTTGAATTGGTCTGTTATAATTTTTAAAGTCAAGCCGATTCCTGGGATTCTCTGTGCTTCGTCTAAGAAGATATATTTATAATCACCAATAAATGTTCTGATTTGTTCTGTTGTTGGACTTTGTAGGAGGCTTCTTGTTGAAGGGTCGTCAGCATCCAGAAATAAATAATCCTTATTTTTCAGAATCTCATTTAACAGCGTTGTTTTTCCTACTTGTCGTGCACCAACAACAACGATAGCTTTACCGCCATTAATCTTTTGTTTTATCGTGTTTTCAATTGTTCTGTCAAACATTTTTTATTTCAAAGATATAAATAAATATTATAATGACCAATAGTTATATTATTTAGTCATTAAAATATCGCAATGCTATTTCTCTTGTTTCCACTGCCATTTAAAAAAACTGAATTTCCTATATTTTTAAACTTTTGTTCAGAAGGATTATAATGTCGATCTAACCGAATGTTTTAGACATCAGGAAGTGTAGAAAGTATTTACGATTTACGCCCTTCGACTCCCTCAGGGTGACGGATTTACGTTTTTTAACATAAAACCTTTAACTAATTCACGGGTATATAAATTTCCGTAACCCATTTGGCCGGATTTTTGGTGTCTTTTGGTCCAACGGTGTAAATTTCAAAAGGTTCAGCACCTATAATTTCTTTAAAACCTTGGGCAACCAATCCGTTATAGGCGGTTTCCCACGCTTCATTGGCAAATTTATAATCGCCCTTAAAAATAGTTTTAAATGTTTTTTGGGGTTTTAAATAGCCTGTTAAAACGTCACCGGTAGTTATTACCCTTTCTTTTACTGGAATACAGGTTGAAAACATCGCGGTATTATTTTTTTCGTCCCATTTATGGTTGAGCGTAAAAGGTTTTCCGGAAGCTTCAATGTTATTATCTACCATAAATTTTAGTACAACGGGAAACATTTCACTCATTTTTTTATCAATATCTTCTATTTTGCAAGAAGTGGTTTGGTATAAATAAAAGGTGCCGCCATAATCAACAGCGCCTTTTGTTTCAAAAGAATGTTTTTCAAGTTCTTTTAAGATATGCTGCTCCAGTAATTCCAAACCTCTGTCGTATATAGGAACCGTATTTTTTTCTACGCCTCCTTTAAACCACCAATAAAATTTCTCGGTAAATGAATTTTCACCACGGATTCCCCAAACGACTTCAGTGCCTAAATCACCTTCATTAAATTTCCAATAAATTTCCGGTGAGCTGCTTTTTCCAAAATTAATTTTATGTATAATTTCTTTGTTTGGCACCAAGGAAATTGTTTTCATAGTTCCGCTTGTCTTTTTCCCCTTCCAACTGTATGATGCGCCAACTCCTGAAGTGGTATCTGCATAAGTAGTTACCATTGTTGGGTCTTCTTCAAACCAAGGATTCCAATTT
>JAENXD010000154.1 GCA_016649745.1 Flavobacteriaceae bacterium | reverse complement strand
GGGTTACACAATTTTTTAAAATAGTTACACAATTCATACATTTATTAATATTTCCCCTAATTTAAATTTTAACTATCTAAGGTTGAGGTGATTTTGGTTTTCAAAAAAAATCAGCATAACTTATAAAAAATTATGCTGTTTTATAAAATCAAAATGTATTGTTTTTTTATTCCTGCTTATGTTTTTTTACACACCCTAGTCCTTCTTAATTGGTGAGTTAATCGCGGTGAATTTTTCTAGTCTTTAAATTTATAACGTATAACTTTTAATCAATAACCTACACCTTTTTCTTGTCCATCACAACAAGCACAATTCCGCCAACCAACAATATAGCACCTACAATTGGTGACCATTGCACTGGGTTCTCTTTTTCCACATTCATGTGCATTGGACCTAAGTCTACCACTTTTTCGGTGGTCACATAACTGAAACCGGTATAAATCATCATCAATATTCCTATAATGGCCATAACGATTCCTATTGTTTTTGTTCTCATAATGTTTGCGTTTTATTTGTTTGTTTATAATCGATTTTTAAATATTTTATGGGTTTTTGTGTTGCAAAAAATTTATTTACCAAATGTTCTGCGTAAAAAAAACTAATATTTACTTTTTAAGGTACGTATCAAACCAATTCCAACAATAAAAAATATAAGACCAATTGCTCCAAAAACAATCAGCACTTTGGTAGTGAAATTTCCATCGGTTGAATTTGCAAACAAAAATACTGGATAACTTATGCTGCCAATCACAAGTGCCAAAAATAATGAGCTAAGGGTTTTTTTGATAATCATGGTATTTATATTAGGTGTTATTTACTTTTTTCCTTTTTTAATTTTCTTTTATGAATATTGTTGTATAGGCTGATTTTTTATTTGCATTACTAACACTGAGGCATTTTTTGCAACAATTTTTCTTCCAAATCAATGCGGTAGGGCAGGGAAAAATAAAATTTGGCGCCTTTTCCTTCATCGCTTTCTGCCCAAATTTTACCGCCAAGCAATTCTACATAGGCTTTGGTTATTGACAAACCCAATCCGTTTCCTTGTTGTGCCATTTTATCTTGAATATCGACTTGTGTAAAATTGTCAAATATCGCATTTTGCCTGTTTTTTGGAATTCCAATGCCTGTGTCTTTCACAAAAAACAACAATTCGGTTCTCCAGGTTGATGTATTTATGCCGCCATATCCAAATTCAATGGAACCTTTCTGGGTATTTTTAAGGGCATTTTTGACAAGATGAATAAGCACGGTATATATTTTTTCACAGTCAGTAAGAAAAAACGCTTTTTTCGTTGGCAAGCTATTCTTAAAAGCAAAGTTTATTCCTTTGCTTTCGGCCTCTGGTTTGAAGAACGAATAAATTTTTTCGATTTGCTTGTTTATGTTTGTCTCTCTAAGATTTACTTTTACAAGGCCTGAATGTATTTTTGACATATCAACAATGTTATTGATGGTATTGAGCAAACGTGAGCCACTTTTTTCAATAATCTGAATATATTTTCGTTGCTTCTCGTTTTTAAGTTCTGGATTTTTTAATAAATCCGCAAATCCTAAAATGCCGTTCATCGGTGTCCTTATTTCATGATACATATTGGCTAAAAGAGCCGATTTTAGTTTGTTGCTTTCTTCTGCTTTTTCTTTTGCCTCAATTAATGCGACTATTTGTTTTTCTTTCTCAATGTTTTGGGCATTAAGTTCTTTATTTGCAGCAATGCTTAATGCCAACGCATTGTCAACATTAGTATTAATAAGTGCATCTAAATGTTTTCCTTTTTTGTCCTTTTTATGTGAAACAGCTTTGTTTGCACTGGCTAACTTATAGGCATTTTCTTTATTGGCAATGATTAAATTCGAAGCACTTTCTTTTTTTGTTTTATCCTGATCATTCATAACAGTTTGGTTAATATAAATTTGTTTTGTTATTCTATTTTTCTGAATGGGGTTCTATTTGTATATGCAATTGCTATAATGAATGTCCTGATAATTTGAAATTTATGCTACGATTCGTCTTTTGTTGTACGCACCAAACTGATGCCAGCAATAAAAAATACAATACCCAATACACCAAAAACAACGAGTGTTTTAATGGCATAGTTGCTGTCACCACTATTTACAAATAATACGGCGGTATAAATTAAAGCGCCAATTCCGAGGGCGGTAAGCAATGCCCCAAAGATTCTTTTTAAATTCATTTTATTATGTTTTAAGGTTTGTGGTAAAAAAAAACATTGGAAACATAGGCTGTTGACCAGACTGTATAACCAATGTTTTTTATTCTTATAATTTAGCTGTTATAATTTGAAAGTAAGTCCAAATTTTCCTCCTGAGAAAGCGTTTCCGCCACCGAATTCAAGATTTAAACCAACTGATTTAGATAAGTAATATCTGAAACCAAGTTGCGCTCCAACGCCTAATCCGGAATTGTGATTACCATCATAATTATCTGGATCATTCCATACATAAAATCCTAAATTTGGACCCACATAAAAATCCCATTCGTTAGACATATTTAAGGCATTGTTGAAATGGTAGTTTAAATTACCTGAAAATCCCATAATATTACGGTCATAATTATTGTTATTCCACTTTTCATTATAAGAACGGTAAGAAAACTCAGCTCCAAGTGTTAAATCTCTGCTAATTCCGTGGTCAAAGCCTATATAAACCGGTACACCTCTGTCAGATAATCCAACACCTACATTAAGCTGATTTTGTCCAACACTTAAAGGATTCTGGCTGAAGCCAACCGCTGAAACCAATGCAAATGCCACTACTAAAATTAATTTTTTCATTTTTGTTTAATTTAAATTTAAATTTATTTCTTGCTTTTTATTGCCCTAACCAATTACCATACAGTGATCAGATTTTGTATAATTAAGCAAGCCGTTTTTAAAGTGGGTTCTGGCCTCCACTTTTTTTTATTTGTATTTTATGCAAATTTTTTATTAAATAATCACTGCTTAAACTACTATGTAAAGATGCACAGTTTCAACAAGCGGTGTGTTACATAATTTTATGAATAAGTTATATTATTCACACATTGCACCAGCTAATCTTGCATTCCTAATATCAAACTATGGACTTTTTGACGTTTATTATTTACTTCGTTTAAAATTAATTTCTCAATCGTTAATCTTGCCATCAGGTAACTTACGGTTGATTCTGCGCCTTGGTTAAGGTTTACAGAATTTTCTTCCAGTCCGTCATAACAACCACCGGTGCAAGGGTTATAAATAATTTGGTTCAGGTGATTGCTTCCCAAAAACCAATTAAAAGATATTTCCATATTTAATCGGTAAGTTTCTTCCTTAAAGACTTTGTAAAATTTACGCAACGCAAGAATTGTGTAAGCAACATCAATTGGCTGTTCACCTCCAATAGGCGTGGTGTTTAAGTTTTCTTCGGTATTTAACCAGTTTTTGTTTGAAATTACTTTTATCTTATTTTTTCTGAAGGTCTTTGAAAGAAGAAAATCAAAAGAAGTTTTGGCAATATTTTGATAGGTGATTTCACCTGTAACTAACCACGCACACAACAAAGCTTCTGGCAAAACGCTGTTTGCATAGGTTAAATAACTCTCGAACCATTGCCATTCATTGCTGGATTCGTGGCGATACATTTGAACCAATCGATCCGCAAGTTTTTTAATTAATGCGGAGTTTTGTAGTGAGCTATTTTTTTTATTTCTAAAATACAATCCTTTTATTGCAAATGCCATTGCACGTGTAGAATGAATATTGTCTATATTTAGCAATACATGTTGTATCATTAATTCTGCATCCGTGGCAAGAGTTTGAGATTCTTTTGGCAATAAAGCACTCATGGAAATTAAATAACCCAATGCCCAAATAGCTCTTCCATTTGAATCTTCAAGGTTGGCTGTATTATTTTGTGGGGTAAAAATTCTTTGTTCATCAACATAATTTAAAAAACCATCTTCAGATTGCAGACAATATTTTATGAAGTTAAAGTATATATGAATGTAGTCTATATCTGCTTCATTTTTTGTCAATTCATAATGTTGACACATAGCAATCAGTGCTCTTGAGTTGTCATCTAACGTATATCCTGAATCAATATCGGGCTGATTGATTTTGGAAAATTGAATCATTCCAAAACCGGTTGTCAGTTTTTTAAAATGCTTTAAGTTAATGACAGGTATATTGTATTGTAATGAAATTCGTTCATCGTCCATTTTTTCAAATAATTTGGAATGTGCTATGGCAGAATTTTCCCAGACTGTGGAAGCTATTTTACGCAAGGTATTTATGCCAATTTTTTTTCTTAAGCGATCATTGTTAAGCAGTTTGATGGTGGCTGTGGCCAATTGGTTGGAGTTGCGAAAATCAAAAATAATTCCGGTCTCTTCGGTCAACATTTCCTTTGCGTGTGGTATTGGTGTTGAAATGATTGGGCAGCCACAACTCATAGCATAAACAAAAGTACCGCTTACAGCCTGATTTGGATCATTGGCGGTGAATAGATAAATATCTGTAAGTTGCAGATATTCAAACAATTCATGTAAATCAAGATATTTGTTAACAAATCTGACATTATTTTGAAGGGAAAGTTTCACTACTTTTTGCTCAAGCATTTCTCGATATATTTCACCTTCGTTTTTCACCACTTCCGGATGGGTTTTTCCAAGAATCAAAAATACTGTTTCAGGGCACTGTTTAACAATGGCGGGTAATGCATCTAATGTTGTTCCAATATCTTTTCCTGAACTTAACAAACCAAATGTGGTCAGCACTTTCTTGCCTTTTAGCTGATATTTCAGTTTTAAGGCAGTCTTGTTTAATCGTGGAACTAAGTGGGTTCCGTGTGGAATTATGGTTATTTTTTTTGGCGCTATATCGTAATCTTGAATTAATATTTCAGCTGAAGTGTTGGTCATCACAATGATTGATTTGCTGGCAGCCGCAATATTTTGCACCTTTTCTTTTAGCAATTTATCAGGGTTTGGCAGTACCGTATGAAAAACAATAACAATTGGTTTTGAAATTGCGATCAATAATTGATGAAATGCTTTTTCCTGTAATTTGAAAAAGCCAAATTCGTGCTGAATTAAAACGGTTTTAACATTATTGTCTTTATTTATGGCATAAGCCAACTTCTCATAATCTGCAGCCAATGATGTTTTTAGGGTATATTTTACTTCGTCAGGATAGGAATAAGTGTTTCCATTTGATTCCAGCGCACAAACTTTTATGGAGAATGAATTGCTGAATTTATTGTTTAATGCCTTTATTAAATCCTGTGAATAAGTGGCTATGCCACATTCTCTTGGAGGATAGGAGGTAATGAATAAGATTTCAGATTGATTATTTGTGTTTGGGTTTGGGTTTTGTTTCTTGTTTTTTGAAGTTTTCATGAGTGAATGGTATTTGAATCATAAAGAAATCTATTTTCTATGGGAATTGGGGTTTTAGGCACAACAATCTTAAATACTGTGTAAATTTTTGCCTATGTAATATCAAGGTAAAATGAAAATCCTGTCAGGGTAACTTAAATACAGCAGTATAAATTTAGGGTACTTTATACTTAACTATTTAACAAAATCCTGACAGGGCAATTTTCGAAATGTAAATTTTATGATAGTACTTCCAGTTTTTCTGACCTTAACTATTTTTTAACTTGTTCTGTAACTTGTTCTTTAACTTGTTCTGCTTTTTGCATGTTTTTTTTAGTAAAGTCAGTAACTTCAGCCTTAATATTTTCAAATTTTTTGTTGGCCATGTCTATATTTTTACTGAATTTTTTTTCCAGTTTTTTTTCATAATCTTTACCCTTTTTGATAATTTTTTTTCTTGTTCCCGAACCTTTGTCTGGAGCAAATAAAAGACCTGCAACTGCACCTGCAGCAACACCTGCCAGTAAACCTAATACTACTTTTCCTGAACTCATAATTTTTATTTTAGAATATGATTAATAATCATTATTATAATACAAATTTGAGGTACTTATTATTGAAAAGTGTTACACAATTTATGTAAATAGTTACATGATTCACAGATTATCTATGAGTTTGTAATTGATAATTTGTTAGAAAGAGATTGGTTTTTCAAAATTTTATCAATGGTATAAAATAGAAATAACCGTAAGTAATATTCACGCTTCGGTATGGGCTGCGTTTATTTGGCTTAAACGAGCCCTTGTAAAAAGTAATTTTTGGGAAAATTAAGATTGCTTCCTTGCAATTGAATTTTCAATGATGGAGCCTTTTTCTTGTTATTTTTTAGGGGGAGTTTTAAGTACCTTCAGCAGTTCCTTGAGATCAACAGTGGCGTAAGTGGATGAATAATCTGACATAGCATAAGGGATAATCAAATCATCATTATGAATAATGGAACCGCATGAATAAATAACATTTGGCACAGAACCTTCTCTTTCCGATTCATTTGGACCCATCAACGGTTCAGTTAACCTCCCAATCTCAATTTCTGGGTTGTCAAGATCATACAGTGAAGCACCCAACGTATATTCTCTCATGGAACCAACTGCATGGGTAATAACCAACCAACCGTCTTTCGTCTCAATAGGGGAACCGGCATTGCCTATTTGTACAAGTTCCCAAGGATATTTGGGTTGTTGTATCATTTTAGCATCATTCCAAATATTGATTTTATCTGAATAGGCAATATAATTATTAACCCCGTCTATTCTACAAAGCATGGCATACTTTCCGTTGATTTTCCTTGGAAACAAAGCCATTCCCTTGTTACGGGCAATATCACCATTAATAGGCAATATCTTAAAATTATAAAAGTCGGTTGTACATATTAACTTAGGAAGAATGGTCATCCCATCATAAGCGGTGTAAGTGGCATAATAGGTTATTTCACCATTATCATCGGTGAATTTAACAAACCGTGCATCTTCAATACCACCTTGCTCAGTTGCTGATATTGGGAAAATAACCCTTTCTGAAATGGCGGAATCAATTGAAAAATGAATCTCGTAATGTGCGGAAGCCATCCATAACATTTTATTTATAATTTTAACCTGATCTTCCGTAATTTTAGGGTCTTTAATTGCTGCATTTAGACTCTTTGTCAATTCTTCATAGGTAAAATTATCTTCCAGTTGGTCAAAGATAAAAGCAGGAGAAATAATTTTGATTGGATCTTGTATTTTATCCTTTTTGTCTAAGACAGCCGAAGGAATCAAATTTCCAGAGTCTTGCATTTCATCTGGATTATCTATAATTGTAGGTTGAACAACAGTTTCATGGTCTTGCATTTCGTTCAGTTTCTCCTGAAAACTTTTTTTAGCGTAAACTGTCTGTATTATTTTATCAGCCTCGGCAAGCATTTTACCAACCGGTTCAATACTCAGGTTATTATTTTTGTCAAGAAT
>JAENXD010000073.1 GCA_016649745.1 Flavobacteriaceae bacterium | reverse complement strand
TGCCAATCAAAATGATGTATTGGTATTTAGCTATATTGGAATGAAATCTAAAGAAATTGTAATTGGATTATCGGATATAATTAATGTTAAACTAGAAGACAGCGCCGAGAGTTTAGAGGAAGTTGTTGTTATTGGATATGGAACTCAGAAAAAGGCCATTCTTACAAGTTCTGTAAGCTCAATTAAAGGAGACGAACTGACAAAGGAGCCGGTAACCAACGCAAGCATTGCAAGGAAAAGCTGCGGGTATTCAGGTAATTGCCTCGGATGCTCCTGGAGCATCTTCAACGGTTATTATTAGAGGATTGGGGACAATCCAAGGAGGAAGAGACCCTTTATATGTTGTTGATGGAATATTAACCAATAACATCAATAATATTAATACTTCCGACATTCTGACCATGAATGTTTTAAAAGATGCCGCTTCATTAGCAATTTATGGTAACAGAGGCGCCAACGGAGTAATTATTATTACTACCAAAAAAGGCCGCTCCGGAAAAATGCAAGTATCTTTTGATTCCTATACTGGTTTTAAGGATATTTTAAGCACCGTTAAAATGGCAGATGCCGCATCTTTTGTAACATACAGCAATGAAGCTGCTTTAAGAGATTTAAGGAGAGATGATGATCCAAGCAACGATGGTGACACAAGTGGTTTTTTCCCCACCACCCAGCAATACAATACCAATTGGTTAGATGCCGTCACAAGAATTGGAAAAGTGTCAAATTACAATTTGTCCTTATCAGGTGGTTCCGAAAACATAACAGCGTTTTTTAGCGCTGGATTTAACCAGGAAGAAGGGATCTTAAAAGACAATGATTTTGACAGGCTCACCTTACGTAGCAATGTAGATTATAAAATTAGTGACAAGTTAAATTTTTCGCAAAATGTGAGCGTCCAATTGGCAAATATTACCCCTAAAAGTTATAGTTCATTTACACAAGCTTATAGACAAGCTCCAATTGTTCCAATAAGAGATGCAGAAGGAAGATTTGGTTCATCAGTGGCATTTAATAAAGTAGGTAACCCGGTAAAAGAATTATTTTTTCAGGACGAAAAACAAAAATACTTTAAAATCCAAGCTTCATTTAAAGCAGATTATAAAATAATAGAACCTTTAACATTTACGTCTCGTTTTTCTGTAGAAACTGAAAACGGACGATTTTATAATTTTCAAGATAGATTAGGTTCATACTTAGCAAATGATCCCGATAATGTTGAGGCTAACTTTGAAGGTGGAATTGAAAATCCTGCGAAAACAAGGCTTAGTGTTACCCACACCAATAATTATCGTTGGTTTTTAGACAATTATGTTACATTTAATAAAACATTTAATGAAAATCATACTATTAATGCCACATTAGGGATTACTGCGGAAGAAAATAGAAATGAATTTTTAATGGGTACTAGAAATAATGTTCCATTAAATTCTAATCTTAAATTCAATTTAAGTATTGGTGATGAAGACAATACCCAACTTTCAGGTGGGTCAATTAGTGTTTTGGACAGGTTATATTCCTATATCGTCAGGGTAAATTATGATTTTCGAAACAAATACCTTTTAAATGGTTCTTTCAGAAGAGATGGTTCCAGCAAATTTCAACAAGGAAATAAATTTGGGAATTTCTTCGCGGTAAGTGCCGGATGGGTGTTAACGGAAGAAGCCTTTATGCAAGAAGGAGTATTTAACAAATTGAAAATAAGAGCCAGTTATGGAGAATTAGGGAACCAAAACGTTCCATTTAATATTGTAACAGCTACAACAGGGAGTGGCGGATTCTATGCATTTGGTCCAAATCAAGACCTACAGCAAGGAATCACCATTACAGGAACCGTTCAGGAAGATTTATCTTGGGAAACAACAAATGAGATTAATTTAGGTGTTGAATACACACTTCTTAACAATAGGTTAAGCGGGGAAGTAGATTATTACAAAAGGGTAAACAGCAATGCTGTTTTGGAAATAAAGCTTCCCGATGTTTTTGGCTTTGACCCTTACAATTCCCATGTTGGCGAGGTTACAAATCAAGGAGTAGAAGTTTTGTTAAATTGGGCAGATAACATAAATGATAAATTAAAATATAGTATAGGCGGCAATTTCTCATACAATAAAAATGAGCTTACCAAAGTAACCAATCCTTTCTTTAATGAACAACGAGGCGGAGATATTGATAATGGGGAATACACTAAAAAAATTGCGGTAGGACAACCATTGGGAAGTTTCTTTTTATATGATGTAATAGGAATTGACGATAGGGGAGAATTTGTTTATGACGATGTGAATGGAAATGGCATAAAGGATGAGGGAGACAGAAAATTCTTTGGGTCGTACATTCCTAAATATTACTTCGGTTTTAATTTTGGATTAGAATACAATAATTTTGATTTTTCTGTTGATACCTATGGAAATGTAGGCAATAAGGTTTATAATGGTAAAAAAGCACAACGTTTTGGAAATGAAAACATTGAACAATCAACATTTAACAACCGATGGACTTCAGGCGGACTAAGCAATACCGGAGCAATTGCCTCTAATGATGTTCCACCGCCATCTAACTATTATTTAGAATCAGGAGACTTTTTTAGAATTAACAATATTACTTTGGGCTATACGATGCCTGAAAATATTTTAAAGTTCTTTTCTAAAGTAAGAATATATGCATCGGCAAAAAACCCTTTAATTTTTAAGAAATTTTCCGGTTATACGCCTGAATTGTCAGGAGAACCTCTCGGCACTGCCGGAATAGAGCTGTATGCATATCCAACATTACAGTCATATTTTGTAGGAATAAACACATCATTTTAAATAACATAGAGAGATGAAAAATTTAATTAAAAATACTATTCGCAATAAAGCTTCACTATTTATATTGCTTTTGCTAATGATTTCTTGCAGTGAAGAGTTCATTAATGTTGAATCCAATCAGGAAACGGAAGAAGCTTTAACTGCCGACAAAGCGCCTGAACTTGTAAATGCTGTGTATAACAGTTTTTTGCAGTGGGGAATGAGCTCATTTTCATGGATTGGCATTTCAAGCATCACAACTGATGATGCAGATAAAGGAGGTACTCCTGGCGATACGGGAAATGACAAACATTTGTTGGATGCGCTTGCCTTTGACGCTTCCTCATTATCTTTTGCAGATGTGTGGAGCGCACATTATGCCGGTATTCAAAGAGCAAATCAAGCCATTAATAGATTGCAGGCATTTGATATTGATGAAACATTAAAAAACAGGTTGATTGGTGAGGCAAAATTTTTAAGAGCATTAATGTATTTTAGGCTGGTACAATCATTTGGAGGTGTTCAATTAATAACGGAAGCTCCGGATCCCAATGCCGCAGATGCGAGTGATATTCTTAAAAGAGCATCTAAGGAGGCCACTTATGCTTTAATAGAAAAAGATTTACAAGAGGCAATACCTGTGCTGCTGAATAAAAGCCAATATGAAGCAGTTGACTTGGGCAGGGTAACAAAAGGAGCCGCAAAGGCTTTATTGGCAAAAGTAAGTATGTACCAAAATAAATGGCCGGAAGTATACAGTTTAACTAATGAAATAATAGCTTCTGGAGATTACGGTTTAACTCCCAACTATGAAGATATTTGGAAAGAAATAGGGGAAAACAATATAGAATCCATTTTCGAAATACAAGCAAGAGGGGAAACCCCTGCTGCTGGAGTGGACAAGTATAGTGTGGTTCAAGGAGCCACTGGTGCTGGTGGCTGGGGTTGGGGCTTTAACACCCCATCACAAGATCTTGCCGATTCTTATGAGGTTGGAGATACACGAAAAGATGCCACCATTATATTTAGAGGAGAAACTTTATTTGATGGTAGGTTAGTCCCTAATACCGTGTCAAATCCTATGTACAATCAAAAAGCCTACTCTAGTGCTTTAACGAATGCTGATCAAACAGGGAAAAATATTCGGATCCTTCGCTACGCAGAGGTACTGTTAATGAACGCAGAAGCTGCTTTAAAACAAGGCGGTGATGCTGCAACACCGCTAAATAAAGTGAGAAATAGAGCCGGTTTGGGAAATGCCCCTGTAGTTAATCAAATGGCTGTTTGGAAAGAACGCAGATTAGAACTTGCTTTTGAGCACGACCGTTATTTCGATTTGGTACGCCAAGGAAGAGCCGGAGTCGTACTTAGAGCTCACGGTAAAAATTTTGTTGACGGAAAACACGAATTATTTCCAATTCCACAAGCTCAAATAGATTTAAGTAAGGGGTTATTAACACAAAATCCGGGCTATTAAAAAACAATTAAGAGACTTTTTACAATAGTGTAAAAAGAAATATTTTAATTTTATAAAAGGTTCAATCCTTTATTGATGACATAAATTATGAAACATTTTAACTATATCCGTATTTTATTTGTCAGTGTTGTTCTTTTCACTTCATTGCAATGCTGTTCTAAAAGTGAGAATAATAATGCGGAGCCAATATACCCACAACCCCAACAACTCACCGATACTGAGTTGTTGGATTTGGTGCAAAGAAATACTTTCAAGTATTTTTGGGATTTTGCGCATCCGATAAGCGGATTGGCTTTAGAGCGGTCAAATTTAGAGGCGTATGGCGGTGAAGCGGCTAACATTGTTACCACCGGCGGGAGTGGCTTTGGCGTTATGGCTATTGTGGTGGGCGTTGAAAGAAACTATATTACCCGGGAACAAGCTGTTGAAAGGCTGCTTAAAATAACTGATTTTCTGTTAAACGCCGATCATTTTCACGGCGCTTTTCCGCATTGGTATTATGGAAATACAGGGAGAGTGAGACCTTTCTTCTCAACAGACAATGGCGGTGATATTGTGGAAACTTCCTTTATGATTCAGGGTTTGCTAACCGCAAGACAATATTTTAACAAAGATACACCCGAAGAAAATTCGCTTCGCGCTAAAATAAACCAATTGTGGAATGAAGTAGAATGGGATTGGTACACCAATAACAAAGATGTACTGATTTGGCATTGGTCTCCTAATTTTAGCTGGGCCATAAATCATGAAATAAGAGGATATAACGAATCGCTTATTACTTATGTGTTGGCAGCATCTTCAACAAATCATTCCATTAACAAATCTGTTTATGATAATGGTTGGGCAACGGGAAATGAATTTACCAATGGCACCGTATATTATCAAAAATGGAAACTGCCGCTTGGACCTGAATATGGTGGACCTTTATTTTTTGCACATTACTCATTTTTAGGATTAGATCCGAGAAACTTAGTTGATAAATACGCGAATTATTGGGATCAAAACGTAAATCACACCCTTATAAATAGGGAATATTGTATTAAAAATCCGAAGCAATTTGTAGGATATGGCGCAGGAAGCTGGGGGCTTACGGCAAGTGACGACCACCAAGGCTATTCCGCCCACAGCCCAACAAACGATTTAGGGGTTATTTCTCCTACAGCGGCATTGTCATCATTTCCTTATACACCGGAATATTCTATGCAGGCATTAAGGAATTTTTATTATAATTTCAATGGAAAATTATGGGGAAATTATGGTTTTTATGATGCATTTAACCAAACGGAAAACTGGTATGCCACCAATTATTTAGCTATTGACCAAGGTCCAATCATTATTATGATTGAAAATCATAGAACCGGTTTGCTGTGGGATTTATTTATGTCGAGCCCAGAAGTGCAGGCAGGATTAAAAAAATTAGAATTTACAAGTCCACATTTTAATTAAAAAAACAATCCGCAGATTGCTTGTAATAAAATAAAACTGATGTAAAAAATGATAATTTATTTTATCAGATCAATTCAGGATAAAAATTAAAAATATAATGATACGAGCATTACAATTTTTGACACACAAAGGAATGATTAATGGCGAACCTGCCTGCCGGCAGGCAGCCTCTGTTACCGTTAAAAAATAAAATTTAAACAGATGAAAATTAAACACTTCATAATTCCATTTTTTACAATATTGTTGAGCTTCATAAGTTGTTCAGAAAACACAACCGTTGCGAAAAGAGATTTAAGCAGCACTTCTGAAACCAGATATGATGCTAAAATGGAGTCCTTTTTAGACAGTCTGACCAAAATTATGACACTTGAAGAAAAGATTGGACAACTGACGCTAATGTCGACCGATTGGGAAAAAACGGGTCCAACCATTAATGAAAATTATAAAAATTTAATTAAAGAAGGAAAAGTCGGTAATATTTTTAATGCTTACACTGTAAAATTCACCAAAGAATTACAACAGCTTGCTGTGGAAAATACCCGTCTTGGTATCCCACTATTGTTCGGTTATGATGTTATCCATGGGCATCGTACCATTTTCCCAATTTCCTTGGGAGAATCTGCCAGTTGGGATTTAAAAGCCATCGAAAACAGCGCGAGAATTGCGGCTACGGAGGCTTCCGCAGAAGGCATTCACTGGACCTTTGCGCCAATGGTTGACATTGCAAGAGATGCTCGTTGGGGAAGGGCTTCAGAAGGTGCCGGAGAAGATGTTTATTTAGGGTCTGAAATTGCAAAAGCAAGAGTTAGGGGGTTTCAGGGAGATGATTTATTTGAAACCAATACCATTTTGGCCTGCGCAAAACATTATGCAGCTTACGGTGCCGCTATTGCCGGTAGAGATTACAATACGGTTGACATGTCGGAAAGAGAATTAAGAACTACTTATTTACCTCCATTTAAAGCAACTGTTGATGCAGGAGTTGCCACCTTTATGACTGCTTTTAATGACTTAAATGGCGTACCTGCCACCGGAAATAAATACTTACTGACTGATATTCTAAGAAATGAATGGGGTTTTGAAGGATTTGTGGTCACCGATTATGCCTCCATAAATGAATTGATTCCTCATGGCGTTGCAAAAGACCAAAAGGAAGCCGCAGAAATTGCCATAAACGCCGGAGTGGATATGGACATGCAAGCAAGTGCATATATGAACAATTTAAAAACACTTATTGCCGAAGGAAAAGTCACTGAAAAACAGGTTACAACTTCAGCAAGAAGAATTTTGGCGTTAAAATATAAATTGGGCTTGTTTTCAGATCCTTATAGATACTGTGATGAAAAAAGGGAAAAGGAATTGTTAATGACTCCAGAACATCTTGAGGCTGCAAGAGATATGGCGAGAAAATCGAGTGTGTTATTAAAAAACAGCAACCAAACCCTTCCGCTTTCCAACGATAAGGTTATTGCATTAATTGGTCCTTTGGCAAATGACAAATTTAACATTATAGGTTCATGGACTGCTGCCGGCGATCGTTATACAAAACCTGTAACCGTTTTGGAAGGTTTCAAAGAAAAAATTTCAAATCCGGCTAACTTGTTATATACACCGGGATGTGAAATTAATTCTGAAAATACAACCGATTTCCAAAATGCCATAAACTTGGCCAAAAAAGCCGATGTTGTGGTGATGGTGATGGGAGAATCCGAAAGAATGTCGGGTGAAGCCGCAAGCAGAACAAATCTTGATTTACCGGGAAATCAAAAAGAATTGCTAAAAGCAATAAAAAAAATAGGCAAACCGATTGTTTTGGTTTTAATGAATGGAAGACCTTTGACACTTGAATGGGAAAATGAAAATATGGATGCCATATTAGAAGCTTGGTTTCCTGGAACAATGGGAGGTTACGCCATTGCCGATTTAATTTTTGGAGATGCCAATCCGTCAGGAAAATTGACCATGACCTTCCCAAGAAATGTTGGCCAGATTCCAATTTATTACAATGTGAAAAATACAGGAAGACCTTATGAACTCAATGGTCCTGAACAAAGATTCCGGTCAAGATACCTTGATGTTTCCAATTCACCACTTTATCCATTTGGTTATGGTTTAAGTTACACCACATTTAAATACTCCGATTTTGCCGTAGACAAAAAAACTTATGCATTTAACGAAAAAATTAATATCAGCGTAACGATTACAAACACTGGCGCTTTTGGAGGTGAAGAAATTGTACAACTCTATATGCGTGATTTGGTGAGCAGTGTTACACTACCTTTAAAAGAACTTAAACGCTTTGAAAAAGTGATGCTGGAACCCAATGAATCCAAAAAAATAACCTTCACGCTAGCTTCTGATGATCTTGCCTTTTACACAAAAGATATGAGTTTTAAAGCAGAAGCCGGTGAGTTTAAACTTTTTGTGGGAACCAACAGCGACGAGTTGCTTGAAACAACTTTTAGGCTAAAATAAAAAATTATTAAATGAATCAAATCCAAAATAACAGTTTTAACAATAACAAAAACCGAATTTTATGAGAACTTTTAAATTTAAACCAAGCAATTTATTACTTGTTATTCTGTTGATAATAAGTATGACATCATGCAACGAAGATATCTCTTTTTATCCTTTTATTGAAACGGTTCCTTGTGAAACCCCAGTGGCTGCAGACCCTGCCATTATCAACGATTTTCAATGTCAGGACAATATGTTGCTTCCTGACGTAGAGGTAATTAGAAATCCTAGTGAAACAGGAATCAATAAAAGTACTTTTATAGGAAAATACATTGATCCAGCCGGCGCTTGGGATGCATTAATTATAGATTATGGTGCTCCCATAGATCTTTCAACAAAAAACACTTTTAAAATCAAGGTGCAAACAAATGTTGCAGGTACTTTAAAAGCAAAACTGGAAGGTGGTTCTTCTGTCGGCATTGAAGTTGACGCCACCATTTCAAACACAACCGATTGGGTGGAATATTCTTTCGATTTCAGCAGCCAGTTCAATCAAAATCATCAAAAATTGGTGTTGTTTTTCAATGCCGGTGTGGATACAGATGGCATATCAGATGTTTATTATATTGACGATTTGAGATTTGATACTTCAATAGATCCCTGTGCCGGGGTAGCCAAAGATATGGCTGTTATAAATGATTTCGATTGTCAGCAAAATCAGGATGTCCCTGAAGTGGAACTTACTGCAACGCCTTCAAAAAATGCAATAAACAGCAGTAAATTTGCCGGAAAATATATTGATGAAACCGGGGCTTGGGATGCCGTAATCATTGATTTTGGCGCTCCAATAGATTTGACAACCAACAACGTATTCAAAATAAAAGTGCTTGCTCCGGTTGAAGGTATTTTAAAAGCAAAATTAGAAGGAGGAACTTCTGGCGGAATTGAAGTAGATGCCAATATTACAACTACTGGGGAATGGAAAGAATACTCCTTCGATTTCAGCAGTGAGGCCAATGCAAATCATCAAAAATTAGTGCTTTTCTTTAACGCAGGAGTTGACACAAACGGCGAAGATGTTTATTATATAGATGACTTAAAATTTGCTGAAGTTACCGATCCTTGTAACGGTGTTATTGAAGATCCAAGCATTATAAACGATTTTAATTGTCAGCAAAATTCAACCATTCCAGGATATGTAACCAATTCAATTGTTGAAAATCCAGATCCAAGTGGCATAAATACAAGTGATTCAGTACTAAAAGTAACAGATAATGGCACCGATGCCTGGGATTCTTTGGTATTTGATTTTGGCGGGCCAATAGATTTGTCAACAAAAAACTACCTAAGAATTAAAATATTATCAACGAGGGCAGTACCTTTATTGGCTAAATTAGAAGGAGGGACTTCAGGAGCTAAAGAGGTTTGGGGTGCTATTACTGAAACTGGAATCTGGACAGAGTATGTCTTTGATTTTAGTGATCAGGCTACAGCAAACCATCAAAAAATAATATTATTTTTCAACGGTGGACAAAATGACGGAACCGCATCAGATGTCTATTATATTGATGATATCAGGTTTGCGGAATATGATCCTTGTGCTGGTGTGATTCCAGATTTAAGCATTGTAAATAATTTTGAATGTCAACAAAATTATGCTATAGCAGGTTCTCTTTTAAATTCTATTGTTGAAAATCCTTACAAAACAGGCATCAACACCAGTGCTTCAGTTTTAAAAGTAACCGATAATGGTACAGAGGCTTGGGATGCAATAATTTTTGATTTTGGGGCAACAATAGACTTATCCACAAAAAATCAATTTAAAATAAAGATCTATTCCACAAAAGAAGTTCCTTTATTGGCAAAATTAGAAGGAGGAACTTCCGGAGCCAAAGAAGTTTGGGGAGCCATTACCACCGCAAATGCCTGGACGGAGTACACCTTCGATTTTAGCGACCAAGCAGCGGCAAATCATAAAAAAATAGTCTTATTTTTCAATGGAGGAGCAACAGACGGAACTGCAACCGACATTTATTATATTGATGATTTGAAGTGGGAATAATGAAGTAGCTAAAATTATTTTCACCTTAGAAAAAAAGCCGTAAAATTTAATATTAAATTTTACGGCTTTTTTATGTTATACCAATATTTTATAAGTCTTCAAAAAAAGGAAAAAACAAGAATTATCAAACAAGTTAATTCCTAATAAAAATTGATAATTGTAACCCAATATTCGTGATTACACCATAAATTTTCTTCCAATTTAAAACCAAGCCTCGTTATTAATTACTCATTATATGATAAATATCATAATAATATCAATACCAAAAAGCCTAATTGTTTGTTAATTCAATAATATTAACAGTGATTAAAGCTATTTTTTCAATTATTATTAATAAATTTGTAAAATGAAATAGTGTAAGAAAATTACATGTAAAGTCTTACACCTTTCTCTAAAAAACTTTAACGATTTTTAAATAAATTATGTTTAAAATTATAGAAAAAAAATTTCTTTCAGAAAATGTGGCAAGACTGGTTATAGAAGCCCCATATATTGCCAAAAGTCGCAGAGCAGGACATTTTATCATCCTGAGAATCGATAAAAATGGCGAAAGAATCCCGCTTACAATTTCAGATGCCGATGTTGAAAAAGGTACAATTTCCTTAATTGTTCAGAGAGTTGGCGTTTCATCTCATAAACTTTGTGAAATGAATGTTGGTGATTTTATATTGGATGTGGTAGGACCGCTTGGAAAAGCTACCCATATTTCTAATGTAGGAACCGTATTATGCGCTGGTGGCGGTGTTGGCGTTGCACCACTTTTTCCTATTGTTCAAGCGATGAAATTGGCGGGAAACAGGGTTATAACTGTAATCGCTGCCAGAAATAAAGACCTCGTAATTCTTGAAAATGAAATGAGAGAATACTCAGATGAACTTATTATCATGACCGATGATGGCTCAAAAGGGACAAAAGGACTTGTAACTCAAGGAATGAAAGAGGTAATTCTTCGAGAAAAAGTCAATCAGGCCATTGTTATTGGTCCAGCCATAATGATGAAATTTGCTGCTTTAACAACAAAAAAATACGACATTCACACACTTGCAAGTTTAAATACCATAATGGTTGACGGCACTGGAATGTGCGGTGCATGCAGGGTTTCTGTTGGTGGAAAAACGGAATTTGTTTGTATTCACGGTCCTGAATTTAACGCTCATGAGGTTAATTTTGACGAGATGTTAAGCAGATTAGGTGCTTATAAAGATAAAGAGTCAGAAGCCTATGCTGAGTACATAAAATCTTGTGAAGCTACAGCACTAAACTAACTGAAAAATTTATACCCTATAAAATATTCGTAAAATGGAAGAAGTATTAAACGAAGAATATTATAAAGCCGAACGTAAAACCGAATGGCGCGATAAGTTACGCAAAGAAATTAAAGCCAAAAAACGAACAAATTTGGACAGGGTTCGTATGCCTGAATCAGAACCTGATGTTAGAAATAAAAGCAATATTGAAGTCAATAAAGGACTAACCCTTGAGATGGCGCTTGGTGAATCTCACCGTTGCCTTGATTGCGCTGTGCCAACCTGTATTATTGGCTGTCCAGTAGGCACCAACATTCCAAAGTTTATAAAATATCTTGAAGCGGGAGATGTCCTTGGAGCTGCAGAAGTCCTTAAAGAAAACAACTCTTTACCGGCTATTTGCGGTAGGGTTTGCCCTCAAGAAATACAATGCGAAGCACAATGTTTTTACGTTAAAAAACTAAGCAAGGAGGGCGCTGCAATTGGCTACCTTGAAAGATTTGTTGCAGATTATGCACGTGAACACGGGCCGTCAACCATTCCGACTTTGGCAGAGCCAAACGGAATTAAAATGGCTGTGATAGGTTCTGGTCCTGCAGGATTAACTGTTGCCGGAGAATTGGCGAAATTTGGATATGATGTCACCGTTTTTGAAGCCTTACACGATCTTGGCGGTGTTTTAAAATACGGAATTCCCGAATTTCGTCTTCCAAAATCAATTGTTGACTATGAAATTAATACCATCAAAAATATGGGGGTAAAATTTGTCACTAATTTCATTGTTGGAAAAACAGCCTCAATTGATGATTTGAAAGAAGAAGGATATGTTGCCTTTTTTATTGCAAGTGGGGCAGGATTACCAAATTTCATGAATATCCCCGGTGAAAATTTTAGTGGAATCCAAAGTGCCAATGAATTTTTGACCCGTGTAAATTTAATGGGCGGAGCCGATGTGAATTTTGACACTCCTGTTCATTCCGGAAAAAATGTGGTAGTTGTAGGAGGCGGAAATACCGCAATGGATTCTGTAAGAACCGCAAAGCGTATGGGCGCTGAAAGAGCCATTATTATGTACAGACGTTCTATGGAAGAGATGCCTGCAAGAGCAGAAGAAATAAAACATGCCATTGAAGAAGGAATTGAATTTATCAACCTTGCATCGCCAATTGAATATTTTGCTGATGAAAAAGGTAAAGTAAATAAAATGAGGGTTCAAAAAATGGAATTGGGCGAACCTGATGCTTCCGGCAGAAGACGGCCAGTGCCTATTGAAGGTTCAGAATATGATATCGATGTTGACAGCGTAGTCATAGCAGTTGGTGTTTCTCCAAACCCAATTATTCAACAAAGTATGCCCGAACTTGAAATCACCAAATGGAATACCATTAAAGTTGATGAAAATATGATGACTTCCATACCTGGACTTTTTGCCGGTGGTGATATTGTAAGAGGTGGCGCTACCGTTATTCTTGCTATGGGCGATGGAAGAAAAGCCGGTCAGGGAATGCACGCTTATGCACAAGAAGAAGTTTTAGCAAAAATTTAAATAAAATTTTTAATCAGTTTTTCTTGCTAAGTAATTATATTTAGTAGTTATGACAATTTCTTCTAACTCATATACTTTGGAATTCAGATAAATCAGGAACGGTTTATCTAATAAAAAATCAGTCAAGGTAACTGAATAATATCCTAAGGCGCTTATAGTTAATGGCATTGATATATTCTTAGAAATGTCCAACTCAAAATAGCCATTTTGATCTGTATTAGTTCCTATAAAAGTCCCATTAAAATAGATTGAGGCAAAGATGATTCTGGAGTGAGTATTTTGATCCAGAACGGTTTCCTTTAATAATCTGGGCATAACCAATTGTAGAGAGATTATTTAGTAATAACGGTCATTATTACATACATAACTAATAGGATAAAGTTAATGATCATATTTAAAAATATTAATATAAAAACCCCAATTAATTAAAAATAGAAAACCACCTCAAAAAAGAGAAGTGGTTTCCCCCTTAATCAAATAATTATATTCAGGGATCCGGGTGAATATAATTTTTATTAAAATTAAGGCGTGTTTTCTGTTAATCTGATGATAAAAATCATTTTTATTAAAATTTATGTAAAAAATTATGAAATAAAATATTAATTACAAAGTGTTGCTCAAATTTGTTTTGGGAGAGTCTAAACTATTCTTAATAATTTAATTAATTGTCCATCATCGAGGCGACTATAAATTGAAAATATATTGAGGGTTTAGCTGAAAATTTATTCTAATTGCAATTGGGAATACAAAGTTTTTAAACTTCTAAAATGCAAAAATCGCAACTCGTTATTTATTAACTTATTACGATTTTTGTTTGTACCTCGAGCGGGAATCGAACCCGCACTTCCTTGCGAAAACTGGATTTTGAATCCAGCGTGTTTTTATCCATTTTAAGCTAAACTATATTAAAATCAATTGATTAGCAGATAGTTAATTTTAATTGAATTCATTTAATATCATATAAAATCAATAAATGTTGTACCTATGTTGTACCAAAAATGATTATCTTTATAATCTTAAAAGTTTAGATATGACTTCAAATACAAAGATAGTTCTCAGGATGAAACCAAATAAAGAAGGATTTTATCCTTTGGCTATTAGAATTACGAAGAATAGACGCTCCAATTACCATTACATCGGTCATTATATAGAACTGAAGCACTGGGATAAAAAAAATATTAGAGTTAGAAAATCACATCCAAATGCTGATAGATTAAATAATCTATTGATTTCAAAATTGTCTGAAGCAAATAAAATGCTTCTTGATCTACAATCTAAAAACAAAGATATATCTGCTAATCAAATAAAAAATAAAATATATTCCTCCTTAGAAAATGAGACTTTCTTTAGTTTATCACAAAAATACTTAGATGAATTAGAGCTCAACAAAAAACTCAGTAGGCTTTCATCTGATAAAGCAAGAGTTGGGCATCTATTAAAATTTACAAAATCAAATCAACTTACTTTTCAAGAAATAGATGAAACTTTCTTGAAAAAATTTATCTCATATTTAAGAATAAAACGATCATTATCAGAACGATCTATAGTGAATAATCTAGTAGTTATAAGAACACTTTATAATAAAGCAATTAAATTAGGTATTGTAGACCCTAAACTTTATCCATTTGGTTCGGACAAGATACGTATTAAGTTTCCTGAAACGAAGAAAGTCGGTTTAACAATTGAGGAAATTAAAAAGATTGAGGGTTTAAAAAATCTCTCTGAAAATGAAAAACACTCAAGAAATGTTTGGCTCTTTAGCTTTTACCTTGCAGGAATAAGGGTTGCAGATGTTTTAAAAATTAGATGGAGTGATATATACGATGGACGAATTCACTATAGGATGAATAAAAACTCAAAATTACTTTCTTTAAAAATTCCAGATAAAATCACCCTAATTTTAAACTGCTACTTAAGCAGTAAACAACATAATACTGATTTTATTTTCCCTGAAATGAAGTTGGTTAATTTGAACAATGCCAATGATATTTTTGTTAGGACTAAATCTGCAACCAAAAACCTCAATAAATACTTAAAACAAGTGACTGAAAGAGCCGAAATAAATAAAAAAGTAACAATGCATATTGCCAGACATAGCTTTGGAAATATTTCAGGAGATAAAATTCCGATTCAAATGTTACAGAAATTATATCGCCATTCTTCCATTACTACTACAATATTATATCAATCAAATTTTATCCATAAAGATACTGATGATGCACTAGACAATGTAATTAATTTTTAGTCAACCTCTTTCAGGACGATACCTATGGCAAGTTGCGGATTCAAAACCGAAATTTTCCAATGTTTAAATTTAGTATTTTTATGTTTTAGAAACATTCTATTTAAT
>JAENXD010000164.1 GCA_016649745.1 Flavobacteriaceae bacterium | reverse complement strand
CTATTGTAGGTTTTAATGCGCTTTCAATAAACACCCAACTAAGCAGAAATAATTTGCCTCTGCTGGAATATAAACACCGACTTACATATTTATCTGAACTATTGATTTCAAGAAAAATAAGTCATGGTTTGTCTTTAGAAGTGGCTCCAATGTATATTCATGAAAATTATGTGGCAAATCCTTTGCAAGAGAACGCGCAGTATGCTATTGGTATGGGCGGAAGAATTAAATTGTCTCAAAGAGTCACTTTTAATGCGGATTATGTGTATCATTTAAATCGCCAAGATAACCGTGTTTTTAGAAATCAAATGTCTGTTGGATTTGATATTGATACTGGTGGTCATGTTTTTCAATTGCATTTTACAAATGCGCAACCTATGTATGATGCGGGATTTGTTACAAATGCAGCTGGCGACTGGGCGAAAGGAGATGTTTATTTTGGATTTAATTTATCGAGAGTATTTTAATGTAATTTTTTATAGGTAGGTTTTACTTGTTTGAATGAGTAAATAATATTTAATCATCATCATTACATATTTCATCAGCTGCCTTAATTGCAGTTTCTAACTCTTCCATGGAGGTAATAGACTGGATAGTTTCATCCTCTGAAATAAGTGAAATAGGAAAATTTATTTGAATAATATAGTAATCTTCAAGATCTTCAAGTAATTCATATAATTGTTCATCAGATTTAACAACTAAAGTTTCAGATAACTGGCTGGAGGAGTTATATATTGAAAAAGTAATTGGGTACACAAAATCAATACATTCAATATCAGTGTCATTTTCTTCATCACAATCTTTAGCCAGGTCTTCTAGTTCATCATTATTATTTATAATAATGTTGGAAAAATCATTTAAAATAATTTCAATAGGAAAAGTAATATTTAAAGTATCTGTATCATCATCAGATTCATTAAAAATAGCTTCAATTAACGCATAATCTGTTTCAGAATTAATAGTCAATTCAATTCCATTTGCAACAACCGTAACAGGAAGTTCAACACTTAAACAATCAGAATTGTCAATAATATTATCCTTTGAGCCATCATGAGTTACCATTCTTTGAAGTAAGGAGGTAATAGTTGTATTTGCCTTAATAATTTCGTTACTTGAGGGTTCTATTAATAAATTATGTTCATTTTGGCATGAAATTGTTGCGAAAAACCCAAGATTCAACAACATAATTTTAAGTAGTGTTTTTATCATAAGTAACAGATTATTTAAAATTATAACAGGATATTTAATGTTTACCCTACCTATATTAGAAAAAAAAATTACTTTCGTCTATTCTATTTTTTAAACGGATGAAGCGCGACCAAGATAAGAATTATTGTGATGAAAAGAAATTTAGTGAATTTTTTTTGAGTCATTCTAAAAATTTGAATAATTACATTTATTATAAATGTGGTAATTTAGATTTGGCGAAAGATATTGTACAAGATGCTTTTTTAAAGTTTTGGAATAATTGTGAAAAAGTAATTCCAGGTAAAGCAAAATCGTATTTATACACAATCGCAACTAATTTATTTTTAAATGAATTTGCCAAAAGCACCGTAGTTTTAAATTTTAAAACTCATAAAAAACCTGATATTACAAACCAAACTCCTGAATATTTGATGGAAGAAAAACAATTTGGAGAAAAACTGCAAACTGCAATTTCAAATTTAACAGAAGCGCAACGAACTGCATTTCTAATGAATAGAATTGATGGCAAAAAATATACTGAAATTGCACAAACATTAAATATTTCGGTCAAGGCTGTTGAGAAAAGGATCCATGGCGCATTGGTAAATTTGCGTAAAAACATTGAAAATATTTAAATTTATGGTAGGGTAATCCCGTATTAAATTGTTATAAAATTATAGGTAAATTTATGAAGAAAAATTATTTTTTAGCAAAATGGTTGAATGGAGAATTAACCGAAGAGCAATTATTGCAATATATTAGTCAGGAAGAAATTGATGTTTATAAAAAAATCGCGGTGAATTCCCAACAATTTGAGGTACCTGATTATGATGTGGAAGTTGAACACAGTGCGGTATTGGCTAAAAAATCATCAACTAAAATACGCAAGCCTAATTTTATGAAACCAGCATTAAGAATTGCTGCAATGATTGCAGTTTTTTTTACTGCATATTACTATTTTTCGAACACAAAAACTATTTATACCACGAATCTAGCTGAAAAAATAGATTTTGAACTTCCAGACCAATCAACTGTATATTTAAATGCTTCATCTGAAATTTCTTTTTCTGAAAAGAAATGGAAAAAAAATAGAGAATTAAAGCTAAAAGGAGAAGCTTATTTTAGTGTTAAAAAAGGCTCAAAATTTACGGTAAAAACTGAGAATGGTTCTGTTTCTGTTTTAGGCACAAAATTTAATGTGGTCGTTCGGGATCATTTCTTTGAAGTACAATGTTTTGAAGGATTGGTTAGTGCTTCATATCAAGGAAAATCGGTCAAAATTCCAGCGGGAAGTTCTTTAAAAGTTTTAAATTCAAAAAGTGAGTTTTTTGAAAATCAAAAGGAAATGAACCCGTCTTGGCTAATAAATAAGTCAACTTTTGAAAGAATGCCATTCAGTTATGTAATTAACGAATTGGAAAGGCAGTACAATCTTAAAGTAGTTTACAATAGTGAAATTGCATCAACGCTTTTTACTGGAAATTTTACGCATACAAATTTAGAACTTGCTTTAAAAGCGGTGTGCATTCCATTAAATTTAAATTATACTGTTAAAAAGGGAATTGTTACCTTAGAGGAAAAATGAAAATCAGTAAATTATTAATTTTACATTATATACTCTTTTTCATTTTTCCTCTAATACTATTTTCACAGAATAATATGGAGAAAAAGATTCCCTTGTTGGATATTCTTCATCAAGCTGAGACTAAATTTGGTGTAAATTTTTCGTTTGCAAATAAAAATATCGAAAATTTAAGAGTAACTCCATTTCAACAAGATTGGAATCTTAAAAAGGTTCTATATCATATTGAAACAAATTGTCAATTAACATTTACCTTTTTAACCGAAACAAGCATAGTTATTAGCCAAAAATCAAAAAACGAATCTATTTGCGGCTATTTAATAGATTTTAACACAAAAGCATTTGTCGAAGGTGCTTTGGTTTTTTCCGGAAACCAACAAACCTATTCTTCAGAAAACGGCTATTTTCAATTAGAGAATGTAAACTTAAAATTGCCTATTCAAATTAGCCATATCTCTTATCCAAATGCTGTTATTAATTCTGATGATTTTGTTTTAAAGAGGAATTGTTTAAAGATATATCTCTCTCAAAAAGTCGAAAGTTTAAAGGAAGTTGCATTAAGTGATTTTTTAACTGCTGGAATGCAAGTAAATACAGATAATTCAACCGTAATAAACATTAAAGAATTTGGAATTTTACCTGGCTTAATTGAGCCAGATGTATTGCATCAAATTCAAGCAATTCCTGGAATAAGCAGTGTAAATGAAACCATTTCAGAGTTAAATATTAGGGGTGGAACAAATGATCAAAATTTATTACTTTGGGATGGTATAAAAATGTATCACTCAGGTCATTTTTTTGGTTTAATTTCTGCGTTTAACCCCTATTTAGCTGAAAAAACAACCATTATTAAAAATGGGACAAGTGCTCAATTTAACGATGGAGTTTCTGGTACAATTGATATTCAATCCATAAATGAAATACCTGATAAAATTACTGGTGGTGTTGGATTTAATTTATTAAATGCAGATGCTTATGTGCAAGTTCCTATTTCAAAAAAAGTAGGTTTTCAAATGGCGGGGAGACGTTCTATTACCGATTTTATTAGCACGCCCACTTTTGTGCAATACTTTAATAGTGCTTTTCAAAATTCGAATATTTTAATAGCTGGGGTAAATCAGGAAGATAAATTGAAAACGTCTTCTAATTTCTACTTTTTCGATTATAATTTTAAATTTTTATATGACATTAATGAAAAACATAAACTAAGAGTAAGCGCCTTATTTGTTGAGAATTATTTAGATTATACAGAATCTATAAATCAAGAGATTTCTTCAGAATCTAAATATAGTTCATTGGAACAGGAAAACATGGCAATAGGAGCCCAATTAATTAGTAAATGGAATTCTAATTTTAGTTCCCAGATTCAAACATATGTAACAAAATATTTAATAAATTCTGCGAATTCAGATTTGCTGAATGACCAAACATTGTTTCAGAATAATGAAGTTTTAGAAACGGGTTTTAAAATTAATACCACTTACAATTTAAAAAATAACTTAAAATTTTTAAATGGGTATGAGTTTTCTGAGTTGGGAATTACCAATGCGGAAGAAGTTAATAAACCTGTGTATTTAAAATCTATTAAAAGTGTTGAAAGAAAACATGCTGTTTTTAGTGAATTAAATTTTACTTCAAAAAAGAAAATGACTTTCATAACATCGGGGCTAAGATTAAATTTCAATGAAAGATTTGGTACATTTTTATTAGAACCCAGGGTGCAATTTTTGCAAAAAATAAATTCCAATTTTTCATTGAAATTAGCTGGAGAATTCAAAAGTCAAACCGCCACTCAAATTATTGATTTACAAGAGGATTTTTTAGGAGTGGAAAAGAGAAGGTGGGTTTTAAGTGACAATAAGTTAATCCCCATAATAAAAAGCAAACAGGCATCTGCAGGGATTCACTATAAAAAAAATAATCTATTTATAGATTTGGAAGCATTTCAAAAAAAAGTTAGTGGAATTACGACATCAAATCAAGGGTTTCAAAATCAAAATCAATATATTAAAACATCAGGTGACTATTTTGTGAATGGAATTGAATTTCTAATTAATAAAAAAACCGATAATTACAGTACTTGGATAGGATATACGTATAACAATAACACGTATAATTTTCCGGATTTAACCCCTTCTAAATTTCCAAATAATGTAGATGTTAGGCATGCGATTTCTTATGGGAATACCTATTCAATTCATAAATTAAGTCTTGCTTTGGGAATTACATGGAGAACCGGAAAACCTCACACAACTCCTTATGAAGACGACCTCATAAATATTAACGGAATTAGTAATTTTATTAATTACAACAGTCCAAATAGTGAACGCCTGCCCAATTATTTTAAAGCAGATTTTTCTGCAACTTATAAATTCGATCTTTATAAAAACATTCATTCATTTGTTGGTGTTTCAATCTTGAATTTATTAAATAATAAAAACATTTTAAATACGCATTACACTATTTCAAATAATAATGAATTAACAACAATAAGCAATTATTCTATAAAAATGACTCCTAATTTTACGTTTAGAATCATGTTTTAAATGGATTGGTTTCTTTTATTTTCTGTTGAATTATCCCAACCAACCTTCTCTGTCTAAACTTCTGTATTGAATAGCCTCAGAAATATGTGCTGTAGAGATTTCAGCAACACCTTCTAAATCGGCAATGGTTCTGGAAACTTTTAAAATCCGGTCATAGGCTCTGGCCGATAAACTTAGGCGTTCCATGGCGGTTTTAAGCAATGCACTGCACTCCGGTATCAATTTGCAATATTTTCTGATTTGCTTCACATTCATTTGTGCATTGTGGTGAACATTTTCAAATTCAGAAAAACGATTGGTTTGAATTTCCCTTGCTTTGGTAACGCGTTTTCTTATTTCAGCGCTTGGTTCGCTTAATTGCTCTTCTGAAAGTTTTTCAAAAGGAACCGGATTCACTTCAATATGAATATCGATCCTATCCAATAATGGACCCGAAATTTTACTGAGATAACGTTGCATTTCAAAAGGCGAAGAAGTTTTTGGCGAATCAGGATCATTAAAATAACCGCTTGGAGATGGATTCATACTCGCCACCAACATAAAACTACTTGGATAAGTCACAGAAAATTTCGCACGTGAAATGGTGATTTCTCTGTCTTCCAAAGGTTGGCGCATCACTTCTAAAACGGTGCGTTTAAATTCAGGCAATTCATCTAAAAATAAGACGCCATTATGCGCCATAGAAATTTCTCCGGGCTGGGGATATTGTCCGCCGCCAACCAAAGCGATGTCGGAAATTGTGTGGTGAGGCGAGCGAAACGGGCGTTGGCACATCAAGCCACTTTCTTTTATTTTACCAACAACAGAGTGTATTTTTGTGGTTTCCAATGCTTCTTGCATGGTCATTGGAGGCAAAATGGATGCCAGTCTTTTGCTCAACATCGTTTTTCCACTTCCGGGAGGACCGATAAGGATAATATTATGTCCGCCCGCGGCCGCAATTTCCATAGATCGTTTTACGGATTCTTGTCCTTTTACATCGGCAAAGTCAAATTCGGGGTTGTCCAAACTTTTGTTAAATTCAAGCTGTACATCAATAACGGTTTGTTCCAGTTCCATTTTTTCGTCAAAAAAATCAATCACCTCTGTAATATTTTCAACGCCATAAACTTTTAAATCATGAACTATTGCAGCCTCTTTGGCATTTTGTTTAGGCAAAATAAAACCTTTAAAATTCTCTTCAAGTGCTTTAATGGCAATGGGCAAAGCACCTTTAATGGGTTGTAGGCTTCCGTCCAACGAAAGTTCACCCATAATAATATAGTCGCCAATTTTTTCGGTATTTATTTGGTCTGATGCGGCGAGAATGCCAATAGCTAAAGTTAGGTCGTAAGCAGAGCCTTCTTTGCGCATATCAGCCGGTGCCATGTTTATGGTAATTTTTTTGCCGGGAAATTTGTAATTGTTGTTTTTTAAAGCTGCAGAAATTCTGAAACTACTTTCTTTAATGGCATTGTCGGGTAAGCCAACCAAATGATATCCAATACCTTTATCAATATTTACCTCTACGGTAATATTGGTGGCTTCAACGCCAAACACGGCACTGCCATAAACTTTTTCCAGCATATTTTTTTATTTTTTATAAAAATAGCTAAAATTTCAATGCAATAAATTGTTTTTT
>JAENXD010000248.1 GCA_016649745.1 Flavobacteriaceae bacterium | reverse complement strand
GGCTCTAAAATCGATTCCCGAATGGTCATAAAAACGTTCGTCTTCCGTAGCAACCAAAGCGTTTATCAAATTTTCGGGTAAATCTTTATATTTTACGGGAGTTCTATTTTCATAGGCATACTTTCCCAATGTTTTTCCATCCATTGAAATCACTTCTGAAGCCGTATTTTTTTCGGGGCTTTCCAATTCTTCAAAAGTTGGAAGCTTGCCAAATGCGCCAAAAGAGGCCAGCAAAAATAACAGGACAATAAAGGTAATTCCTCCAAGAATGGCCATCCAGAACCATCTAATATATTTCAAAAATTGTTTGTTATTTGTTTCTGTTTTTGTCATTTTTTTGCTTTTTCAATTCTTAGCCCAACATCGGTGATGCCTTTTAAAGGGTTTTTTCCTTCAATATCATTGATGCTGCGCGTTGCGTGTTGAATGTAAAATTTGTAGGTGCCTATTTCAGAAAAAACAACATTTTCCTTATAAAACAATTTGTTTTCTTTAAGGTCTGTAAATCCCGAACCCAACCACTTACCGGAGGCATCCGTCATTTCGTATTCCAGGGTGTCTATCACTTTGAAGCCGTTAGGCATTTCAAGTTTCGCAATCAGGAACAAGGAACTAAACTCATAATCCTTATTATTTCTAAGGGTAATGAATACATTATTTAATGAAATCGTATCCATATTGTTTACGGTAAAATTAACGCTCTTTTCTGATTGCCATTGTTGTTTTTCAATTGGTATATATTGATCAAAAAACGCGTTTGAGTTGCATGACAACAACAATAAAGAAAAGACTAGTATATATATTTGTTTATGTATTTTTATTTGTGTTTGCACTTCTGTTTGGAGGTCTTTGTTTTTTCTTTTTTGAACTAATGTTGCCTTGTGTTGGTTTGGTAGGGGTTTGCGAATTTTTAGATTTATTTTTATGTTTATTTTTTCTTTTTGGAATATCAAAACGCGTTAAACTATCTTGCCCAACAACATCCTCAAATTCAACAACATTTTCAACTATTAACTCAAATTCATAATCTTCCAAAGAAGTCACAGGCTCGTTATTTTTATTTAAATCTATAATTTCCTTTACATTTTCCAATGTAAGTTTAAACCACTTGTTTCTGTCTTCTTTATAGGTGTACCACAATACTCTTTTAAAGATATCCATTTTAATAAAAACGGCTTCCCCTTTTTTTGTTTTTAAAACAATGTCTTGTCGGGGAAAATCTTTTAAAGCGTCTAAATAGGTATCTAATTCATAATTTAAACAGCATTTTAATTTTCCACATTGGCCGGCTAATTTTTGTGGATTTAACGACAATTGCTGATAGCGTGCCGCGGTGGTGTTTACTTTTCTTAAATCTGTTAACCAGGTTGAACAGCACAACTCTCTTCCGCAGGATCCAACCCCTCCAAGTCGGGCTGCTTCTTGGCGCAATCCCACTTGTTTCATTTCTACCCTAATGCTAAAAGTACTTGCCAAATCCCTAATTAATTGTCGGAAATCAACACGATCATCGGCTGTGTAATAAAAGGTGGCTTTATTACCGTCACCTTGGTACTCAACATCAGATAGTTTCATTTTGATACCGAGTCTGCCAAGAATTTCCCTGCCCTTATATTGCGTTTCATATTCCTTTTCTCGGGCAACTTTCCAGATATCAATATCCTTTTGGGTAGCTTTTCTGTAAATTTTCTTTACTTCTTCACTATCAAAGGCAACGCCTTTTTTCTTCATCTGAATTCTAATCAATTCACCGGTAAGCGAAACCGTTCCAATGTCGTGACCTGGATTTCCTTCCACCGCAATAATATCTCCTATGGAAATTTGCAAATTATCAACATTTCGATAAAAATGTTTTCGTCCGTTTTTAAATCTAACTTCAACAATATTAAGCGGTTCCTGCCCTGTTGGCAGTGACATGTTGGATAACCAGTCGAAAACGGAGAGTTTTTCACAACCTCCATCGGCGCAATTTCCATTGCTTTTGCAGCCTTTCGGCACGGTATTTATATCTGAAGAGCAACTATTACAGCTCATATATTTTTATGTTTTATATTGTTCAGTAAAACCGAAAATCAATTTTACCCGCTTCACTAATTTGTAAAGATATCATTTAAATTATAAACTGTAAAACGGTTAAAAATGAATATTATGTTTGTTTTACATCAATAATTTTTACGGGACAGGCTTCTTTGGCCTTTGTAACAGATTCCAAAATGCCTACATCCGCTGATTTTAAGGTGAAAAAACCCCTTTTTTCTATTGAACGAATCAGCACCGCCTTACCGTCCTTTTTCGACATTTGAAACTGGGCAGCTGCCTGTTCAACACAGTAATTACAACCAATACATTTAGCTCTTTGCAATGTAATAATTACCATAGTTGATTTAAGATTTTTAAATTTTAAATTTTGACTTTTAAGCTACTACCTTTAAACTTATTTACACTTCAACTACATTTTCAACAATTTTATATAATTTATCCGACGGACGAATTCTAAAATCTATTTCAAAAGTACAAGAATCTCCTTTTTGGGCTTTTTCTCCCTTGATGTCATTTATAAACATTTGGGTCACTTCCATTTCTTTGGCGCCGGTGGTAGGTCCTGTAATCAAAATGGTGTCGCCAACAGCAATGTCATAAGCTTCAATTTTAAATTCAGCAATTTTGGTTTTAGGAAAATAATGCATTCCTTTCCCAACATACACTTTCTTTTGGGTAGCATGACTTCCTGAACCGTTGCTCCATTCGCCTAATTTTTGTCCCAAATAATAACCGCTCCAAAATCCGCGATTGTAAACTTTTTCCAATTCCAGCATCCAGGAAATCACCTTTTCTTTGCTGTAAGTTCCTGCTTCAATACAGTCAATAGCGTCTCTATAACATTTAATTACATTCGCCACATATTCAGGCGCCCTGCCTCTGCCTTCAATTTTCAACACTTTTACGCCGGCATCCAAAATTTGATCCAAAAAATCTATGGTACACAAATCTTTTGGAGACATAATATACTCATTGTCCAATTCCATTTCAAATCCGGTTTCCTGATCGATTACCGTATATTTTTTTCGGCAATTTTGTTTGCAGGCTCCCCTGTTTGCTGAAGAATTTGAAGAATGCAAACTCATATAACATTTTCCCGAAACTGCCATACATAGCGCTCCGTGTCCAAAAATTTCAATTTCCAATAAATTTCCTGAAGGTCCGCGCACGTCTTCTTTCACAATTTGCTCGGTAATTTTTTTAACTTGGCGCAAGCTCAATTCTCGACTCAATACCATGGTATCGGCAAACATGGCATAAAATTTTACGGTTTCAATATTGGTAACATTTATTTGCGTTGAAATATGCACTTCCATTCCAATAGCTCTTGCCGAAGCAATAACCGCCTGATCCATAGCAATAACCGCAGTAATATCCGCCTCTTTTGCTTTTTGAAGCAAGATTTTAACAATTGATAAATCGTGATCGTAAATTATGGTATTTAAAGTAAGATAAGTTCTTACGTTTTTTGCTTTACAACGCTCTGAAATTTCCTTTAAGTCATCCATAGTAAAATTAATAGAAGCCCTTGCGCGCATATTTAACTGCTCAACGCCAAAGTAAATCGAATCGGCGCCATTGTCCAATGCGGCCTGCAACGATTCAAAACTTCCGGCGGGAGCCATCAATTCTATTTTTCCGGTAGTAGTCATTTTGTTTTTGATTTTTTGCAAAATTACATTTTTTATAATAACTATTTCGGTTACAAATCTTTTATCATTTTTTTAACAGAAAAATATTTATCTGTTAATTTTCAATAAATTAGTGCTT
>JAENXD010000033.1 GCA_016649745.1 Flavobacteriaceae bacterium | reverse complement strand
TTCGGTGAAATGCCATGTATATTGAAATTTTAGTGTTACTCGCATTATTTCAAGGGGTAGGCAGCTCGAACTATAGAGCAATTTATAGTCTAGATAAATGATAAGAACTTTTCGAAGTACAAAATCCGGCTTACAGACCTACTTAATTTTTTTATCATATTCTTAATATCTATATCGTTTTCGTGATCCTTTTTTAGCTTTTTAAAAAAAATAGGTATCATAAATATTTATATCTTTAAAAACACCATAGTTACTGCCATTTTATCTAATATAGGAATCATTTTTTGTACCTTCGCTAAATTAAAATAACTTATAAAAATTATAGATATGGCTTTTGATATTGAAATGATTAAAGGAGTTTACAGCAGAATGGCAGAACGCGTTGATGACGCTAAAACTGTAGTTGGAAAACCTTTAACTTTAGCTGAAAAAATATTATACAACCACCTTTGGGATGGCAAAGCGAAAACAGCTTTTATTCGTGGAAAAGATTATGTAGATTTCGCGCCAGATCGAATTGCTTGCCAGGATGCAACTGCACAAATGGCTTTGCTTCAATTCATGCAAGCTGGCAAAAGTAAAGTGGCTGTTCCAACAACTGTACATTGTGACCACTTAATCCAAGCAAAAATTGGTGCTGATAAAGATTTACAATCGGCATTAAATAACAGCAGTGAAGTATTTAACTTTTTGGCTTCTGTGTCTAATAAATACGGAATTGGTTTTTGGAAACCGGGTGCAGGAATTATCCATCAAGTAGTACTTGAAAATTATGCATTTCCCGGAGGAATGATGATAGGAACGGATTCTCATACCGTAAATGCAGGTGGACTGGGAATGATTGCCATTGGCGTAGGAGGTGCTGATGCTGTTGATGTTATGGCAGGAATGGCTTGGGAATTAAAATTTCCAAAATTGATTGGGATTAAATTAACAGGAAAACTTTCCGGCTGGACTGCCCCAAAAGATGTCATTTTAAAAGTTGCAGGTATTTTAACCGTAAAAGGGGGTACTGGTGCAATCGTTGAATATTTTGGAGAAGGCGCTAAAGCATTGTCCGCAACAGGAAAAGGAACTATTTGTAATATGGGTGCTGAGATAGGCGCTACAACTTCCACTTTTGGATACGATGAATCAATTGAACGATATTTGCGTGCAACTGACCGTGATGAAGTGGCTGATGAAGCCAATAAAATAGCTTCTTATTTAACAGGTGATGATGAAGTTTATGCAAATCCTGAAAAATATTTCGACCAAGTTATTGAAATTAATTTATCTGAATTAAAACCTCATTTAAACGGTCCGTTTACGCCAGATTTGGCTACGCCAGTAGGTGAAATGACTGAAAAAGCAACAAAAAATGATTGGCCTTTAAAAGTTGAATGGGGATTGATAGGTTCTTGTACAAATTCATCTTATGAAGATTTATCAAGAGCAGCATCAGTAGCCAAACAAGCAGTAGACAATAAAATAGTTGCAAAAGCTGAATTTGGTATCAATCCAGGTTCTGAGCAAGTTCGTTTTACAGCGGAACGCGATGGTTTGTTGGCGATTTTTGAGGATTTAGATGCTAAAATATTTACCAATGCTTGTGGACCCTGTATTGGACAATGGGCTAGAGATGGTGCTGAAAAGCAAGAGAAAAATACCATTATTCACTCTTTCAATAGAAACTTTTCAAAACGTGCAGACGGAAATCCCAATACACATGCTTTTGTAGCTTCACCAGAAATGGTTGCTGCTATTGCAATATCCGGTAGGTTAGATTTTAATCCGATGACCGATTCATTAATCAATGAAGAGGGTGTGGAAGTTAAATTTACAGAACCAACCGGTTTTGAATTGCCTCCAAATGGTTTCGACGTAAAAGATGCAGGATATGTTGCGCCTATCAAGGATGGTTCAGCTATAGAAATAGTTGTAAAATCAGATTCTGAGCGTTTACAGTTATTAACGCCGTTTAAACCAATCGGAACTAACTTAAAAGGCGCTAAATTATTGATAAAAGCTTATGGAAAATGCACGACCGACCATATTTCTATGGCAGGTCCGTGGTTGCGTTTTCGCGGACATTTAGACAATATTTCAAACAACTGCTTAATTGGAGCGGTGAACGCCTTTAATAAAGAAACCAATAAAGTAAAAAATCAATTGACAAATAAATATGGCGCCGTGCCCGATACGGGAAGAGCGTACAAAGCAGTAGGTATTTATTCAATTGTTGTTGGTGATCATAATTACGGCGAAGGTTCTTCACGTGAACACGCAGCTATGGAACCTCGTCATTTGGGTGTTGCAGCGGTTATCGTAAAATCTTTTGCGAGGATTCATGAAACAAACCTTAAAAAACAAGGAATGTTAGGATTGACTTTTGCCAATGAAGCGGATTATGATTTGATTCAGGAAGATGATACGTTTAACTTTTTGGATTTGGATAAATTTGCTCCGGGAAAACAATTGTCTTTGGAGTTGGTTCATGCCAATGGAAGCAAAAACACCATACAATTAAACCATACCTACAATGAAAGTCAGATTGAATGGTTTAAAGAAGGTTCTGCGTTAAATTTAATTAAAAAAGAACAAGCAGCTCAAGCAAAATAGAAGAAAATCAAATGCTTAAAGCATTATAAATAAAAGAGGGGAGTTGAAAAATTCCCCTCTTTTATTTTTCTGTTGGTTTTGGTAAAATATATGTTTTAAATTCTGGTCTTATTAAAGAATTTTTCGTAATTTTTCATCTTAATACTACAGTTGACAAACTTTTTTAAAAAAAATACCAAAAATGAAAATAGTACATATTTCTGCAGAATGTTATCCAGTTGCAAAAGTAGGCGGTTTGGCTGATGTTGTTGGAGCACTTCCAAAATATCAAAATGATGCAGGTTTCACTTCAGAAGTAATGATGCCTTTTTATGACAATAAATTTACCAAGGACAATAAATTTTCAGTATTATTCACCTCAAAATTAAAATTAGGAAAACAAGAATATAACTATCAAATTAAAACAATAATTGATAATGCTCTTGGTTTCAAGCTGTATTTAGTGGATGTTCCTGAATTGTTATTTAAGAATTATGTGTATTCTAATGATGATACAGAGCGATTTTTAGCTTTTCAGATTGCTGTTTTAAATTGGATGCTTACTTGGAATGAAAAACCAACAATAGTGCATTGCCATGACCATCATACCGGACTTATTCCTTTTATGATGACGCAATGTAAAGCTTATAAGGCATTAGAAAACATACCAACGGTGCTTACCATTCACAATGCGCAATATCAAGGTTGGTTTTCACATGAAAAAGTTGGTTTGATACCAGAATTTAATTTTAACAATGTTGGATTGTTAGATTGGTTTGGAAACATCAATCCGTTGGCATCAGCCATAAAATGTGCTTGGAAAGTCACTACGGTTTCACCAAGTTATATGGAAGAATTGAAAAAATCTGCCAATGGTCTGGAAACTTTATTAAGTCATGAAAGTGCAAAATGTAACGGAATTTTGAATGGTATAGATTGGGAAGTATGGAATCCTGAAACAGATCCATACTTGCTGGAAAATTACACCCAAAATACTGTTGAAATTGGAAGAGAAGCTAATAAGAAATGGATTTGCAGTCATTATAATCTGGACTTTGAGAAGCCGCTTTTTGCGTTTATAGGCAGGTTGGTAGGGGAAAAGGGTGCAGATTTATTTCCTGAAACTTTCAAAAAAGCCCTTCAAAAAAGTGATATTTCAATATTTTTACTGGGTTCAGGCAATGAAGTTGTAGAAGCGCAATTGAATGAACTAAAAAAGGATTATGTGGGTTTTTACAATGCTTTTATAGGATATGATGAAAAATTGGCGCATATTGTTTATGCAGGAGCGGATTTTATCCTAATGCCCTCTAGGGTTGAACCTTGCGGATTGAACCAAATGTACGCTTTGCGATATGGATCAATACCAATTGTGAGAAGTATTGGAGGTTTAAAAGATACTGTTATTGATATTTCAGAAAAGGGTGGATTTGGAATTTGCCATAACAAGGTTACGGTTTCAGAAATAACGGGAGCTATTGAAAGAGGAGTGAAGTTGTATAAAAATCAACCAAAATACAATAAAATAAGAAAAAAAGTCATGAGCATCAACCATTCTTGGGATGCTTCTGCAACAGCATATATCAATTTGTATAAATCATTAAATTATGGTAGGGGCTAAAGTTTTAGGAATTATATTGGGTGGAGGTCAAGGATCGAGATTACATCCATTAACACAGACTCGTTCAAAACCTGCTGTTCCAATTGCCGGTAAATACAGGTTGGTGGATATCCCTATTTCAAATTGCATTAATTCAGACATCAAGCGTATGTTTGTGTTAACGCAATTTAATTCAGCATCATTAAACAGGCACATAAAAAATACGTATCATTTTAGTTTTTTCAGCTCTGCATTTGTTGATGTTTTGGCTGCTGAGCAAACTCCCGGAAACAGCACATGGTTTCAGGGTACTGCCGATGCTGTGCGTCAAAGTATGCACCACTTCTTAAATCATGATTTTGATTATGCATTAATCTTGTCAGGAGATCAATTATATCAAATGGATTTTGAAGAAATGGTCGAAAAACATATTAAATTGAAAGCTGCCATATCTATTGCCACAATTCCTGTAAATGCAAAAGACGCCACTTCATTTGGAATTTTGAAAACAAATGATAAAGACGGGATAACCTCTTTTATAGAAAAACCTGCTGCTGAATTGTTATCGGATTGGACTTCAGAAGTGAGTGATGAGATGAAAAATGAAGGACGTAATTATCTTGCTTCAATGGGGATTTATATTTTTAACAGAGACCTTCTTGTTGAATTAATGAGTAACCCTGACACAAATGATTTCGGAAAAGAAATCATTCCGCAAGCGATTGATAAACATAAAGTTGTAAGCTTTCAATATGAAGGATATTGGACCGATATTGGAAATATTGATTCATTCTTTGAAGCCAATTTAGGATTAACAGATGATTTTCCGAAATTTGATTTGTACAGCACAAAAAAGCGAATTTACACCCATGCCAGAATGTTGCCTACCACAAAAATTTCAGGAACCATCTTGGATAAAACCGTAATTGCGGATGGTTGTATTATTAATGCCGGTAAAATTGAACATTCCGTAATTGGTGTTCGATCAAGAATTGATAAAGAATCAACAGTTATTAATACCTATATGATGGGAGGTGATTTTTATCAGTCACTTGAAGAAATATTGGACCCTAATGTTATTTCCATGGGAATTGGTTCACGCTGTTTTATAAAAAACGCCATTTTAGATAAAAACTGCTGTATTGGCGATGATGTGCGAATTAATGGAGGGAAGCATATTGAAGACACAGAGACAGATACTTATGTGGTGAGAGATGGCATCATTGTCGTTAAAAAAGGCGCCTTAATTCCAAATGGTTTTATTATATAATTTATGACGAATGTAATTACACACAGTCTTTTTACGGATTTTGATATTGATTTATTTAAAAGCGGAAAACATTATCGGTTGTACGAAAAATTTGGGTCTCATACAATCACTGTAAATGGTGTTAAAGGCACTTATTTTGCGGTTTGGGCACCCAGCGCAAAGCAAGTATCGGTAATTGGAGATTTCAATCATTGGGTTGATGGTGAATTTAACTTAAATGTTCGTTGGGATTCTTCTGGTATATGGGAAGGATTTATTCCTTCAGTAGGAAAAGGAAATATATACAAATACAAAATTCATTCAAATATCAATAATTATATCAGCGAAAAGGCTGATCCTTATGCAAGAAGGTGCGAACATCCTCCAAAAACAGCCTCGGTAGTTTGGGAAGATACATACAAATGGGATGACAAGAGTTGGATGCACACGCGCAAGAAAAACAATGCGTTGGATGCGCCTTACGCTGTTTATGAAGTTCATTTGGGCTCTTGGAGAAAAACAGGGAAAGAAAACAGGTCTTTGTCCTATTTTGAATTGGCAGACGAATTGGTAACCTATGTTAAAGAAATGAATTTTACGCACGTTGAATTTATGCCAATTATGGAATATCCTTATGATCCTTCGTGGGGATATCAAATCATAGGCTATTTTGCGCCGACTTCCAGATTTGGCTACCCTGAAGAATTTAAGTATTTAGTTGATAAATTTCATCAAAATGAGATAGGAATTATTTTAGATTGGGTGCCTTCACATTTTCCTGAAGATGCGCACGGACTGGGTTATTTCGATGGCTCAAGTTTATACGAACATCCAGACAAGCGCAAAGGATACCACCAAGATTGGAAAAGCCTTATTTTTAATTACGGAAGAAATGAAGTCCGTTCCTTTTTAATTAGCAATGCCATTTTTTGGTTAGAACAATATCATGCAGATGGTTTGCGCGTTGACGCTGTAGCTTCTATGTTATTTTTGGATTATTCACGTGAAGATGGCGAATGGGAACCTAATATTTATGGAGGAAATGAAAATTTAGATGCGGTTTTATTTTTAAAAGAATTGAATGAAGAAGCCTATAAATCGTTCCCGGATGTGCAAACTATTGCAGAAGAATCTACCGCATTTCCTATGGTTTCCAAGCCTACTTTTATGGGCGGATTGGGTTTTGGCATGAAATGGATGATGGGATGGATGCACGATACTTTAGACTATTTTTCTAAAGACCCCATTTACAGAAAATATCATCAAAATGAAATCACTTTTAGTTTAACGTATGCTTTTACCGAGAATTTTATGTTGCCGCTGTCGCATGATGAAGTGGTGCACGGCAAAAAAACCATTTTAGGTCGTATGCCGGGTGATGAATGGCAACGCTTTGCGAACCTCAGGTTATTATATGGCTATATGTTTACGCATCCCGGCACAAAGTTGTTGTTTTTATGGGAAATGAATTTGGTCATTACGAAGAATGGAATTTTCAAAAAAGTTTAGATTGGAATTTATTGGAGTTTTATCCTCATAAAAACACACAAAATTATTTTAAGGATCTAAATCAATTTTATAAAAGTACGCCTGCTTTATATGAAAAAGGGTTCAGCAAGGATGGTTTTGAATGGGTGAGTTATGACGATTCAAAAAATTCAGTGATTTCCTATATTAGAAAAGGAAATAATTCTAAGGATGATATGTTGGTAGTCTGTAATTTTTCACCGCAAACATTGGATAATTATAAAATCCGTGTTCCAAGAAAAGGAAAATTACAGGAAGTATTTAGCAGCAATCACCAAAGATATGGAGGAAGTGGTGTAGTTAACGTTGAAAAAATTACCATAAAAAAACAACCTAAAAAAGATAATGAATATTCTGTCATTCTTGTTGTACCACCACTTGGTATCTCAATTTTAAAATTCTGTTAAACTTAATGCATTTAATTTGCATGAAATTACGTTTTTGTTAATAAAGCAGGAGTATTTTTATTAAAAATATTATTTATTAATTTTTTTATTTTAGTACGTTTGCACTTTGATCAATTAATTTAATTTATGATTACAAATACCGAACTGGAATTAAAAGGAAATCAATTTCCTTCAAAAATAATTTCCTATAGAAAAGACGTTGACACACTCTATTTTACGAGTGAAAACAATGTAGTATTGCAGCTTACCATTCAAAGAGACAGTGTACTGCGATTTCGATATACCACAACTTCAATTTTTGAAAATGATTTTTCTTATGCCATAACGCGTTATGCCAGTAGAGGTTTTAACCATCTTAAAGTAACTGAAGACGATAGAAATTATATCATTACAACTTCTAAATTAATTTGTCATATTTCAAAAGAGGATATGAGAAAATCAATTTTTGATGCAAAGGACAATTCGCTTATTTCAGAAGATGAACAAGGATTTCATTGGGAAGAAAGTTACGAATATGGAGGAAACATAGTGAAAATGTCTAAAAATTCTCAAGAAAAAGAAAGCTATTATGGATTGGGGGATAAACCAGTTGCATTAAATTTAAAGGGCAAACGTTTTGAAAATTGGGTGACCGATTCTTATGCGTTTGATAAAGATACCGATCCGATTTATAAAGCAATTCCGTTTTATACAGGACTTCATCATGAGAAAGCCTACGGCATATTTTTCGACAATACTTTTCGTTCTTTTTTCGATTTTTGTCAGGAACGCAGAAATGTCACCAGCTTTTGGGCGCAGGGAGGTGAAATGAATTACTATTTTATATACGGCCCTGAAATGGGGGAAGTTGTATCTAATTATACCGATTTAACGGGAAAACCGCATGAATTACCGCCGCTTTGGGCATTGGGGTACCATCAATGTAAATGGAGTTATTATCCTGAATCAAACGTAAAAGAAGTCACCAATAAATTTAGAGAATTAAAAATTCCTTGTGATGCCATTTATTTGGACATAGATTACATGGATGGATTTAGATGCTTTACTTGGAATAAAGAATATTTTCCTGATCCTAAAAGGATGGTAAAAGAATTGGCCGATGATGGTTTTAAAACCGTGGTTATTATTGATCCGGGAATAAAAATAGACAATGATTACAGCGTTTTTAAAGAGGGGCTGGAGAAAGATTATTTTTGTAAACGTGCAGATGGTCCTTATATGAAAGGAAAAGTGTGGCCGGGAGAATGTTATTTTCCTGATTTTACAAAGCCGGAAGTACGTGAATGGTGGTCGGGGTTATTCAAGGAACTTATTGAAGATATTGGCGTTAAAGGCGTGTGGAATGATATGAATGAACCGGCAATTATGGATGTTCCTGGCAAAACGTTTCCAAATGATGTGAGGCATGATTATGATGGAAATGTTTGCAGCCACAGAAAAGCGCACAATATTTACGGAATGCAAATGGCAAGAGCCACTTATCAGGGTTTAAAGAAATTCTCGTACCCTAAAAGACCTTTTGTAATTACAAGAGCGGCGTATGCAGGCACACAACGCTATACATCAACTTGGACAGGCGATAATGTGGCGTCTTGGGAGCATTTAACCATCGCAAACTTGCAAGCGCAGCGTATGTGTATGTCCGGATTCTCTTTTGTAGGCTCAGATATTGGTGGGTTTGCAGAACAACCAAACGGCGAACTTTATGCGCGATGGATTCAGTTAGGAATTTTTCATCCATTTTGCAGAACGCATTCATCGGGTGACCATGGAGACCAAGAACCTTGGGCTTTTGGAGATAATATTACTGATATTGTAAGAAAATTCATTGAAATAAGGTATCAATTACTGCCTTATTTATATACTGCTTTTTGGCGTTATACAACAGAAGGCATTCCTATTTTGAAATCCTTGGTTTTATATGACCAATCCGATGCTCATACTCATTATAGGAATGACGAATTTGTTTTTGGCGAAAAAATATTGGCTTGTCCTATTACGGAACCAAATGCCAAAGGAAGAAGAATGTATGTGCCTGAAGGAAATTGGTATAATTTCTGGGACAGCTCCTTGATAAAAGGAGGGAATGAAGTTTGGGTAGATGCTGATTTGGACAGTATGCCAATTTTTGTGAAAGAAGGTGCCATTATTCCAAAATATCCTATTCAGCAATATGTTGGAGAAAAAAACGTAGAGCAACTTCATTTGGATGTGTTTTTTAAATTAGGAAAAGAAAAATCCCAGGTTTATGAAGATGCAGAAGATGGTTTCGATTATAAAAAAGGAAGGTTTAGCTTAAGAAATTTCAATCTTTTGGGTAAAGTAGATTCCTTAACTGTACAACAATTTAAATCCGGAAAATACATTACATCGTATGAAACTTTTGAAATTAATTTAATCGGATTGCCATTTGAAATTAGAAAAGTGGAAGTGGACAATGTTGAAATTGATTTGGCTTCCTGTCTAAAAGAAAACATTTTAGTAATTACAAAAGAATTTACAGAACTTCATATAATGGATAAATAATAGTAAATTCTAATCAAGGAATTGATGTTTTACATTCAAAAATTATTAATAAAAATAGTAATTAACCAGATAAAAAAAGCTTCCCGAAAATCGGGAAGCTTTTTTTATCTGGTTAATTAAAATTTTACTTAAGTATAATATTCAATCTTGCAAAAAGAAAACGCCCGCCAACACCAAATTGTTGCGCTCTTCTTGACCAGTCAAAACGACCACCGCTTCTATTGTTTCCAGTTTGAGGAACTCCATTTGAATCAATATATGAAATAGATTCCTCAGCTCTATCTGGGTAAATATCAAACAAGTTATTTGCCCCCACAGTAACTGTAGTGCTTTCAGATACTTTATAACCGAAAGATAAATCGGTTACCAATTTAGACCCAAATACTTGTTGTAACCCTGGATTAGTAGTTGCTTCTGTAACTTCACCAAACCAAACATTTCTTAAGAAAACATTAAATTTATCAGTGGTTAAACTGTTAGATAAATTAATTTTGGTTCTTGGCACAGCTTCTTCCAAATAAACCCTGCTGTCTTCTGGGAAATAAGTACCCACTAAGCCTGCATTAATTAATACATCGGAAGCTTTAATTCCACCAACTTGAACTGTTTTAGAGAATGTACCAGATAAATCAGATTTTAACTTGACATTGGTGCCTATCAAAGCATCATGCGTTATTACCACATCCAAACCTTTTGATTCCGTATCAATTGCATTAGCAAAAAAGGAAGCTGCAGTAGCATTGGCTTGTTTTAATAAATTAGCTAACTCAGTATTGGCGGCATCAATAGGAATTCCGTTCGAATCAAGTTTTGGAGCAAATTGACCAGTATAAACAACTCTGTCATTGATCCCTACCCAATATCCATCAACTGTAAAAGTTAAATGAGCCTCAGGTAATTTAGAGGTAAATCCTAAACTAAAGCTTTTAGAGGTTTCTTCTTTCAATTGAGGAATTCCTAACAATTTTGCGGCCCTACTGTCATTTGCAAAAGTACCAACTTCCTGAGGGTTACCAGCCTGGTCAAAAATTGTTGAAGTAGAATTGAAATTCAATTGGTGCAATGAAGGTGCTCTAAAACCTGTATTAAATGCGGCTCTAATATTGGTGTTTTTGTCAGCTTTTATTCTGGTGGCAACTTTTACGTTTAAAGTAGAACCAAAATCTGAATAATCTTCATAACGCATTGCGCCACTTAATAAGAAACTCTCTGTTACATCAGCTTCTAAATCAACATAACCGGCAACACTGCTTCTGCCACGTGAAAGCTCATTTGCAGGAGCAAATCCAGGGAATACTTGAGCTCCACCTGGTCTGGAGTTTCCAAAGAAATCTTTTGAAGGAACCTGTGAAGCCAAGGTGATAGCTTGTCCATTCGCAGTATATTGCGCATAAGAAGCTAATTCTCCAGCAACAATTTCATAATTTTCCAAACGGTATTCAGCACCAAAAGCAACGTTTAAACCAGCCATAGTGTCATCAAAAAATTGGCTGATATCTAAATTGGTTGTATTTTGTGCAAATGAAAATCCGCCGGCATCAAAAAGTGTTGGTGAAGCATTTTGCATAGAAGCATTGAATGTATTTCCAATAGTATACGTAAATGCATTTTTCCCCCAAGTATTGCTAAAATCCACCTCCCAGTCAGTAACTTTACCTTTGATACCAACAGAGAAGGATTTGTCTGAAATATTTGAATTGATTTCAGGTAAAAAACCATTGATATAAGCTGGAGTATAGGTTCTTTCTTGATTAGGCAACCTGTAAAATCCTGCAGAGTTTCCTGTTCTTGAACTCATACCTGCAAAAGAGTATAATTCTGTTCCTTTTTCATCTAAAGGAAGTGAAAAGTTCGCAAAGAAACGACCACCTCTTAATGAAGATTGCCCTACTCTCATATTAAAATCACTTCTTTCCATTCCTCTTGCCGCCAATTCAGCAGTTGTATTATCATCACCTAAGATAGTTCTTAATTCTGATTTAGTTGCACTAGGACTTAAGTTAAACCCTGCTGCATTTCCATACTGTATTACGTCAGCAACATCATCATCCAATAATTTTGACAAATCATAACCATCATTATTTGCAAATCTTTCAACAGTGTTATATTTATTAAAGATAGTACCTTCCCATTCTTTCATTCTGCTGTAGTCTTCCCTAACATCAAAATCTCCCGTAAAGTTTATAAAACCGCCTTTATCACCTAATTGAAGTCCGTAATTTGCACTAATATTGGTAGTTTCACCGTCAACACCGCCTGTTTGGTCATTTGCATTTTTGGTAAAGTTTGCACCAGTTGTAACATTTAGATTTAATACATTGGTGCTTCTTTTTAACACAATGTTAATTACGCCGGCAATGGCATCAGAGCCATATTGTGCAGCTGCGCCGTCTCTTAAAACTTCAATACGTTCTATTGAAGCGGCTGGAATTGCATTTAAGTCGGTACCAACACTGCCTCGCCCAAAAGTACCATTCACATTTACCAATGATGAATTGTGCCTTCTTTTACCATTGATTAAAACCAAAACCTGATCAGGACCCAAACCTCTTAAAGAAGCCGGATCTATATGGTCTGTTCCATCAGAAATAGTCTGGGTGTTCGACGTAAATGAAGGAGCCACATAATTCAATATTTGGTTTAAGTTAACTTGAGGTCCAGCCGTTAGCAGTTCAGTGACATTGATAATGTCAACAGGTACTGATGTATCTACAGCTGTTCTGTTTGGATTTCTAGACCCAACAACCACAACTTCCTTTAATGAAACTCCTGAAACCAGAGTGACATTAAATGTTTTCGTGCCATCCATTTGTAATTTTTTTTCGTTGTACCCTACATAAGAAAAAATAAGGTTTTCGCTGCTTTGCACCATAACGGCATAATTGCCGTCAAAATCAGTCGAAGTTCCCCTTGAGGTTCCTTCAATGGTTACAGAAACACCAGGCAATGGCTGGTTGTCTGCATCCGTTACTTTTCCCGTAACTTGATACGATTGCGCAAATATAGCAACCGTAAAAAAAGAGAAAATCCCTAAAATAAATTGTTTTTTTGAATTCATGTTTTTGTTGTTTTGTTAATTAATTTGAACAATATAGAACAATAATTTAACAACTAATAGGTAAGTATGTATCTTTTGTTACATAAAAAATTAAGTGTGATGAATATCATTTTTTTATTGAATAATTTTACTTTTAACTCAAAAAGATGGTTTTATGGCGAATACCTTAATTTATTAATTGTTTTAAAGATGTTTTAAAATTGAAGCGATATAAGAGCAGTTTATTTTTATACAATTATGTATATTTGATTTGTTGAAAATTTAAAAATCAAATAACACTGTATAATGAAACTTTTAGAAAACAAAACAACTTTAATTACAGGAGCAACAAGAGGAATAGGAAAAGGAATTGCCCAAACTTTCGCAAAACATGGAGCAAATGTTGCCTTTACCTACAGTTCCTCAAAGGAAGCTGCAGAATCATTGGAAAAAGAATTAATTAATTTGGGCGTAAAAGCAAAAGGCTACAAATCGAACGCCGCAAATTATGAAGCAGCCCAAGAATTGGCAGCCGAAGTTTTAAAAGAATTCGGTACCATAGATATTTTAATAAATAATGCGGGAATTACAAAAGATAATTTGTTAATGCGTATTTCTGAAGAAGATTTTGATACCGTGATTGAGGTCAATTTAAAATCGGTTTTCAATTTAACAAAAGCAGTCATTAGACCAATGATGAAGCAACGCGCCGGCTCTATCATTAATATGAGCTCAGTGGTCGGATTAAAAGGAAACGCCGGACAAACGAATTACGCAGCCTCCAAGGCCGGAATTATTGGTTTTTCTAAATCGGTTGCTTTGGAGTTGGGTTCCAGAAATATTCGTTGCAATGTGATTGCACCAGGCTTTATTGAAACTGAAATGACCGCAAGTTTGCCGGAAGAAACTGTGAAACAATGGCGAGATGGGATTCCGTTAAAACGAGGTGGAACCCCTGAAGATGTTGCAAATGCCTGCGTATTTTTAGGATCTGACTTAAGTGCTTATATTACCGGACAAACTTTAAGTGTTGATGGAGGAATGTTGACGTAGGATAGAGGTTAGAAAGTTTAAAAGTTAAAAGTTAAATGTCAAAAGTTAAAAATACAAGATACCAGATACTTGATACCAGACATATTTTAAAAAGTTCAATTTTAAAACGATATTGATAAATAAAAATGGAAATAGAAAAATTGTTATATATATGCTTAGCTGTATTTGCAGCTTTATTTATAGCTGCTTTTCAATACTTATGGAAAAATGAAGAGAAAAGCCAATTAAACTATTGGCTTTCTTTTTTTAGATTTATGACCATTTTTTTAATACTGTTGTTGCTTATCAACCCTTCAATAAAAAAAATTGATGTTGAAACTATAAAGCCAAATTTATTGGTTGCTGTAGACAATTCAAAATCCATAAAATACAATTCACAAAATGAAGCAGTAAAAAATTTGGTCGAAAGAATAAAAAAGGATTCGGAATTAAATAACAAATACGACATCAGTTTTTTTGGTTTTGGCACAGGCTTATATCCGTTAGAAGAATTAAAATTTGAGGAAAGCCAAACCAACTTGTCAATCCCTTTTCAGGAATTTTCAAGATTGCATAAAACTGGTTCAAGTCCGGTAATTTTAATTTCCGACGGTTACCAAACAGTTGGGAACGCTGTTGAATTTGTGAATTACAAAAGTCCGGTGTTCCCATTTATTGTTGGAGACACCACTGTTTTAGAAGATATTTACATCAGCCAATTAAATATAAATCCATTTACTTTCATCAATAATCAACTGCCTGTTGAGCTCTTTATCAATTACACAGGAAGCAAACCGATTTCTAAAAACCTCAACGTTTTCCATAAAGGAACTAAAGTTTATTCCGAGCAATTTCAATTTTCAAAAAATAAAAATGTTAGAACGGCTTCATTTTTTTTAAAAGCCACGGATAAAGGAAATCAATTTTATACAGCTAAAGTTGAAGAACTTGACAATGAACAAAACACGCAGAATAACACAAAAAATTTCAGTATCAATGTCATTGAAGAGAAATCGGACATCCTTATTTTAACATCTATTGTCCATCCGGATCTGGGAATGCTGAAGAAATCTATTGAAAGCAACAAGCAAAGAACGGCAACTATTTCAGCTGTCTCCGATTTTAAAGGTAAAATTACTGATTATCAATTGATTATTTTGTATCAGCCCACAGCCATATTCAAAAATATCTTTTCAGAAATTACACACAATAATTTAAATTATTTTGTGATTACAGGAAGAAGTACTGATTGGAATTTTTTGAATACCGTTCAATCTAGTTTTTCAAAGAAAGTGAGTACAGAAAAAGAAAATTACAGTCCGATTTTCAATTCAAATTATGCTACTTTTTTAAGTACAGATATTGGTTTTTCAAATTTTGCCCCTATTGAAGATTATTTTGGAGATATTGCATTTTCAGTTCCATACCAGATCTTATTGTTTCAAAAAATAGGAAATATTGAAACTGAAAAGCCGCTATTGGCTACTTTTGAAAACAACAATCAAAAATCAGCCATTTTATTTGGAGAAAATTCTTGGCGATGGCGCATGAATAGTTTTGTCGAAAATAAAACTTTTGAACGTTTTGATGGATTTTTTGCAGGATTAATCCACTATTTGGTTTCATCCGATTCGAAAAACAGGTTGAACGTAACCGTAAATCCAATTTATTATCCGAATGAAGTTATTCAAATTTCAGCCAATTATTTAGATGAAAATTTCAATTTTGACAATAGAAGCAAACTTTGGTTAACGGTTGCTAATGAAGAAGCAAATTTTATTAAAAAAATACCTTTTGCGGCATTAAATAATCGATTTATTGTTGAACTTCCAACCATTCCTTTTGGTGAATATAAATATACTGTTTCAGTTGAAAATCAGGATAACAGGGTTTCGGGAAGTTTTAAGGTTCTGCCTTTTGAAATTGAAGCGCAATTTATCAACGCCAACTATCAACAGTTAAATAAAATTGCAACAAACACAAATGGATTCACTTTTTATAACAAGCAGGAGCAAAATTTAATCGATTATTTAATAAAAAACAATCGTTTTAAAAATGTTCAAAAAGCCACCATTTCTAAAACGCCATTAATTGAATGGAAGTGGATTTTAGGCCTAATGATCCTCTCATTAAGCATAGAATGGTTTACCAGAAAGTATTATGGCAAGATTTGATTTCTTTTCAAAAAGTCATTTATCATTTTTTTTTAAGTACACGACAAAAATTGAAAAACATTGATTTCCATTGATTTAAACCTGCTTAAGAGAAATTTAGACAAATAATCCAGTCCATATTAGAAAACGCTGACGGCTCTTCTTCCGTGTGTTTTTATATTTATCTTCTTAATATTTTCATCTAAAAAATCGCCAATTTTATAACACCAAACAAATGCAATCATTGTTAGCGAAAACAGTCTTTGTAATCTTTCTAAATCAGCGACATGGGTTTGCTCAATATTAAAACCGCTACTTTTTAGAGCCTTAAAAAGTGTTTCCACTTGCCATCGTTCTTTATAATAAGCCATTGCCTGTTCGGGTTTGTTGAATGAAACCAGTATTAAAAATTCCAATTTACCATCTCGGGTCATTGTTTTGCAACCAGAAAGATAACACCTTTGCCCATGCAATTCAACTATTTTTGGATAATGGTGAAATTCATTGATTTTTAAGTTATTGAATAACCAAAAAGCAGGAATTTCTGCTTTTTTTTGGTATATAAACACCTTAAAATTATTTCTGATCCTGATGTGATATCTGATTTTATTTTCATTTAAATATTCCAACCAAAGGTTTCCAACAAATTCTCTGTCGGCCAAAAGGCAATCGATTGTATGGACTCCAAACCATTCCAAATATTTCTGCATTAAATCAATTCGTTCCTGTATATTTGAATTTCCACGTTTGTCCAGCATACTGAACATCAAAGGGATTGCCACATTTTTGTAACTCACGCCCAACATCAAAATATTGATGTTTTTCGTGCCAAACTTCCAATTAGTCCTGTCTAAAACCAACGTTAAATTTTCTTTTTTGGGCAACAAATTGAATATTAGGGTAGAAACTATCTTCATTGGAAAGTCAAACTCCGCCATAAAGCGTTGAATTCTTCTATAAGAACTATTTTTACTGGCTTTTGAATCAAATCCCGAAGCCAATCTGTCATAATTAACAGTCTTTACTTTGCAAAGAGTCGTAATAAATAAACAGATGAGCTTGACCCTTGCCAAATTTAGTTCTCCATTAAAATGTTGCTCTAAAACTGAAATTAATGTTGTATTTTTACTGCCAAGACTGGTGTTCTCCATTAGATAAATTATGTGGTTATAATTTTCTAATATAATGATTACCAGTCTTTTATCCTAATATTTAACGTGTTATTTTATTCGTTTTTAATGAATTTTAATTTTTTTTGTCATGTACTAAACATTTTTTTAATAATGTATTAAGTTGATATGTTTTAAATTCTAAGCAAATTTAGCCGTTATAAATTAGTTTTGTATATTTGATGAAATATTAAAAATCAAAAAAAATGAGCAACGGACAATTACAATTGCCAAAAACTTTAATGCCGATAATAGTAGGTGTAATTATACTTATTATCTTATTATCAAAATCAACAACAACAATCAATTCAGGAGAAGTAGGCGTATTATATAAAACATTTGGAGGCGGTGTGGTTACAGATAGACCACCTTTAGGAGAAGGTTTTCACGTCGTAGCACCTTGGAACAAAGTATTTGTTTACAATGTAAGACAACAAGAATTACTGGAAAGAGAAATGTCAGTTTTATCATCTAATGGTCTTGAAATAAAATTAGATGCTTCTATTTTATATCAGCCTACAGCTGCCACTGTTGGATTTTTGCACCAAACAAGAGGTCAGGATTATCTCAACAGTGTAATTGTACCTGCTGTTCGTTCTGCAACAAGAAGCGTAGTTGGTAGATATACACCGGAACAATTATATTCAACAAAAAGAGATGCTATTCAATCTGAAATTTATGATGAAACAAAAAAGATTGTAGAGCCGCAATATATTCAGTTAAATACTATTTTAGTTAGAGATGTAACTTTACCTTCAACAATTAAAACCGCGATTGAAAGTAAATTAAAGCAAGAACAGGAGTCATTGGAATATCAATTTAGACTTATAACGGCTGCGAAAGAAGCTGAAAGACAAATCATTGAGGCAAAAGGTAAGGCAGATGCGAACAAGATTTTGAGTGCTTCATTGAATGATCAAATTCTTCGGGATAAAGGAATTGAAGCCACCATTAAATTATCCGAATCGCCTAATAGCAAAGTGATTGTTATTGGTAGCGGAAAAGGCGGACTTCCAATTATTTTAGGGAACCAATAAGAACTTAAATTCAATTTAATTCAGAAATACAAAATGCGCCAAATTTGGCGCATTTTGTATTTCTAAACATTTGGACAATTTCACAACTTGTTTTTTAAATTTAAAATATAACTATTCCATATCTCCTATACCTATCCCATTGTAATCTTTTGGTTGATGTAAAGTCTGCAAACGCGACATTTTTTTTGTGATTTTCCGATTTGTTTAAATCTGTTGTTTTCATAATATATAGTTTTAAGATGTTAGTATTTTATTAAAAGACGCCTTAAAACTAAATATGTTACAGTATTATGTATAGCATAGTACTATATTAACAAAATTTTAACTAATACGTTATATGATAATAGGTTAGAGGAGAAAATATTTAATTTTATTGATTGTATTCGGCTAAAATATCATTTAGAACTTCAATAAGAACGTTACAGCCTTTGTAAATCTCGTCTTCAGAAATGTTAAGCGGTGGTGTTATTCTGATTGCTTTTCCTTCAAACAATAACCAAAACATGATTAAACCCCTATCAAGACATTTTAATATAATTTTAGAGGCCATTTCACTGCTTTCAACCAATGGAGCGAGCATTAATCCTCTTCCTCTAATTTCGGTTATTAAAGGGTGAACCAATAATTTTCTAAATAAGGACTCTTTATAAAGTGCTTGTTTCATTAAGTCAGAATTAAGTAATTCTGTAAGGGTAGCTAGTGCCGCAGCAGCAATTACCGGATGTCCGCCAAAAGTAGTAATATGTCCAAGTTTTGGTTGTTGTTTTAAACAGTCCATAATTTGGTATGAAGAAATAAAAGCACCAATTGGCATACCGCCGCCTAAACCTTTTCCAGCAACAATAATATCAGGAACGACATTGTAATTTTCAAATCCAAAAAGTTTTCCTGTACGCCCGATTCCCGATTGTATTTCATCTAAAATAAGCAAAGCGCCAACTTCGTTACATTTATCTTTTACCTTTTTTAAATAATCATTCTGAGACTCAATAAAACCTGCTCCGCCTTGGATGGTTTCTAAAATAACCCCGGCCGTTTTTGTGGTTATTTTATTTAAATCGTTCAAGTTGTTGAAGGTGATAAATTTTATTCCTGGAATTAATGGTCTGAAAGCGCTATTTTGTTCTTCTGCGCCACAAACACTCATAGACCCTTGGGTATTGCCGTGATAGCCATTTTTTGCCGCAATAATTTCACTTCTTCCAGTGAAACGTTTGGCTAATTTTATGGCGCCTTCAGTAGCTTCTGTACCAGAGTTTGTTAAATAAACCGTTTCCAGTGGCTTTGGTAAATTGGCCGCCAATAACTTACATAAATCAACTTGAGGCTGTTGCACAAATTCTCCGTAAACCATAACGTGGGTGTATTTATCAACCTGATCTTTTATGGCTTGTGAAATTTTTGGATGATTATGCCCCAAAGTATTTGCCGAAACGCCGGCAACAAAATCCAAATATTCCTTACCGTTTGCCCCATAAATGTAACAACCATTCGCATGGGAAATTTCTATGGCCAATGGGTGAGGGGATGTTTGTGCCTGATATTTAAAAAAATCTTCTTTCAATTTTTTGTAATTTCTTTTTCTTTGGTTTCTAATTCATCATAAATGAAAATTCCGTCTTTATTGAGTGGACGTTCCTTTTCCCTCCAAATAAATCCTTTTAAAATTTTTTCATTTTCAGGAAGTTTTGAAGGTGGGTAGGTTTTTCCCTCCGGATTGCCAATAAAATCGATGGTTTCAATTTCATTATTTTCCATAGTGATAAAAATATTTTTACTGCTTTTCATTCTGGTAATTCCTACCAATTCCTGAAGGTCATTTCTAACATAAAAAACAACTTCACTATTTCCAACCACATCTAACGATTTTAGTGCGTTATTTTCAAACTTTCCATACATATTTTTACCTTTCAATTGGCTAAATCCTGCCGAATCTTTTTGAACCATAAAGGCATTATCCAATATTTTTAAAGAGTCGAGCTGTTCTGTTTTGGGGTTTGATAATAGATGAATGGTATCTCCCGTTATCTGATTTCCCTGAGTCCACATTACCGGATTTCTGATTAATTTTGTCAATCCGGTTTTTTCAAAGGTTATTAAGGAATCACATTTTCCCTGTAAATCTGATTTAAAAAATTTTACGTGATTAAAGGCTCTCACAATACGATCTTCAATTTTTCCTGTAACCATTAATTTATCACCATGAATAAAAACAGAATCTTTTTCTATAATAGAAATAGCGACCGCTTTTTTGATGATAAAAACAGAGTCTTTCAGTTTAAAATATTCAGCATAGCCACCTTTTATGATAGAATTGTTTACGGTATCCACCACAATAATATTTCCCGTTGCAGAAGCAAATTCAATGTTTTTATTATAATATAAACTGTCACCTTCTATGGTTCTGTCGTTATAAAATATTTTTGAATTCTTTAAAAAATATGAAATATTTGTTTTTGAATTGTGGTGTCCATTTTCAGTATAAATAGAATCTTGTTTGCTGGTTATGGTTGAAGGTCCCATTAAGTCTGCAATACCAGTATTGGTATAATAATCGAGGTGGTTTGAGACTACTTTACTGTCTTTATTGGTAACTTCAACATTGGTAAATGCCTGAAATTTTTTGGTGCGTAAATAATAATCTCCAATTCTGCTTTTTAAAACATTGGTAGCGTCGGTAATTGTTCCGCCACTTTTGTAAAAAAGCTGTTGATTTTCTCTGTCAAATCTCAAGGTATCCGTTTGCAAAGTCATCGCATCATCTTTCAATACCACATTTCCCCAGGAAGTCGCAATTTTTGATTGGGCATCATAGTCGGCATATTTACTGGTTTGCACAATGGTATCGCCCTGATTTATGACAACGTTCCCCATAGCTTTCACCAACTTTTTTTCCTGATAGATATAGGCTTTGTCACAACGCAATGTTGCTCCTTCATGTTCTATGAAAACATTTCCAACAGAGATTGTTGCTCCAGGAAATTCAGGTTTGACAAATGTGTTATCAGCTTGCAGGATTTTAATTTTTTTTGTTTGGGAAATTCCTGAAAAACTAACAAATATAATTATGACGAAAAGTAATTTTTTCAAACCTGTTTATTTTATTACAAAACTAATGAAAAAGTGATTAGAAAATATGAAGTTGAATAAAAATAAAAAAGCTTCAAATTTTGAAGCTTTTTTATTTTTATCTCAAGATTGTTTGTTTTCGATCTGGACCAACAGAAACAATTTTTATGGGCACCTCAACAAAATCCTCAATAAACTTAATGTAATCGTTTAATTCTTTTGGCAATGACGTTGCGTTTGTCATCCCTGTTAAATCTTGTTTCCAACCTTTAAACTCGGTATAAATTGGTGTTACATTGTGTTCTTCAATATTGTAAGGCAAGTGGCTGATTTCAGTTCCTTGATAGTTGTATGAAGTACAGGCCTTTAGTTTTGAAAATCCTGAAAGCACGTCACCTTTCATCATAATCAATTGGGATACACCACTAATTTGAACCGCATATTTTAATGCCACCAAATCCAACCAGCCGCAACGGCGTGGTCTTCCGGTTGTTGCACCAAATTCTTGTCCAACTTTTCCCATTGTTGCGCCGTCTTCATCAGATAATTCAGTTGGAAAAGGACCTGAACCAACGCGTGTGGTATATGCTTTGAAAATTCCGATAACCTCACCAATTTTATTTGGCGCTACGCCTAAACCTGTGCAAGCGCCGGCTGCTGTTGTATTGGAAGAAGTTACAAAAGGATATGTTCCAAAATCGATGTCTAACATGGAACCTTGAGCACCTTCAGCCAAAATTGTTTTTTTGTTTCTTAGGGCATTGTTTAAATACTCTTCACTATCAATAAAAGGAAGTTGCTTTAAAACATCAATGGCTCCAAAAAATTCTTTTTCTAATTCTGGTAAATCATATTCAATTTCAACTTTAAAGAACTCAAGCATTCTCAAGTGTTTTTCAGTCAATGCATGATATTTATCTTTCCAGTCTTCCAATTCTAAATCTCCAACCCGCATACCGTTTCTTCCGGTTTTGTCCATATAAGTTGGGCCAATTCCTTTTAGGGTTGAGCCAATCTTGGCTTTTCCTTTTGAAGTTTCGCTTGCAGCATCAAGCAAGCGGTGGGTTGGTAAAATTAAGTGCGCTTTTCTGGATATCAATAATTTAGATTTTATATCTAAATTAAATTTTTCTAAATTTTCTAATTCTTTTCTGAAAATTACAGGATCGATCACTACGCCATTTCCTACAAGATTCATAGC
>JAENXD010000263.1 GCA_016649745.1 Flavobacteriaceae bacterium | reverse complement strand
GCACTTAAAAAATGCGGTGTAAAAACTTCATTTGTTCAATATATTGGAGAGGGACATGGTTGGCGTCCAGATTTAAAACCGAAAAATAGATACGATTTATACAATCGAATGATAAATTGGTTTAATGAGTTCATTTGACCCTTTCTAAGCAATCAAAAGCAATCCAAAACATCTATAAAAATAGAAACAAAATGTTTAGTTTCAGTATGTTGTTGTTAATCCTCCCTCTTCTTCTTTGTGAAGCGTAGCGAAACAAAGAAGAAGAGGGAGGATTATTGGTTAAAACGACAACTTACTTAAATTTGTAATTATATATAAAACAAAAAATGAAGCAAGTTTATTATTCTATCTCAAGAACAAATTTACATTATCGTTCTGGAATTAACAACAGTAATTTATCAAATGAAAAATTTTCTTAAATATAATGTATCAGTCAATACGATAAATAAATGGAAAAACAGAATAGTTTTTGAAGATAAAAGTTTAAGACCCAATTCGATTACATACTCTCTTGTTAGAGATAGAGCAAGTTCTTGCTACCTAAATTAGAACTTACTACTTGGTGTGCACTTGACGATATTGTTGAAATTGTTTTTCCAACAGTCCAAATTCAATGAGAAGTGCTGTTTATAGGGAATTTGTGAGGAGTGAAATTAATAAAGTGCCTCAAAAAGAAAGGGATAAAGCCAAAAAATTTAAAGAATATGAACCTGGATATTTACATATTGACGTTACTTATTTGCCTAAAATAGGCGGTATAAAATATTATCTCTTTGTGGCCATAGACAGGATACATGATCGTTATATTATAAAGTATATGATGCTAAAACATCCTAGAATATAGAGGGGTTTATGAACGAGTGTATCGCTTTTTTCCCTTTTGGTATTACACACGTTTTAACAGACAATGGATTGGAGTTTACCAATAAATTGATTAAGTCTAAAAAAGGACATTATTGCACCAAACCTTCTAAATTAGATGATATTTGCAGCCAGAATAACATTGATCACAGGTTCACAAAACCTGGAACTCACAAAACAAACGGAATGGTAGAAAGGGTAAATGGTACAATAAAAAAATATAATTATGAAAATATAGGAAATTAATAGTGATTTAATGAGGTTTGTAGTGTTTTATAATCTCTACAGAAGGTATCCAGGCTTAAGAAAAGAACTAAACGTAAAAACGCCTTTTGATGCCATTAAAAAGTGGTACGAAATAAAATCCGAAATTTTTAATAAAAATCCTTTGTAGTTTAAAAATAATATTCCGTTATTACACAATAATAAAGCAAGTTTATAATAACCTTATGAAACCTAATAACAATCTTATGAAACTTAACAACAATCAATATGAAAAAAATTAGAAAAGGGTTTATATTCATTATTGTTCATGTGCTCTTTATGGGAGTATGGGGAGCTTTAATAGAGATTCCAGAAAAAAATGGTTTTCCAGCTACTCTTGGATACGTGGTATGGGCATTCACCATGGTTCCTGCGGCAATTATAGCTTTAAAAATAAATAAATGGAGGCTTCAATATGATCGACGTTCAATACTTCTTGGCTGCTTGGCTGGATTACTTGGAGCAATAGGGCAATTGGTGCTCTTTTTAACTTTAAAAATTGCTCCAGCATACCTGGTTTTCCCCCTGCTTTCTTTAACTCCTGTAGTTACCGTTTTAATGGCTGTCATAATCTTAAAGGAAAAAACAGGTAAATTAGGATGGATTGGAATAGGAATTGCGATTTTAGCGATTTTTCTTTTATCTTACCAACCACCCTCTGGTAAAACAATTACTAGTTACTTGTGGATAGGATTAACGGTCATACCATTGATGGCTTGGGGAGCTCAAGGATTTGTCATGCGTTTTGCAAACAAGACAATGAAGGCGGAAAGCATTTTTTTCTATATGATGATTTCTTCTGTTTTACTTATACCAGTTGCCTTATTGATGACAGATTTTTCCCAAACCATCAACTGGGGATTGAAAGGACCTTACCTAGCAGCAATAATTCAAACTCTTAATGCTTTCGGTGCCTTATTCCTTGTGTATGCTTTTCGGTATGAGAAAGCAATAATTGTTGCACCTATGACCACAGCCCTTTCACCGGTATTGACTGTTATCATATCGTTGACAATATATGCGGTTATACCTCATCCCATAACGATAAGTGGAATATTGTTAGCAATAATTGCTGCATTGTTCATGGGAGCTGAAGAGACAAAAATAGAACCCGAAAAAAGTGAAAATTTAGAAAAGGCGAAATCGTAGAGTCCTAGTATTGTGAAAGACCACTTCTTTTCTCTCCATTTCCAGTTTAAAGGGACAGGAATTCGTTATTTGTTCAGTAATTGAAGACTCATTAGTTTAATAATGATTGACTGCCATTACAATTTCCGGATTCCAAAGCACATCATGAAATCCCGGTGTTATCCTCCATGCCCCTTGGTTTCTTCTATGCCAGCTAACCGAGGGTTGATTTTGATGAAGGCTATTTTGAGAAGGAAGTGCCGCCACAGCAGACAAAATCCAACCTAAAGCAGGGGCGAGGAACTGGGCATCAGATTAATGTATAGGTAATGGCTGAATCTATACTTGTTGAAGATATGGGATCTAAGAAAACATCAAACCACCCACTGCAGGCACTTTAAATTGAAAGTATTGGGTAGGCACAAATTCATGGAGATAGAATCTCACATAAAGGACTCTCTGAATCCAGGAGTTGTTGTTTTTTCAGACGTAGCACAGCTACTTTAATATTGAAAATTAAGTGAAGAGCCATATTACAGAGAAATCCAATAAACAAACCACGGTAGACATTCTAAAATGGGTCCACATTCCATTAGTGATGCGAAGAGGAACTTTTTGGGAATCTATCATAAAATGAACGACCGATATCTACAATACTATTTTGACGAATTTGTTCACAAATTAAATAGACGATATTATGAAATCAAAACCATGGCTTATTTATGCACTTGTTACAACAATTTTTTGGGGAGTATGGGGCGCTTTTGCAGGACTTCCGGCAGAAAATGGATTCTCGGAGACCTTAGTGT
>JAENXD010000202.1 GCA_016649745.1 Flavobacteriaceae bacterium | reverse complement strand
CTTTTTTGATATCTATTTTATGCCAATACTTTTTGAACTTTATCTGCAGCCTCCTGGAATTCAGTCGCTGAAATTAAATCCAATCCGCTATTATCCAAAAGCTCTTGCGCTTCTTTTGCATTTGTTCCTTGTAAACGTACAATAATTGGAACATTAATAGCGTCGCCCATATTTTTATAAGCATCAATTACGCCTTGCGCCACACGGTCGCAACGTACAATTCCACCAAAAATATTGACCAATATTGCTTTTACATTCTTATCTTTTAAAATAATTCTGAATGCCGTTTCAACACGTTTGGCATCTGCCGTTCCACCAACATCCAAAAAGTTTGCAGGCTCGCCACCAGATTGCTTGATTAAATCCATCGTGCTCATCGCTAATCCGGCGCCATTCACCATACAACCCACATTTCCGTCTAAATCAACATAATTCAATCCCGCTGCATTGGCTTCAACTTCAATTTCATTTTCTTCTCGTAAATCTCTCAACATCGCTAAATCTTTATGACGAAATAAGGCATTGTCATCCAAAACAACTTTTGAATCCACCGCTAAAATTTTATCGTCCGACGTTTTTAATACCGGATTGATTTCAAATAAAGTGGCATCAGAATTTACAAAGGCTGAATATAAAGAAGTTACAAACTTGATCATTTCTTTCAATGCATTCCCTGACAATCCTAAATTAAAGGCAATTTTACGTGCCTGAAAAGCCTGCAATCCCAATAAAGGATCCATTTCTTCCGTAAAAATTAAATGAGGCGTTTTTTCCGCAACAGTTTCAATATCCATTCCGCCTTCAGTAGAATACATAATCATATTTTTACCTGTGGCTCTGTTCAACAAAACCGACATATAATACTCTTCAGGTTCATGTTCCCCCGGATAATAAACGTCTTCGGCAATTAAAACCTGATGGACTTTTTTTCCTTGAGGTGGTGTTTGAGGCGTTATCAGCATCATTCCGATGATACTTTCAGAAATTGATTCAACATCTTTCAAACTTTTGGCCAATTTCACGCCACCGCCTTTTCCACGTCCGCCCGCATGAATTTGTGCCTTAACAACCCACCAGTCTGTTCCGGTTTCTACAGCCAATTGTTTTGCTGCTTCTACCGCTTTTAAATGGTTATCGGCAACAATTCCGTGTTGTATTCTTACTCCAAAACTATTTAGCAATTCTTTTCCTTGATATTCGTGTAAATTCATTAGAGATAATGGTTTTTGTATATATCAACAAATGTACTAATCCTAAAATTAAAATTTATGTTCATTTCAAAAAAGTTTCATAAAGTGTAACAATGTGCATTTTTTAACGTCTTTATAGATATTAACATTTATTTAAGGAAATATAGACAATATGTTAAATATTTTAGCATTCTATATTTTACGACTAATTGAGCGAGCTCTTCTATGAAAAAAGCATTTTTACTCCTTACCATTTTATGCAGTATTAGTTTTTCTGCACAGGAAACAAAAAAAAATGTAATAACCAAAAGAGTATCAAACCCTCCAAAAATTGATGGGATATTAAATGATGAGGCTTGGGTTGGTGTAGATGTTGCAAATGATTTTGTAATGTTCCGCCCTTCGTCAAACATACCTGAAAAAGAAAATCAAAGAACTGAAGTTAGAATTGTTTATGATGATGAAGCTATTTATTTTGGCGCTTATTTATATGATGACAAACCTGATGATATCCCAAGAGAATTTGCAAATCGAGATAATTTTGGGTCGGTTGACTGGTTTGGAGTGATGATTAACCCAAACAACGATTCTCAAAATGACACTGAATTTTTTGTGCAATCTACAGGCAATCAAGCGGATGCAAAATCAAATGCTTTTAATGAAGATTTTAGTTGGAGTGCTGTTTGGACCAGTGAAGTAAAAGTTTTTAATAATGGTTGGGTTGTTGAAATTAAAATTCCATACTCAGCCTTACGTTTTTCCAATCAGGAGGTTCAAACTTGGGGACTTAATTTCCATAGATATTTTAGAAATACTCGAGAACAATATACTTGGAATTTTATTGATAGAACTAAAGGGATTGTTCAACAATATGCCGGAACCCTAAGCGGTATAAAGAAAATTGAACCTCCTACCCGATTAAGTTTTTCACCTTATGCATCAGCAGCGTTCAATTCCTTTAACGGAGAAGATACATTTGAAAAAACTTTTGGTTTAGATGTTAAATATGGTATTAATGAAAGCTTTACATTGGACGCAACGTTGATTCCTGATTTTGGACAAACTGCTTTTGATGACTTAGTTTTAAATTTAGGTCCATTTGAACAACAATATCAAGAACAAAGACCTTTTTTTACAGAAGGCACAGAGCTTTTCAGCAAAGGAGATATGTTTTATTCGCGCAGAATTGGGAATACTCCTGTAAACTATTATGATGAAAATACATTAGATGAAAACGAAGAAATTATTGACAATCCGAATAAAGTAAATATGCTAAATGCAGTTAAAGTTTCAGGTCGAACTAAAGGAGGGCTTGGAATTGGAGTATTTAATGCTATTACTGAAAAGACTGAAGCCAAAATAATTAACCTTAACACAGAGCAAGTTCGTAAAGTTGTTACTCAACCATTAGCAAACTATAATGTACTCATTTTAGACCAACAATTTAATAAAAATTCATCTGTTTCATTCATTAACACCAGTGTTTTAAGAGAAGGTAATGTTAGAGATGCGAATGCTTCCGGACTTCTTTATACTTTAGTAAATAAAAAGAATACGCATTTTATTGATGGAGGTGTTAAAATGAGTAAAATTCATGAAAACGGAGAAAAAAACACTGGTTATTTTTTTGATACAAGTATCGGAAAATTTGCCGGAAAATATCAATATGAATTAGGTTATCGATTGATAGATGAAAATTTTGAAATCAATGATTTAGGATATCAAGATAGAAATAATTACCAAAAAATTTATGGTGATTTTTCATACAGAATTTTTGAACCTACCAAAAAATATAATAATTTTAATATTAACACCTGGGGAAATCTTAGTTACCGTTACAGTGATGGCGCGTATACAGACAGTCAATTAGGAATTGGATTTAATGCAACAACTGTTAAACAATTTTCTTTTGGGGTTAATACCAATGGAAAAGTTGGTAAAGTATACGATTATTACGAACCTCGTGCTGGGGATCGTTATTATGCGGACAAAGCAAAAATCAATTTTAATGGGTGGATCTCAACAGATTATACTAAAAAATTTGCGTTTGACACCTCCCTTTATTACGGAACAAGAATTGGAGAAAGCAGAAATTACATAGAATTTGATTTTTCACCACGTTATCGTTTTAGTGATAAATTCAATATTCGTTATAGTTTTAATATAGGCGTCGGAAAAAATGAAAAAGGGTGGGTAGAAGAACTTGAAGATGGTTCCATTATTTTTGGGAACAGGGACACTAAATCTGTAACAAACTCTATTTCAGGAAAATATAATTTTAGTGTAAAATCAGGTCTGTCTCTAACTTTCAGACATTATTGGGCCCCTGTAAAATACGATGACAACTACTTTGAACTGCAGAACAATGGAAATCTAGCCAATAGCCAATATGTTGGAAATAACGACATAAATTATAATATTTGGAATTTGGATTTAAGTTATTCATGGGAATTCGCCCCAGGAAGTCAGCTAGTTGCTTTGTACAGAAATTCCATTTTTAAGGAAGATGATTTATCTCATTTAAAATTTAAAAAAAATTTGGACAATCTTTTTAACGAACCAATTACCAATAATATTTCATTAAAATTCATCTATTATTTAGATTACAACAAACTTAAAACTTGGTTGTAATTAGGCAATTGGGCAATTAGTTAATGAGCAAATTAGCCGATTAAAGAAAAGTGAAAAGGCAAAGTTATTGGAATTAAACGATTAAATGATTAAAGGGTAAACAGTTAAACAATTAAACCGTTAAACAATTAAACGATTAACCATTTTTACATTACTTTTACAGCATGATAGAAGCAAAAAATATTCATAAATTTTACGGGGAATTAGAGGTTTTAAAAGGCGTGGATTTATTCATAAAAAAAGGAGAAATTGTCGCTATTGTTGGTCCTTCTGGAGCTGGTAAAACAACCCTTTTACAGATATTAGGCACCTTAGACAAACCTACAAAAGGCAATATTTCAAAACTTTCCATCAGCACAAAAAACATTCTTGATCTAAAAGATAACGAACTTTCGAAATTTAGAAATCAGCATATTGGTTTTATTTTTCAGTTTCATCAATTGCTGCCAGAATTTACAGCGCTTGAAAACGTATGTATTCCCGCTTTAATAGGGAATAAATCTAAAAAGGAAGCAGAGGTCAAAGCTGAAGAATTACTCAATTTTTTGGGGCTTTCAAGCAGAATGCACCACAAACCAAACGAATTGTCGGGCGGTGAACAGCAACGTGTCGCCGTTGCAAGAGCTTTAATCAACAATCCTGACGTTATTTTTGCCGATGAGCCCAGCGGGAATTTAGACTCAGCTTCCGCTAAAAATTTGCACGAATTATTTTTTGACCTTCGCGATAAATTCAACCAAACTTTTGTGATTGTGACACACAATCAGGAATTGGCAGCAATGGCCGACAGAAAACTGGAAATGATAGACGGCAGAATCAGCAAAAAACCTTTATAAAATGATTGGTGTTATTAGCGCAATGCAAGAAGAAATTCAGGCCTTGCTTCATGAACTTCAACAAGTTTCAACAACCGTAAAAGGAATGAGAACCTATCATACCGGGATCTTATTCAATAAAAAAGTGGTTCTTGTTTTTTCCCGTTGGGGAAAAGTAGCTTCTGCAGCAACCACCACCCAATTGATCAACGATTTTGATGTTAAAGAAATCATTTTTACCGGCGTGGCGGGTGCCATTCATCCAAAATTAAATATTGGCGATATTGTGATCGGCAAAAATTTATACCAACACGATTTAAATGCTTTTCCGTTTTTCGAAAAATTTGAAATCCCAATTCTAAAAAAGAAGTTCTTGGAAACAAACGATTCCGCAAAATTACTGGAAGCCTCCAATCTATTTTTAGCGACTTACCATCAATATATTACGTTGGAAGACGCGCAACTTTTTGACATTGTAACTCCTAAACTTGTTTATGGTGATATTGCAAGCGGCGATCAGTTTATTTCAAGCCTTAAAAAAATTAAAAAGTTGAATAAAATACTGCCATCTGCAGTTTGTGTGGAAATGGAAGGCGCAGCGGTTGCGCAGGTTTGTTTTGAATACGACATTCCGTTTTCCATCATTCGCGTCATTTCAGACAAGGCAAACGACAATGCGACCATTGACTTTCCAAAATTTGCCAATTCCATTGCGAGCAAATATGCCTTAGGCATTTTGAAAAATTATTTCTCATAAATTCCG
>JAENXD010000215.1 GCA_016649745.1 Flavobacteriaceae bacterium | reverse complement strand
AATTTCAGCCTAAAATAAGTCTGTATTTTTTTTACAATTTATGAAATGATATTTTCAATAAAATCCGTAATTTCGCACACTAATTGATTTAAGGGCATAAAATGAGCAAAAAATTTAGAGAATATAAAGGATTGGACCTCACTAAAGTAGCAGAAGAGACTTTGGCGTTTTGGGAAGCGGAATATATTTTCGAAAAAAGTATTAGCACAAGAGACGAAAATAAGTCGTATGTATTTTATGAAGGACCTCCTTCTGCAAATGGATTGCCGGGAATTCATCATGTGATGGCGCGTGCCATTAAAGATATTTTTTGCCGTTATAAAACCCTTCAGGGATTTCAGGTTAAACGAAAAGCAGGCTGGGATACGCACGGATTGCCTATTGAATTGGGTGTTGAAAAAGAATTGGGAATTACCAAAGAAGATATCGGAAAAAAAATTTCTGTTGAAGAATATAATGAAGCCTGTAAAAATGCGGTCATGCGTTATACTGATGTTTGGAACGATTTAACCAAACGCATTGGCTATTGGGTAGATATGGAAAATCCTTATGTGACCTACAAACCAAAGTATATGGAAACGGTTTGGTGGCTGCTTTCCCAATTGTATAAAAAGGGATTGATTTATAAGGGATACACCATTCAGCCTTATTCTCCAAAAGCCGGAACAGGTTTAAGTTCTCATGAGTTAAATCAGCCGGGAACTTATCAGGATGTAACTGATACAACAGCAGTTGCGCAGTTTAAAGTCCTATCCCCAGCCCTTTCCGAAGGAAAGGGCGTTTCAAAACAGGATTTAAAAGTCCATCCCTTTGGGAAGGATCTAGGATGGGATAATACTTATTTTTTGGCTTGGACAACAACACCTTGGACATTGCCGTCAAACACGGCACTTACGGTTGGGAAAAAGATTGATTATGTTTTGGTGAAATCATTCAATCAATATACGTTTGAGCCTATCAACGTAATTTTGGCAAAAGCTTTGGTTGGGAAACAATTTTCAGGCAAATTCTTTGCTGTAGAAAGTGAGTCCCAGCTTTCTGAATACAACGAAAACGACAAAAAAATACCCTATTTTATTGTTGGCGAATGTAAAGGAGCCGATTTGGTTGAATTAAGATATGAGCAATTGATGCCTTACGCGCTTCCATATAAAAATCCGGAAAATGCTTTTAGGGTCATTGCAGGGGATTTTGTGACTACAGAAGACGGTACAGGAATTGTACACACGGCCCCAACCTTTGGAGCCGATGATGCCATGGTTGCCAAACAAGCTTCACCCGAAGTACCGCCAATGTTGGTGTTGGATGAAAATGGGAATCCGGTTCCGTTGGTAGATTTACAAGGAAGGTTCACCAAACACATGGGCGAATTTGCAGGCAAATATGTGAAAAATGAATATTATGATGATGGTGAAGCTCCGGAGCGTTCATTAGACGTAGAGATTGCCATAAAATTAAAAGAAGAAAATAAGGCGTTCAACGTAGAAAAATACCGTCACAGTTATCCGCACTGTTGGAGAACGGATAAACCGGTATTGTACTACCCGTTAGATTCTTGGTTTATTAAAGTTACCGAGAAGCGTGATAGAATGTTTGAGTTAAACAATACTATTAATTGGAAACCAAAATCAACCGGCGAAGGTCGATTTGGCAACTGGCTGAAAAACGCGAACGACTGGAACTTGTCACGATCACGTTATTGGGGAGTTCCATTGCCAATTTGGAGAACTGAAGATGGAACGGAAGAAATATTTATAGGGTCGGTTGAAGAATTAAAAGCAGAAATGCAACGTTCCGTTGAGGCAGGGATCATGAAGAAGGATATATTTTCAGCCTTTGAGGTGGGAAATATGAGTGAAGAAAACTATGATAAAATAGACCTTCATAAAAATGTGGTGGATGCAATTGTCTTAGTTTCCGCTTCGGGAAAACCAATGAAACGCGAAGCCGATTTAATTGATGTTTGGTTCGATTCAGGCTCTATGCCTTATGCACAGTGGCATTATCCGTTCGAAAACAGGGAATTAATAGACGAAAATAAATTCTTTCCAGCCGATTTTATTGCTGAAGGCGTTGACCAAACCAGAGGTTGGTTTTACACGCTTCACGCTATAGGAACCATGGTTTTTGATTCCGTTGCTTATAAAAATGTGGTGTCAAACGGATTGGTACTGGACAAGGAAGGCAAAAAAATGTCGAAGCGATTGGGCAATGCAGTTGACCCTTTTGAAACTCTGGACAAATATGGTGCCGATGCAACTCGTTGGTATATGATTTCAAATGCAAATCCGTGGGACAATTTAAAATTTGACATTGAAGGCATTGATGAGGTTCGAAGAAAATTCTTTGGAACAATTTACAATACTTATTCCTTCTTTTCATTGTATGCAAACTTGGATAATTTTTCCTATTCCGAAGAGGAAATCGCCATAAATGAAAGACCTGAAATTGATCGTTGGATTTTGTCTGAACTGAATACCTTAATTAAAAATGTTGAAAGTTTTTATGAAGATTATGAGCCAACAAAAGCGGCTCGTGCCATTCAGGATTTCGTTTCAGAAAATTTGAGCAACTGGTTTGTGCGCTTAAGCAGAAGACGTTTTTGGAAAGGCGATTATGAAAAGGATAAAGTTTCGGGATATCAAACGCTATATACTTGCCTGTTAACGGTGGCAAAATTGAGTGCTCCAATAGCCCCATTTTTTATGGACAATCTTTACAAAGATTTAACAAATGTTTCTTGTAAAGAACATTATGAATCAGTACATTTGTCGACTTTTCCTGCGTACGATAAAAGTTTAGTCGACAATAAGTTAGAGCGTAAAATGCAGCAGGCTCAAAAAATTTCTTCTATGGTTTTATCATTGCGTAAAAAGGAAATGATAAAAGTGCGTCAGCCTTTGCAACGTATTATGATTCCGGTGTTAAATGAAGAAGAAAGAGTAGAAATTTTAGCGGTGGCAGATTTGATAAAATCGGAAGTGAACGTCAAAGAAATTGAATTGATTGACGATGCTTCTGGAATAGTGGTGAAAACCATGAAACCTAATTTTAAGGTGTTGGGACCAAGGTTTGGAAAAGATATGAAAATAATATCCGAAGCCATCCAAAACTTGACCCAAGAAGATATTGCAACTGTTGAAAAACAGCAAGAAATATCGTTGATTATAAATGATAAAGTTGTAAATTTAATGCTCAGTGAAGTTGAAATCACTTCACAGGATATTGAAGGATGGTTGGTGGCCAATCAAAGTGGTTTAACGGTTGCTTTAGACATTACAATTACTGATGATTTAAGGAAAGAAGGCAATGCAAGAGAGTTGGTAAACAGGGTTCAGAATTTACGTAAGGATTCGGGTTTGGAAGTTACTGACAAAATTACATTAGTTATTCAAAAAAATGATATATTAGAGCGTTCAATTGAGGCAAATGAACACTATATTAAAACAGAAACTTTAACGAATGAACTCGTTTTTGTGGATGAATTAGGAAATGGTACAGAAATTGCCTTTGACGATGTAAAAACGAAAATATTAATAAAGAAAAATTAAGTTATGGACGATAATAATAGATATTCAGATAAAGACTTGGCGGAGTTTAAAGAAATTATTTTGCAAAAAAAAGAACGTGCTGAAGAAGATTTGGTACTCTTGAAGAGCATCTATAAAAATGACAGTGATAACGGCACCGATGACACTTCACCGACGTTTAAAGCTTTTGAAGAAGGTTCAGAAACTATGTCAAAAGAAGCAAATGTGCAATTGGCGATTCGTCAGGAAAAGTTTATTCGCGATTTAAAAAATGCCTTGCAGCGCATTGAAAATAAAACCTATGGAGTTTGCCGCGTAACCGGTAAATTAATTCAAAAGGAACGTTTAAAATTAGTGCCACACGCAACTTTGAGCATTGAAGCAAAAAATATGCAACAATAATAAATTTGAAATCTTATAAATTAGAAGCTTCCTAAGTGAGGGAGCTTCATTTTTTTAATACGCATAAATAATTTACCACCATTGAAAAAATCCATCATCATTATAATTTTAATATTGTTAATTGATCAAATTAGTAAAATATATATAAAAACTAATTTTTTGTATGGTGAAGAGGTCATTGTTTTTGATTGGTTCCGCATTCATTTTATTGAAAATAACGGAATGGCTTGGGGTGCCGAATTTGGAGGTAAAACCGGTAAATTATTCTTAACGGTTTTTAGGCTGTTTGCCATTGCCGGAATAGGATACTGGCTTTATAGCTCCATTAAAAAAAATGCACCAACTATTCTGATAATTGCCATTTCTCTAATTTTTGCTGGAGCAATGGGAAATATTTTAGATTCTGTTTTCTACGGTGTCATATTCGATACGCCCAGAAATGCTGTAGCAACGTTGTTTGCAGACAAACCTTACGGTACATTATTTCACGGTAAAGTGGTAGATATGCTGTATTTTCCTATTTGGAATGGAGATTTACCTAGCTGGGTACCTTTTTGGGGCGGAAAACCTTTTACTTTTTTTAATGCTATTTTTAACATCGCAGACACTTCGATTTCTATAGCGGTAGGCATTTTAATTTTCTTCAACAAAAAAGCATTTCCAAAAGAGACTGAAGAAAATAATTAAAATTTAGGGTGTTATACCAATTAAACATTCAAATGCCGTATAAAATTCGTTTCTTTTTAGCTCATTTGTCGTCATAAAATGGAATCGTAGCTTAAGATATGCTTAAACCAGCCTGCCGACCGGCAGGTTTTATTTCTAAGCTGAACTAAAAATAATTCAAATTTTTAATACAACATCTACCCTTCGGCTATACTT
>JAENXD010000156.1 GCA_016649745.1 Flavobacteriaceae bacterium | reverse complement strand
TTGAATTTTTATGGAGACGAATTTACTGGCCGTACCAACCGGCGTGATAATTGGATCTATTTTTTGTGGAGGAGAAATTACCAAATTCTTTTTGACATCTTTTAGTTTAATATATTCATCAAAATATATTTTTATTTTGTCATCCTTAAAATTGATGGATTTAACTGCGGGAATGGCTTTAATTAAGACTGGCGGAATGGTGTCTTTTGCACCACCGGTTGGGGTACCTCTTCTGGCACAATCAACCTGTGATCATTAACAGCAATAAAAACTTAACTAAAGAATTCCTCATATTATATTATTAAAAATACAAAATAACAATTATTTTATTAAAAAAACGCATTAAAATGGGCAGTCGTATCATGAACTGGTTTAAACTTTTTTGATTGAAGCGAAAAATAGGGGTTTTTTGCTCAATTGAAGGCTTTTTTTAACTGCATAGCATCGCTACGGAGTTCAAAAAAGACAAAAAGTAAGTGAAAAATAACCTTTTGTAGCCAATTGAAAAAAAGTTTAAACCAGTTCAATATTAACTATTTTATTTTGTGTAAGCCATGCAAGCGATACTTATTTTTAAATTTTTCGTCTTATTAAGCGCTTCATAACAAGCCTCAAGAGTGGCTCCTGTTGTAATTACATCATCAATTAATAAAATATGTTTGTTTTCTAAGGCAAAATTATTTTGGACATGAAATAATTCCTGTACATTTTTCCAACGCTCAAAACGCATTTTTTTAGTTTGTGTATTTGTTGAAGAGACCCTGATCAAAATATCTTCGCAATAAGGGATTTTCAGATTTTTAGCCAAACTTTCACCAAAAGTAGTTACTTGATTGTAACCGCGTTTTTTAAGTTTTTTGGAATGAAGAGGTACAGGTATTATGCAATCCACAGTTGTAAATCGTTCGCTTTCAATAAGCTGCTCGCCAAGCCAATCTCCAATTAAAGTCCCAACCTGCTGTTGTTTGTTATATTTAAGTTCGTGTATTAAATGTTGAACGTTTCCTTTTTTGAAGAAGTAAAACAATGAAGTTGCCTTTTCGAGAGGAATCCTTCCGTAAAATGATTTTTCAATTAAATTGTTTTCTTCAAAACTAAAATTTGTTATTGGTAAATCATGTCGGCAGGTTAAGCAGATAACCGACTCATTGGTTCCCAAATATTCCTTGCAGCATAAACATACTTCAGGAAAGAAAACAGCAAACATGTCTTTTAAAATTTTCATAGCAAGAACTTTTTTTAAAAGTACATTTTTAATTTAAATAAAGTTAAGTTGTAGAAAAAAGCAGAAGAAATCAATTTATTTATTGGAATTTTAGGGTATCCCAACCACTAATCCATTCAAAAAAAGAGATTTACGTATAATTTATTTTGTAATTTTGCGTTTCATAAGAATAATTTAATATTTAAAAAATGGAAGAAAATAAAAAATCAAATAACAAACTGATAATCATAGCGTTAGCCGTTTTATTATTGAGTGCTTTGGCGTACACTTTTTACACCAACTCAGAACATAAAAAGTTAACTGATGCTATTGAAGTCGAAAAACTTGAGATAGAGCAAAATTTAGACAGCATGATTGTAAGATATGAAGATGCAATTGCTGAAAAAACATCAATGTCTGGTGAATTGGCTGTTGAAAGAGACAGAATTATAGCTTTAAGAGATTCTATTAAAAATTTGAAAGTTGTCAATTACAGCATGTTGCGTCGTTATAAAGGTGAAATATCTAAATTGGAGGAGTCTAACAAAAAATTATTTTTATTAAACGAGTCGTTAACAAGTTCAAATCAACTGTTAACAACCAATTTAGACAGTGCCAATGTTAAAATTACAAGGCAAATAGCTAAAAACGATACGTTAACAGTCCGAAATTTAACGTTGGCCCAAAAAGTAGCCATTGGATCTGAACTGAAAGTAAGCACGGCGAAAGTTATTGCGATGAAGGAGCGGAATAACGGGAAATTGGTGGAAACTTCAAGATCAAGTAATACAGATGCCCTAAGAATTAATCTTACCATTGTTAAAAATGAAATTGCTGAACAAGGTGATTATCAAGTTTATATTCAAATAGTGGATGCTAAAGGAACAACAATGGCTCCAAAAGGCGAGTTTGCGCTTTCCGATAACACTATGGTAAGTTACAGCGATCTTTCAATGGTGAATTATTTGAATGAGGCCATTGATGTAATTTCATTGGTTGAGGTGAATAGAGATATCATGAAAACTGGAGTTTATACCGTCAATATTTATATTGACAATAAATTTGTTGGAGCAACTAAAATTGCATTGAAGTAAAAAAGTAACTCCAAATTAATATTATTTAATATTTTTTGGGTGGAAATAGTTTAGGCTATTTCCACTTTTTTATTTTTTAGTACTAAAAGCTTTACTATTTTTGCAGCATGGCAAATCAAGATGATCAATTTAAAAAAGTAGTTTCACACGCAAAGGAATATGGTTTTGTATTTCAATCCAGTGAAATTTATGATGGTTTGAGCGCAGTTTACGATTATGCTCAAAACGGTGTAGAATTAAAGAAAAATATTAGGGAATATTGGTGGAAGGCCATGGTGCAGATGCATGAAAATATTGTTGGATTGGATGCTGCAATTTTTATGCACCCAACCACTTGGAAAGCCTCTGGCCATGTCGATGCTTTTAATGATCCTTTAATTGACAATAAGGATTCCAAAAAAAGATATAGAGCCGATGTTCTCATTGAAGATTACGTTGCGAAATTGGATGATAAAATTGAAAAAGAGGTTGAAAAAGCAGCAAAACGTTTTGGAGATTCTTTTGATGCAGCACAATTTTTGGCAACCAACCCAAGAGTTTTAGGCTATAAAGAAAAAGGAGAAACCATTTTAAAACGCATGGGTAAATCTTTGAGTGAAGAAAATTTAGCCGATGTAAAAGCCCTTATTGAAGAATTGGAAATAGCGTGTCCATTATCTGGCTCAAGAAATTGGACAGAAGTGAAGCAGTTCAACTTAATGTTTGGAACTAAAATAGGCGCTTCTGCTGATGCTTCAATGGATTTATATTTACGTCCGGAAACCGCCCAAGGAATTTTTGTGAATTTTTCTAACGTGCAAAAATCGGGCAGAATGAAAATTCCTTTCGGAATTGCACAAACAGGAAAAGCATTTAGAAATGAAATAGTAGCGCGTCAGTTTATTTTCCGAATGCGAGAATTTGAACAAATGGAGATGCAATATTTTGTGCGTCCAGGCACTCAAAAGGAATGGTATGAAAAATGGAAACAAACGCGATTAGAATGGCATTTATCTTTAGGATTGGGCGCGGAAAATTACCGTTTTCACGACCACGATAAATTAGCGCATTATGCTGATGCTGCTACAGATATAGAATTTAAATTTCCTTTCGGATTTAAAGAATTGGAAGGGATTCATTCTCGAACCGATTTCGATTTATCAAGCCATGAAAAATTTTCGGGTAAAAAATTACAATATTTTGATCCTGAACTAAATGAACATTACATTCCTTATGTGGTGGAAACTTCTATTGGATTGGATCGTATGTTTTTGGCAGTTTTCTCCAATTCTTTGCAGGAAGAAGAACTGGAAAATGGAACTTCACGCACCGTTTTAAGACTTCCGGCAGTTTTAGCACCAACAAAAGCGGCTATTTTGCCACTGGTAAAAAAAGATGGTTTGCCAGAGATTGCACGTAAAATTATGGAGGATTTAAAATGGGATTTTAACGTGGATTATGATGAAAAGGATGCCGTTGGAAGAAGATATAGAAGGCAGGATGCGGTTGGAACGCCTTTTTGCATTACCGTTGACCATGAAACCTTAACAAATGACACAGTGACCATTCGTTACCGAGATACGATGGCGCAAAATCGCGTGAAAATTTCAGAGCTCCGCGACATCATTAAAGAAGAAGTCGACGTTAAAAAATGGTTGATGAAAATGTAAGCTGAAAAATAATAGTTGAGGCTGTATAGAAAGTGAAATTTTCGTCAACCTGCGCTTCGACTCCGCTCAGCAACCGGTTATTGAGCGGAGTCGAAATACCGGCTCTCATAGTGATTGGTTTTCAATATGATGAGATGCTGAAACAAGCCTGCCTACCGGACAGGCAGGTTCAGCAAGACGGATTCCAATATTTTTTAGACGCCTCATGCTGTTATAAATGTTACTGAAAGCGATAACCAATAGAAACGCCACCGCGTCCTACAACTTCCATGTCACTCTGATTTAAAAGGTCTCTGCCTATTCCTGCATAAACTTCCGCGACAAATCCTCTTCTTGAAACCCATTTTCCTCCAACAGAGATCCCAACAGCCAAATCTGTGTATTTCTCTTCAACACGAGTATCGTATGGTTCAGAATTACTGTAATAATTATAATCCTTTCCCGAATGCAGCATCGTAAAAGCTTCCACAAAAAATCCCTGTGCATATTTACTGGAAAAAAACTGTCGGTAATAAGGTGTTAAAGAAAAAGTTCGATATTCATCCAGTCCCTCAGTTTTATTATCTAAACTAACAAGTGTCCCAACGCCAAACGAAGATTCTTCATTAATAAGACGTTCATAAGTAATATCTAACCATGTAAAGCCAATTAAGTTGGACATGTTGATTTTCAATTCATTCTGTCCTGACTCATTTTCTTGCGCAAAAAGAGAAAGGCTCACAATAAATAATAGCGCTGATAGAGTAATTTTTTTCATAGTATAATTTTAAAATTTAAAACAAATATAAGTTCAAATATCATATCAAAAAACTATTTTTTAAAATAGCGATTTTTGTGCTGAAGGGTTTTCGTGTTCCAATAACCATTTTTTACGCCAGATCCCACCGGCATAACCTGTTAACGAACCATCGCTTCCAATAATTCGATGGCAGGGAATGATTATCCAAATGGGGTTTTTGCCATTTGCAGAAGCTACCGCCCTAATGGCCTTTATATTGCCCAGCTTTTTGGTTTGTTCTAAATAAGTTCTCGTTTTTCCATAGGGAACGTTTAACAGTTCATTCCAAACGCGTTTTTGAAAATCGGTTCCTTGCGGATTCAGTTTCAAATTAAATTTTTTGCGAGTACCGTTAAAATATTCAGACAATTGTTGTACACATTCACTTAAATCTTCTGGAATTTTTAAGGAGGTATCAATGGATTCTTCAATCAAAGTAACAGCAAAGATTCCGTTATTATCACCCTCAATTTTTGCGGTTCCAATGGGTGTTTTATAATGGGTGGTTTGATTAGATTCCAAAAACGTTTTTTGAGTTTTGAGTGGTTATTTTCGCAATTTCTTGCGGTGTCAATTTATAAATTTCGGTTAATTTATCCAAAACTTTTGTAATATAACTGCTTTCATTTCTTTTTCCCCTGAAGGGTGTTGGTGCCAAATAAGGAGCGTCTGTTTCCAAAACAATATGTTCTAAGGGGATTTCATGTAAAAACTGGTCTATTTTTCCATTTTTAAAGGTTACCACGCCGCCAATACCCAATTTCATATTATAGGAAATGACCTTTTTCGCTTGTTCTAAATTTCCGGTAAAACAATGAAAAATTCCAAAAAGATGATCGTCTTTCACTTCCTCCAAAATTTCAAAAATTTCATCAAAAGCATCTCGGCAATGAATTATGATAGGCAGATTTTTTTCTTTAGCCCATTCAATCTGAGTTTTAAAAGCAATTTGTTGTTGCTTTAATAATGTTTTGTCCCAATACAAATCAATGCCAATTTCACCAACGGCATAAAATTTTCGTTTTTCCAACCAATGTTTTACAACAACCAATTCTTCATCAAAATTTTCTTTCACATGTGTTGGATGCAGACCCATCATCAAAAAAATATTTTCCGGATAAGATTTTTCCAGAGCTAACATTGAATTCAAATAAGTTGAATCAATTGCAGGAACAAAAAAACGGGAAACTCCAGCATTTAAAGCACGCTGAATCATCTCATTTCTGTCGGCATCAAATTGTTCACTGTATAAATGGGTATGTGTATCGGTAATTGTCATAATGCAAAAGTAAACAAAGTTTGAAAAAGAGAAAATTTAGTTTTCAGCCACATTATTCATTTTTTCGCAAACTAAAATTCCCCTTTGTTATTTGTTAATAAGTTAACTGCTGACAGAGACTGCCAACTGTAACTGTTGTAACTGTATTTTTAACATTAAAACATTGTGTGTAAGTTAAAAAATATGTAACTTTAACCTGATAATTACCTTGCAAGATACTGCTTTCATAAAGATTTCTTGTGTATAAATTCTTGCATTATAAATTACACTGTTTAAAAACAGTTTTATTTAATTGTTCTTGTCTCATCTATAACAAGGTTCCCATGCAAGTCAAAAAATATCCAAACGCCTCACTTGAAAATTACAGTAAAATATTAATTCAATTGGGTTTAGTCCTGTCGCTATTCCTAGTTTATGAATTTTTAACCATGAAATCGTACCCAAGAGAAGTTAAAGAAATGAGTGGTACTTTATTAAATATTGAAGATGTTGAAAAATTGATTGAAGTTAAACAGCTAGAGGTAGAAGCACAACCAGAGGCAAAAGTGGCAATTCCTGAAAAAATTTTAAAAGTGGAAGATGACGTTGACATCAAAGAAACCGTTATAGAATCAACAGAATCCAATGAATTTGATGCTGTAACCATAACAAATGTGGATAAACAAATTGTTGAAACGGTTGAAGAAGAAGAAGTGGTTGAAGATGTTGCATTTGTGGTGATTGAAGACGTTCCAATTTTTCCTGGATGCAAAGGGAGTAACAGTGAATTAAGAGCTTGTTTTTCAGATCAAATTGCGAAATTTGTTTCTGAAAGATTCAATGCAGAATTGGCCTCCGATTTAGGCTTGACACCAGGAAGTATCCAAAAAATTTTCGTGGTCTTTAAAATTGACAAAAACGGGAATATTACAGATATAAATGCAAGAGCTCCTCATAAAAAATTGCAGGATGAAGCGATAAGAGTTATTGATTTACTTCCAAAAATGACCCCAGGAAGGCAACGCGGAAAGCCAGTGGGCGTAAAATATGGACTGCCAATTGTATTTAAAGTTGAATAAACTTAATAATAAATTAGAGAAAGGTTTTTTTAGAAATATCAAAATAAATATCTTGTTTTTTGTCTTGCTAGAGACTAAATATAATGGAAAAAGGAAGTCTTGACCTATAAATACTCGTATAATAGCTATACAATATAATCTCAATG
>JAENXD010000049.1 GCA_016649745.1 Flavobacteriaceae bacterium | reverse complement strand
TGTAAGTTGTCAAGGAAATAATTCTGAAGATGAGAATTTAATTAAAGTTGAAGTAGTTATTGATTCAGTTAATACCAATCCAGGTGATGTGGATGTGCCAAATTACAAACTTCCCAATATTGATTTAAGTCATTGGAAAGTGACATTGCCAATAGGAAAACCTACGGAAGTTGCACCTCCTGAAATATTGAGTTATGCCACAAATGAAACTTTAAAACCGTTTTTTTATAATGATTCAATAAAAGGAACCTTAGTTTTTTATACGTACCCTAATACCTCAACGACTAACTCTTCATATTCCAGAACGGAATTAAGAGAACAGTTAGTTCCAGGAAGTAACAGTACAAATTGGACATTTTCTCGAGGAGGTACAATGAAAGGAACATTGGAAGTTTCTGAAATGTCTAAAGATATTAATGGAGATTATTATAGATCTATTATTATGCAAATTCACGGTATTTTAACCAATGCACAAAAAACATTAATTGGAGCTGCAGATAATAATGCGCCTCCAATGTTAAAAATTTATTGGGTAAATGGCCAAGTTAGAGTAAAAACAAAAGTGTTAAAAGATTTAAATGCAACAGATAAAGAAATGTTATATACAGATGCCTGGGGCGATGATGCAGGTTATACATTTCCAGAATATGTTGGTTTTAATAAATTCACATTAGAAATAAAAGTATCTAATGGCAGAATGGAAGTGATTCTGAATGAAAAAGCCTCCATTGTTTATGATAATATTCATACACAAAAATGGGGTGTTTTCGAAAATTATTTCAAGGCAGGTAATTACTTGCAGTCAAAAGATAAAGATTCTTATGCCAAAGTAAAATATTATGAGTTGGTTGTAACTCATTAAAAAGTATAATTATTGAGTTTGAGTTAATTAGTTATGATGTTGATGATTACCGGCCTAAAAAAGGTCGGTAATTATTAAAGAATTAAAACATAACATTAGAATTTATTAAGTAATTAAGATATTCAGTTAAGTTTTTTATAAATTTAGCAGATCAATTTGGTTAACCAATTATATAAACGATGAAATTAGAAATCCATGTAAAAAACGAAAATAAAGAGGTTCAAAACTCCATAATCTCCCAAATTAGAGATTTAATCAACAATAAGAATTTAGAACCTGGAGATAAAATACCTTCGGAAAGAATGTTGTCTGAAAAGTTTGGCGTTAGCCGTAGCATTGTTAGGGACTCAATTCAAAAATTGGAGTTTTATGGGATACTAAGTTCTATTCCACAAAGCGGAACATTTGTGGCAAATATTGGCGTAATTGCAATGAATGGGATGATTGATGATATTTTAAGATTAAAAGAACCTGATTTTAAATCATTGGTAGAAACAAGAATTTTATTAGAATTAAAAACGGCAAGGTTGGCATCGTTGAGAAGAACTGAAGCTGATTTAATTCAAATGGAAGAGGCCTTAGAAGCATATAACAAGAAAGTTTTAAATGGCGAAAAGGCTGTTCAAGAAGATTTATTATTTCATTTGGCAATTGCAAAGGCCAGCGGAAATAGTACCTTAAACACCCTAATGCTCATGATTACACCTGGGATTATAACAAATTTCGAAAAATATCATGTTTGTTCCGAAAATTTAGCATTTAATGGAATGCAAGAGCATCGCGATATTTTTGAAGCAATAAAAGCACAAAACCCAGTATTGGCAAAGGAAAAAGTAAAAGTGCATTTTAAAACATTGTACGAATATTGTTATAATATTTTGATAAACTAAAAGGTTAATTGCACGTTAACCTTTTAGTTTAAATTAAAAATAATAAAGGAGGGATTGTAATATTTAAAATACCTGATTACTAAAAAACATTTCTACGTATTTTTTAAAATACATTTTCAAAGTTTTTTCTAATTAGAAATTTAGATTACTACAAATTTAAAGGCTATAGCCTAAATCATTAATTTCAAATTTTTTGGTTTGTTTAATTATATGGTCCAAACTTAAAAATAAATAAATACATAAATATGAAAGTAAAAGGATTAAGGTGGTTGATAATTGGTTTAATATTTTTAGCTACGGTTATTAATTATATAGACAGAAGTGCTTTAGCAATTATGTGGGGGAATGAAAACTTAGAAGGGTCAATTTCTCAATCATTGGGTCTTACTAAAGAACACTATAGTTATATTCTAAATATATTTATGGTCGCCTATGCATTGGGGCAACTTTTTTCAGGAAAGTTATTTGATAAGGTAGGTACAAGAATTGGATATGTTATCAGTATTGGAGTTTGGGGTATATCATCTTTTATGCACTCTACAGTTCGTGGTTTATTTTCAATAGCCTTTTTTAGAAGTACTTTAGGTTTGTCTGAAGCCGGTAACTGGCCAGGAGCTGTTAAAAGTAATGCGGAATGGTTTCCAATAAAAGAAAGGGCAATTGCACAAGGTTTATTTAATGCAGGAGCATCTATTGGATCTGTAATTGCGCCTCCATTTATTGCGGCACTTTATGTTGCATATGGTTGGAGAATTACTTTTATGATTGTGGGATCATTTGGAATTTTGTGGATTATTCCTTGGCTATTAATTAACAAAGCAGGACCAAAAAAACATCCTTGGATAACTGCTGAAGAACAAAAATATATTTCAGAAGGACAAAGTCTTGCAGATCAAAATGCGACTGAAGACACCAAAGGTTTAAGTTTAAAAGAAATTTTATCGCATAGAGAATCTTGGGCAATTGTTGTAGGTCGTTTCTTTTTAGAGCCAATATGGTGGTTGTTTGTAGGTTGGATGCCAATTTATTTGTTTGATGTTTATGGATTTAACGTTAAAGAAGTTGGAATGTTTGCCTGGGTTCCTTATGTGGGCGCTGCCATTGGCAGTATTGCTGGAGGTTATGTTTCAGGTAAAATTATTTCAAAAACCAATTCCATTGATAAAGGAAGAAAAATTACAATTTTAATAGGTGGTTTAATCATGTTTTTGGGATTAGTAGCTACCGTATTATTTGCTTCAACACCCGAACGTTTTGTGGGTATTGTGTTTATAGTATTATTTGGTTTTCAGTTTGCGATTGGAAACCTTCAAACATTACCTAGTGATTTATTTAGCGGTAAATCTGTGGGGTCTTTAGCCGGATTAGGCGGAATGATTGGTGTGTTTTCAGTAATTATTATGAACTTTTTAATACCAATAATCGCAGAAGTTTCATATACTCCAGTATTTATTGCCATTGCCATATTTGTTCCACTTGGTATTGGAGCAATATATTTCTTTGCAAGAAAAATAGAATCAGTAGAAAAATAAAATAAGAATTTAAAAATAAAAAGATGAGTAATTTAAAAAGAAAAGTAGCTGTAATTACAGGAGCTACCGGTGGAATTGGTTTCGAAGTAGCAAAAAGATTGGGTAAAGAGGGATACACTGTTGTTTTAAACGGTATCGAAAATGAAGAAGGAGCTAAAAGAGTTCGAGAACTTACTGCAGAAGGAATCACTGCTGAATATTACGGATTCGACGTTACAAAAGACGAAGAGGTAACTGCAAATATCAATAAAATTGGTGAAAAGTATGGGAAAATTGACGTTCTTGTAAATAATGCAGGTGGGTTAGGTGGAAGATCTAGGTTTGAAGAAATGACAACTGAATTTTATAGATTTGTAATGGCTTTAAACCTTGATTCAGTATTTTTTGCTTCAAGAGCTGCCATCCCTTTCCTTAAAAAAGGAGAAAATGCTTCAATAATTAATTACACATCAAATGCAGCATGGAATGCTGGAGGACCGGGAGCTGGAATTTATGGTACATCTAAAGCTGGAGTTCATGCGATAACAAGAGCATTGGCAAAAGATTTAGCTGAATATGGGATTAGGGTAAATGCAGTTTCTCCCGGAACAATTGATACACCATTTCATGCTCAAATTAAATCAACTAAGCCAGAAGTTTTTGCTTCATGGAAAAATAGTATTATGTTAGGAAGATTAGGTCAACCGCAAGAAGTAGCTTCTGTTGTATCATTCTTGGCAAGTGATGATGCATCTTTCATAACAGCTGAAACAATCCAAATTGGTGGAGGACAAGCTTTAGGAATATAAAATTAAAATATCTTTTATTTCAGGGAGGTGTTAAATAGATAAGATCTTCATTTTTTTGAACTTCTTTAATTAACAAATATTAAAAATTAATAAAATGAGTAGCTTAAAAGGTAAAGTAGCAGTAGTTACAGGCGGTTCTAGAGACATTGGTCGAGCAATATCTATTAAACTTGCGAATGAAGGTGCCAAAGTAGTTGTAAACTATTATAATTCGGAAGTTGGAGCCAAGGAAACAGTAGATGAAATAAAATCTTTGGGAGGTGACGCTATTGCAGTTAAAGCTGATGTATCAAAACTAGATGATATTAGGATTTTAAAGGCAAAATCGATTGAAGCATTCGGAGATAAAGTTGATATTTTAGTGAGTAATGCAGGTGGTCTTTTCGCACGCAAATCATTACAAGAGTTAGATGAGTCATTTTATAACTTAGTTATGGATGTTAACTTTAAGTCTACTGTTTTCGTAATGCAAGCATTTGAGCCTTTAATGAGTAAAGGAGCCTCGATCATCAATCTTTCTTCACAAGCGGCAAGAGATGGTGGTGGAGCCGGATCTTCTTTATATAGTTCTTCTAAAGGTGCTGTAAGTACATTTACCAGGGCAATGGCAAAAGAACTTGGACCTAAAGGAATAAGAGTTAACGCGATTTGTCCAGGTATGATTGCAACTAAATTCCACGATGATTTCACAAAAGACGAAGTAAGAGTTAATGTTGCCAATGCAACGCCATTAAGGCGTGAAGGCACTGCTGAAGAAGTTGCAGATTTAGTAGCTTATTTAGCTAGTGATGAGTCTTCATTCTTAACTGGAAACAATGTTGATATTAACGGAGGTTTGGCTTTTAGTTAATGGAAAAAAATTTAATGACACTATCGGAAAGGTAAAATTTTCGTCAATCTGAGTTTATTTCAGAATGAAGGTTTTTAATACTTATTTGGTAGGCTTTTTTAACACACAATAAAAATGAAAAAAGTAGTAACATTTGGAGAAATCATGTTGAGATTAGCTCCACAAGGGTTTTTAAGATTTTCTCAGGCAAATAATTTTGATGTTGTTTATGGTGGCGGAGAATCGAATGTTGCAGTCTCTTTAGCGAATTATGGAATTCCGGTAGATTTTGTAACGCGTTTGCCAAAAAATGACATTGGTGAATGTGCCATGATGGAAATGCGTAAAAGAGGTGTTGGCGTAGATAAAATTATTTGGGGTGGCGAACGATTGGGAATTTATTTTTTAGAAACAGGTGCTGTTAGCAGAGGAAGTAAAGTTGTTTATGACCGAGCACATTCAGCCATTGCTGAAATTAAATCGGGAATGATTAACTGGTCAGCAGTTTTTGAAGGTGTTGAATGGTTTCATTGGACAGGTATTACACCTGCTATTTCTCAAGGAGCGGCAGATGTTTGTTTAGAGGCTGTAAAAGCAGCAAGCAAATTAGGAATTACCATTTCAACAGATTTAAACTACCGTGCTAAATTATGGCAATACGGAGGTAACCGTGAAGCCATTATGACCGAATTAACTTCATATTGTGATGTTATTTTAGGAAATGAAGAAGATGCAGAAAAGCACTTCAATATCAAGCCAGAAGGATTGGATATCACCACACAAGGCCACGATGTAAAAGCGGAAGCTTTCTTATCCGTTTGTAAACAAATGATGGAGAAATTTCCAAGAGCCAAAAAGGTAATTACCACTTTAAGAGGTTCCATTTCGGCTTCGCACAATACCTGGGCAGGTGTTTTATATGATGGCAAGAAAATGTACGAAACGCGTCAGTATCAAATTACAGATATTGTTGACAGAGTTGGCGGAGGAGATTCCTTTATGGGAGGATTGATTTATGGATTGTTAACCTATCCCGAAGATGACCAAAACGCATTGAACTTTGCCGTGGCAGCCTCTTGTTTAAAACACACCATTAAAGGAGATGCCAATTTGGTGACTGTGGATGAGGTTCAAAAATTAATGGGCGGAGACGCCTCTGGAAGAGTATCGAGATAATAATTGGTTAATTTTGAGTTAATTACAGCGTATTGGGCCAATTGTTTTTTTGGCTCAACACGCTATTAAAAAAATTACATTATTTCAATAAAAAATGACCGATAATAAAACAATAATAATCATCTGTGGAGGCGGTCCTGCGCCCGGAATTAATTCGGTAATCAGTACCGTTGCCAAAGCATTTTTGAAAGACGGATATAGGGTTTTAGGTTTGCATGAAGGATTTAAAGGGTTGTTCAGCGAACAGCCAAAAATAAAAGAGATAGATTTTGATCTCGCTGATAGAATTTTTAGCCGAGGAGGTTCCACACTCATTATGAGCAGATTTAAACCAGGCAATGAAAAAGTAAATACGAAACTCTTTTTAGAAAATAATGTAAAATTACTTGTCAGCATAGGTGGAGATGACACTGCCTCAACGTCCAATAAGATTACAGCATATTTAGAAGAAGAACAAATTTTCATTTCCAATATTCATGTTCCTAAAACAATAGATAACGACTTACCGTTACCAGACAGAAACCCAACTTTCGGATTTCATTCTGCAAAAGATGAAGGCGTGCGTATAGGAAACACCACCTATGAAGATGCCCGAACAAGCCAAAATTGGTTTGTGATGTCGGCTATGGGAAGGTCTGCAGGCCATTTGGCTTTTGGTATCGCAACAAGCTGTCATTTTCCAATGATGGTTATTCCTGAAATGTTTGAGAATACCAATATCACCCTTGATAAGGTAGTCCGTTTGGTAATATCATCTATTATAAAAAGAAAAATAGAAAATATCCATTACGGTGTTGCGATGATAAGCGAAGGCATATTTCATAATCTGCCAAAATCTGAACTGGATAAGATTGGCGTTAATTTTACCTATGATAACCATGGACATCCCGAATTGGGGAATGTGAGTAAGTCCCATATTTTCAATATGCTTGTCCAAGATAAATTAAAAGAACTGGGAATTGACATCAAAAGCAGGCCAGTAGAATTAGGGTATGAATTGCGTTGTTGCAGACCAATAGGTTTCGATTTAACCTTATGCACACTTTTGGGAATTGGTGTTAAAAAACTATTTGATGAAGGTAAAAGTGGGTGCTTGGTTTCAGCAAATTCAAGAGGTGAAATAATCCCATTATATTTAGCCGATTTACAGGATGAAAACGGAAAAATACCGCCACGATTGGTAGATATAAATTCCGAATTTTCAAAGCTGTGTTTTCAAAATTTACATTATCTGGATGAAAATGATTATGAAGCCGCAAAGAACTATTTAAAAGATCCTGCGGAATATGATTTTAAAAAAATATTAACTGAAAAATAGAAAAATGGCACAATTTACAAGAATAGAAGTTGCAACAGCAATGAAAGAAACAGGGATGATTCCTTTGTTTTTTAACAGTGATATAGAATTAAGTAAAAAAGTATTAAAAGCGTGTTACGATGGTGGTGCAAGATTAATGGAATTTACAGCACGCGGAGATTTCGCTCATGAAGTTTTTGGAGAATTGACAAAATATGCTATTAAGGAATTACCGGGGATGATTATGGGAGTAGGTTCTATTACTGATGGTGCAGTAGCTTCATTATATATGGCATTGGGTGCTAACTTTATTGTAACACCGGTTTTAAGAGAAGATATTGCTATAGCTTGTAACCGAAGGAAAGTATTATGGTCACCAGGTTGTGGTACCCTAACTGAAATTTCACGTGCAGAAGAATTAGGTTGTGAAATAGTAAAATTATTTCCTGGAGATATTTACGGGCCAAATTTTGTAAAAGGAATAAAAGGACCTCAACCTTGGACAAGCGTTATGCCTACTGGTGGTGTTGCTCCAAACAAAGAAAATTTATCGGCTTGGTTCAATGCAGGGGTAACTTGTGTTGGAATGGGATCGCAATTAATTTCAAAAGAAATATTAAAAAACAAAGATTACGAAAAATTAGAGCAAGACGTTAAAAACGCAATGGCTTTAATTAAAGAAGTTAGAAAGTAATTTATTTTCAAATCAACTAAATATTAAGTTCATGTATAAAAATTTATTCATCATTAGTTTTCTTTTACTATTCATTTCTTGTAGTGAGGTTTCAACTAATTTAATAAACGTTGCCAATATTCAAGAATTAAATTCAGCAATAAAAGAAGTAGAACCTGGAGATGAAATTGTCCTTGCAAATGGTGTTTGGAAAGATGTACAAATTCAATTCACCGGAATAGGAACCAAAGAAAACCCTGTTACCCTAAGAGCTGAAACTGCCGGAAAAGTTTTTGTAGAAGGAGAATCATCTTTAAAAATTGGAGGAGAATATTTAGTAATTAGCGGATTATATTTTAGAAATGGTTATACTCCTTTAGAATCAGTTATTGATTATAAAATTGATTCAAAAAATATTGCAAATAACTGTAAAATTACGCAATGTGTAATTGAAGATTTCACACAATTGGATCGTGATAAGCGAGATCATTGGATAAATTTTTGGGGGAGAAATAACGAGTTAAGCAATTGTTATATTTCAGGAAAATCCAATCCAGGACCAACTATAATGGTGTATCTAGAAGGAAATGAGCATATTAAAAATAACCATCAAATAATAAACAATCATTTTGGCCCAAAACCACGTACTGGAGGTCCACATGGTGAAACGTTGCAAATTGGTGATAGTTCAACTTCTATGACACCTTCTGAAACCAATGTAGAAAACAATTTTTTTGAACGTTGTAATGGTGAGGTAGAAATTATTTCGAGTAAATCCAATAACAACAAATTTAAAAACAACATCTTTTTTGAATGCGAAGGTTCGTTGGTTTTACGTCACGGAAATTATGCAACTGTTGATGGAAACATTTTTATTGGTAATGACAATTCCGCATTTATTGGCGGTATTCGTGTTGTAAATACTGGTCATTGGATTACCAATAATTATTTTTATAAAATTATAGGAAACGAATTTAGAAGTGCTTTGGCAATTATGAATGGAATTCCTAAATCGCCTTTGAATAGATACAATCAAGTAACGGATGTGGTGGTTGCATACAATTCTTTTGTTGATTGTAAATCACCTTGGCAATTTAGCGTTGGTGCAAATACCGACAAAAGCGATGTGTTACCAGCTTCTGAAATACGTTCTGCGCGTCCAGAAAGAATGATGGTTGCTAACAACCTTATTTTTAATCACGAAGCTGATGAATATCCAATCAAAAATTACAATAAAGTTGATGGAGTTACTTTTAAAAACAATTTTTTAAATAGCGAAAACAAAAGTGAAGTTCAAAGTGATGGTATTGTAACATCTGTGATTGACATGACAAAACGTTCAGACTGGTTGTATGTTCCAACTGAAAATAACACGGATATTTATTCAGGTTTCGATTTTGAAACCATTAAAACAGATCTTTTTGGAAATTTACGAACACAAAATAATGCAATAGGCGCCATTGTTTTGCCGGTTGATGAAAGTAAAATCGTTATCAATAAAAAATTATATGGCGCTAGTTGGTTTTCAAACGAAAAACCAGTTTATAAGGCCAGTACTATTCTAGTTTCAAATGAAAAAGAATTGGTTGATGGTTTGAAAACAGCAACTTCTGGAGATATTTTAGAATTGACTTCAGCAAATTATGAAATTACCGAATCATTGGTAATTAACAAAAAAATTACAATTAAATCTAAAGATGCAAGCAGCAAGGCTGTAATAATTTATTCTGGAAGTTTAAATACACCCGCTTTTCAAATGCTTCCAAAAGGAAATTTAATTTTAGATGCTGTTATATTAAAAGGAAATAATGAGCAAAATGCATTTGCAACTTTAGATAAAAACATGTCGGTTGCCTATAATTTATGGATAGACAATTCGGAAATTAGTGATTTTAAAAATGTGTTGAAAGTTTCAATGGGTTCATTTGCAGACACTGTTTCAGTTTCAAATTCAATAATAAAGAATTGTTATGGAGGAATTCAATTGGATGAAGAAACAGATGATCGAGGAGATTATAATGCAGAATTTGTATATATATTAAATTCTGAATTTGAGCATGTACAAGAAAATGTAATTAATTATTACCGTGGTGGTTATGATGAATCAACCATCGGAGGAAATTTGGTGGTTGAAAATAATAAATTTACCAACTGTGGCAAAAAAGACCAAGATGGAATTTTGGTAAAAACAAGAGGAATTGTAAATGTATCTTTTGAAAAGAATTCTTTTTTGAACAATCCAATAAAAATAATTGCCATTTTGTGGGGTGAAAAAGGACAACATCCTGTTGACAATACCATTGTAAACTCAGGAAAAATTGAAATTCAGCAAAATTTAAAGCAAAAAATGATGTATTAATTCATTCCAATTAAAGCTGATTTTAATTAATCAGTTTAACCAATAATACAAAAATTAATGAAATTTAGGATTTTAATATTATGCAGTTATTTACTTCTATGTCAATTTGGGTATTCACAGGAAATTCCAGGCAATCAGGTAATTGAGCCAGCCAATCTTTATAATTATTTAAAGGAAGATGTTAAGGAAAATCTAAACGTTGATGGAAACATATCACAGGTTGAATTGGCGAAATACCTACGTGAAAAGTATTCAGAAAGATACTTTTACGATTGGAAAAAATTCAACAAACGGTTTGAAGAATACAATTTAATTTATACCGGAAGTGAGAAAAACCATATAGAAAATGCCTTAGATCACCTCTCAAAGTATTCCGATTCCACTAACTGGGTTTTGCCATTTAATTACCTAAACGGTAAACCGGTAAACGCCTATGCCATAAGACATTTAGAACGTCAGCATAAAATGGTAGATATTGCTTTTTACTATTATTATATGAAGCAAGATCAAACGTATCTTACCTATTTTAAACGACAACTACAGTCATTGAATACAGCATTGGATTCCGGATTATACGAAAAAATTGAAGATGGCAATGGTGTTTATGAGGTTTTTAGAACGGGTTACAGGGTTTTAAATTGGTTGCAAATTCATTCGATGTTTTTGGGGCAAGAAAATTATACAGATGAAGATCAATTAATTACGATTGCCACTTTATTACAGCATGGGGCAAACCTATATGCAGAGAATTCAGAATTTACTCCCGGAAATCATCAAACACGAGGAATGTCGGCATTGGCAATGATCTCTATCATATTGAAAGATTTTAAAGGAACAGATGAGTGGTACCGGCAATCAATGAAGTTGTTGGAAGAACACTTGTCGAAGGAAATAAATGATGATGGGTTTCAATTTGAGCGATCTGTCCATTATCATATAAGCGATATTGAAAATTATTACTATGTCTATCAATTGGCCAAAATTAGTGGCATAAAAGTGAATGTTTTTTGGGAAGAGAAATTAAAATCACTGTTCACCACTTTAACTAAAATTGGCTATCCAGATAAAAGTGCCCCTGTACTTCAAGACGACACCAATAATCCTTGGGCTGAAAAAAATGATATTTCCGGAGCTTTGACATTGGGATATTTGCTTTTTGAAGATCCCACGATGGGCTATTTTGCCAGCAATGAAGTAGAGGCTAAAATGTATTGGTATTTAAGCGATCAGCAACTTATGTTGTTAAAGGATATTAAAAAGAAACAACCAGATTTTAAATCGCTGTCTTTTCCTACAACCGGTTATTTTGTGCAAAGAGACGGTTGGGATCCAAATGATCAAATGATGATAATTTCTGCAGGAGTAGATGCTGAAAAACCCGATCATCAACATGGAGATATACTTGGGATACAGGCAATGGCAAATGGAAAAGCTATTTTACCAAACTATCAGGTTCGTTATTCTTTAGAAGATTTAGAATTATTTAAAAATTCAATGGTTAAAAATGTGGCTTTGGTTGATGATGAATTGCAAGGAAAAAAATATAAATCAAATCAAGGAGGAAGCGGATTCGGTAAATTTGTCGAATTGCCTAAACCTATAGTAATTACTTGGAACACCAGTGAAAATTTGGACCTTTTTGTTGGTTCTCACAATGGTTTTGAAAATGTAGGGGTGAATTATTCAAGACAGGTTATTCATATAAAAAACGATTTTTGGATTGTAAAGGACAATTTTAAATCTCAAACTAAACATACCTACAAGCAAGTATGGCAAGGACATTATACTTTTGAAAATGGACCAGATTTAATTAGAGCTACATTTGATGACGCTGCAGGTTTGGATATTTTTCAATTGAATAAAATTGATGATGTTAAAAGTTCAGGAGCCAGAGGGAAACAATGGTCTGTTATTTCTAAAAATGAAGCCACTATATTTAGTTTTATTACAGTTATTTTCCCCTATGTTGGCTATGATAACAGAATAAATGAATTGGATACAACTCCGCAATTAAAAGGCTGGAAAACGAATAATTCGGTATGGAAAGCTAAAGGTGAAGATTTTCTTAGCCTGTCAAAAAAGGATGAAACATACTTCTTCGGTGTTAAACAGTTAAGTTATCAAAACATCAAAATTGAATTTTCTAAATCTACTGATGTTTATGTAAAATTAACAGAGAGAGCGTTAACTATTCAGCTATTAGGCGATACTGAAATACAAATAGCGACATCAGGTCTAAAAGAATATAAATCATTATTATTAAAACCGGGAAATATTTTGAAATGCAGGTTATAAGTTTGCAACTTTTTAGGATTAAAAAGAAGTCACTGTAATTCATTAATTGTTGCCAGTAAACAAAATATACATTCCCAGATTTTAATTATCGATTGCTGCAAATAATAAAATAAAAAAACTAATGGATAAAACGAGAAGAGAGTTTATAAAAAAAACAGCCATAACTGCAAGCATTTTACCTCTGATGAACTTTCCATTAAGTGCTTTTGCTTCAATAGATGATGAAGCGCAGCTGTCAGTTCATGTTTTTTCTAAGGTTCTACAATTTTTAGATTACAAATCAACTGGTCAGATGGCTGCCGAAATGGGGTTTTCAGGAGTGGATTTAACGGTTCGCCCCAATGGCCATGTGCTTCCTGAGTTTGTAAAAACAGATTTGCCAAAAGCAATAAAAGATATTAAAGAAAGCGGGTCAAGCAGTGAGATGATTTCTACTAATATTGAGAGCGTTCATAACCCTTTGGATGTTGACATCATAGAAACAGCGGCCAGATTGGGCGTTAAGTATTATCGGCCAAATTGGTATGAATATACCGGTAAACAATCTATGACAGATGATTTGGAAATGTACAAACAACAAGTTAAAGAGCTCAGTATCCTAAATAAAGAATTGGGAATTACAGGAAGTTATCAAAATAGGGATGGCAGAAGTGTAGGTTCTTCTTTTTGGGAAGTTAAAAAGATACTGGAAACGGCCAATCAAGCGCACTATGGTTCTCAATACGATATTCGTCATGCCATTGTTGAAGGCGGATTCTCATGGGAGAATGGTTTCCAACTTTTATACCCACATATTAAAGTAATTGTATTGAAAGATTTTAAGTGGGGTAAAGTAAATGGAAAATGGGAAACCATTAATACGCCTATTGGAGAAGGAATGGTGGACTTTGATAAATACTTTAAATTATTAAAGAAACACCAACTAAAACCACCAGTTTCTCTTCATGTTGAATATCCTTTGGGTGGTGCTGAGAAAGGCAGCAGCGTAATTGCTGTTGATAGAAAAGTTGTGTTTGATGCCTTGAAAAAGGATCTGACAACTATTCAAAGATTTTGGAGAGATGCATAGTGTGAAATTTAATATTATTTATCTATTTTTTATGAATTGTATGACGTACAATACCAATAAAAACTACTTAATTATGTTAAAAAAGGAAAATTCAGGTAATTTTAAAGTTTGATAAATGGCATTTGGAAGTCACGATATCAGGACTATAATTTCAGAACATTGACTATTCCGGACAAGAAAAATAAAAAATTATGTCAGCTATTAAATTATTTGAACTTAAAGGAAATGTAGCCCTAATAACTGGTGGAAACGGGGGTATAGGCCGAAGTATTGCCATTGGACTTGCGGAAGCAGGTGCTTCAGTAGCTATATTTGGGCGTAACAGAGAAAAAAATAAAAAGATCCTTTCAGAATTAAAAAAAACAGGAATTCCCTCCCTGGTTTTGCAAGTTGATATTACCAATCGTTCTGCATTAGAACCAGCAATTAAAAAAGTGGAGCAAGAATTGGGGCCCATTGGTATTTTAGTAAATAATGCCGGTATTAAGTCAGTTAGCGGAGGAATACTTAATGAAACAGAAGAAAATTGGGATAGTGTTATAGATACACAACTTAATGCTGTTTTTTTATTATCTAAACTTGTAGCAAAATCAATGGTTAAGAACAAGCGTGGTAAAATTATAAATATTGGCAGTATGTATTCGTTCTTTGGCTCTGGAAGGATTCCTTCATACAGTGCAGCAAAAGGAGCTATAATTCAGTTAACCAAATCAATGGCAATTGAATTGGCACCGTACAATATTCAAGTTAATGCGATTGCTCCCGGGTGGTTTGAAACAGACATGACGGCATCAATTAAAACACTGCCGCTCAATGATGAAATTATTTTAAGAACACCGGCCGGACGGTGGGGAAAACCAGATGAGATTATAGGCACCGCTGTATATTTGTCCTCAAAAGCATCTGACTTTGTTACCGGTGAAACCATTCGAGTTGATGGTGGCTTTGCTATTCGATAATAATTTTTTGGCATAAAATAAAATTGGAGGATGTAGTGAATAAATAATCTATGCCCGAAACCAATTAAAAGGATTTTTCAACAAAGAGCTTATAATCCTTATAATTGTTTATCTCAAGCTTGAAATCGTATTTTTTTCTTAATTCATCTTTGTTCCACCAAGATTGTTCAATTTCAACTTCAGCTCTACTCTTAAGCTTAGCAACAATTTTTAATGCAACGGTGTTTTATAAGATTTGTGAGACTGGAAAATCAGAGGTTTTGGGGTTGTAGCAAATCGTTAGTTGAATGTTTGTTGGTTTGTGCCAAATCCAATTTGAGCATAAATTTTATACAGCAGTAGTTTTTTACACTTAATTACTTTTTACCCGTTAACAAAAAAACAGGATATTTACCCGTTGGTTCATTCATTATACTTGCAGTTTGAATCTTCAAGTCTTTAAACCCAGCATTTTTTGCAATATGTAAGAATTCATTTCTATTAAATCCGTTATGAAAAACTCCAGTGTCTTCTGAATGAAAAGAACCATCTTCTTTGTCAAGGTCAGCGATGGCAATGGTTCCATTATCATTTAGTAATGAATAAAATTTATTGAATATCTCCTGCACATTCTCTATGTGATGAATAGTCATTGACGAAATAATCGCATCAAATTTTGTGTCTAATGTTTCTTTTGTTAAATCCAGCTCCAATATTTGAAGCTTACAATCTATGGTATCCATTTTTGATTGCAAAACTCCAATCATAGAAGCAGAAATATCGACTGCTGTGATTTCGCTCACGAATGGCGCAATTTGAGACAACAACAATCCAGTACCTGAACCAAAATCCATAATATGCATCTTATTTGAAAAGGAAAGTTCTTTTAATATTAATTGGCCAATATTACCTACATTTTGAGTTATGGATTTTTCTCCATCAAAGCCTTCTGCTTTTTCTGAAAAATAATCTTTTTGTTTAGATTCCATTTTTATTTTTTGGTTTATGAGTGTTGAAATTACTGCTTACGGTTTGCGGTATGGTTAATTGCCGATTTCGAAGCACTTTCCTGTCAAGTTACAGCTGCTTTTGATACGGGCTGATACGCTCGAATACCCACTGTGCCGGCAATTAACTTTACCGTGTGTTAGGGGCATGTGTTCATTCATTTATATCTGGTTGTCAATTGTTTAGCTATCACTTTATAATCATTTTCAATTCGTACAAACTTATTAACGAAGCACAAATTTATTTTGTTTTTTGTGCGTTAGCAATCTTTAAAATATTTAGACATTAATTGTCCAATCCTCCGCGAACAAGTAAAACATATTCGCTTTTGGTCATATCATTGTATGAAACAATTCCGTAACTCGTATTGATATCCCATGCCACATTCGACCTTCTAAACATAGAGGTTGATGACCAGTAGTTTCCGGAGCCGATGTTGGGGAAGTAAGTTTTATTGAACGAAGGTCTTGTCAGCTTTGGATCGTTGAGCGATTGTAACTCTTTGATGTTGGGCAGCCGCCAGTCCAATTTTCCGGACAGGGAGCATGTTTTTGCATACGCCAGAGCTTCTTCCCAGGTCATTGCAGCGGGCGACTGGAATTTTTGCCAGCTTAGCCCGGTGTAATTGTCCATAATGGTACTGTCGCCTTTTTCGGTAAAACGAGGCGCCGAAAAGCTTGTGGTAAAAAGATTTCTCACCGCTCTGACGTGAAACGATTTGGAACCTCCTGCGCTTGTCGTTTCTGATTTCGGATGGGCGCCAATTCCGCCACCGGCATTCACCACCCAAACTTTTGAGGCATCGTCTGCACGGGTTTCACTGGTCCACCAATATTCGGCATTGGTGTCGGTAAAGTAAGTTGTATCTAATGCAGGTTTCAGATAGTTATAATTATTAATACTGAAAAGTTCGATTCCGGTTGGTAACCGCCAATCGTAGTATTCGCCCAAATTCAGGTTTTTGCAATAATCTGATGCCACTTCGAAAGTCATTTCGCCGCCATCGGTTTTTTGCCACATCAGTCCCGAGTTGTTGTCGGTAATGGTTCCGTTGCCATTATTGGTAAACGATGGTGGGTTAATCAGAAAGTCTGCATCTTCACCCTGTTTTTCGGCAGTGCTGATAGATTGCCCGGTATCAGAAAGTTTGAATGGCAGAAGTTTTTGGGCTTCTGTTGGGTAAAATGATACCCCAATGATAATTATAGCAATAGTTTTCTTAAACATATAGTGAATCCTCCTTTTAATTTAGTTGGCAATCGGTCTAAGTTTCGTTTATATATTAATGGTTAATGATATACGAATCCTTTATTGACTTATTTAGTGATTTATTTTTGGCGTTTGTATTTACATAATCGACGGTAACCGTACTTTTATCAACTTTTACCCGCAAATATCCTGGACCGTTCATGATTGTACCATTGTGATATCCGTATTCGGAAGCGCTGTTTATGTTATCATTCTTTTTAGCTCCCGGCTGTGGTAAACATTGGTATATGATCCCATCCAACTCTTGTTTGACATAGATGTGGTCGTGTCCATGAAAAACCGCGGTAACCTTGTTTTTAACCAATAAATCATGGATGGGCATTCCCCATCCTGGACGATTCGAATTAAAACCATCTGAACCATCGGTATTTTTACCACCCCATTCATAAAAACCTGCAACTTCAACCCCGCCTCTTGACTTCCCCTTAATATCAGCTCCACCGACCAGATGATGAATAAAGACAAATTTGAATGTTGCTTTGGAGTTTTCAAGTGTCGATTTAAGCCAATTGTATTGCTTTATTCCAAGAGACCGGCTCCATGGCGTTCTACCCCCGGAATTTGTAGTGTACAAAAATGGATCGAGGACAATAAAGAGTGAATTTCCCCACTCCCAGGAGTAGTAATCCTGAGGCTGACCAAGAGGTGGCGACTGTTCTTCATTGCCGGTGTAAAAACCATCAGGAACAGGATTGGGAAAATATTTTTTACGTTCCTTATTTGCCCATACAGTCATATTATCATCATTACCAGTAAGCTTTTGACCCGATTCACCGTCGTGGTTACCAAGAACCAAAAAAAGCGGACAATCCAATAAACCAAAATAATAACGCTGCGCAATGTATTGGTTGATAGCATCTTTATAATTGTTTCTGTATTTATCGGTCATGAATGTGTCGCCCAAATCGATATTAAAATCGGCTGAATCACTTGCAACGTTCATCATACTTGTTTTATAATTTAATGTATCGGTATTTTGGTCGAGATGCGAATCGGCGGTAATGGTAAAGGTATATTCGCTTGATTTACTTCGTTCGGTCTGAAAGTAATATTCATGCGACTTTATAAAGCTGAAAGTGCCATCTGGTTTATATTGCAGGTGATAGCTATATCTTGAATTGGGTTCTAGCCCATTTAGAATATATTCAAAAGGTTCGTTAGCTAGTAAATTGAAACTATCCGTAACTGTCTTGTTTTCTATATATTTAAAATACTCGATATAGGCAATAGCGTTTTTATACGAAAGTATTGAAACGGTAATAGATGAATTAGTAGGTCTTGCCAGAATAATGTCATAATCGTGAGCAGGAACATTAGTATAAAATAATTGTTCTTTATTTACCCTGTAATTTTCTTTCTGACCAAATGCCATATTAGTTGACAGTGCCAGTATAAACAAACAATATAATAGATATGGTTTAGGATGTATCATTTTTAATATTATTAATTATTCAACATTTTTAGTACAATTCATAGTTTTCAGGTCATAGTTTTCTTATGTTGGGTAACCAAGAGCTAAATACCACTTGTCATTATTCGCTTATATCCACGTGTCTGTCTGGTGTACGGTTTACACTCGCCCCTAACGAGTTTTTGTCGAGTAGACAAGGGGAATTTCACCCCAAGCCTCTCACAGAACCGTACTTGATAGTCTCCCATCATACGGCTCTTCTAAAATGAATTATACTAAGAGGTTC
>JAENXD010000282.1 GCA_016649745.1 Flavobacteriaceae bacterium | reverse complement strand
CAAGCATCATCTTTATCGGCAATTCCATCACCATCAGCATCAGGACAACCGTTTAACGCTGCTAAACCGGCTACAGTAGGGCAATCGTCTTTAGAATCAACAACACTATCTCCGTCAGTGTCAGGACGACCATTAAATGCAGCCAATCCGAATACATCCGGACAAGCATCATCTTTGTCATAAATACCATCACCATCAGTATCAGTTCCTCCAAATTTAAATACAAATCCTACAGAATGTTGAAAATGTTGTAAAATATTATCATTGTCAAATACATGTTTGTATTTTGACTCAACATTCAATCCAATATTATCACCGAACCAAAAATTAATACCTGCACCACCATTAACGGTACCAGCACCAAATTTATCTAACCAAGTGTAACCACCACCTATTGAAATATAAGGATCAAACCAAGCGGTTTCACCAATAATGTTGTTTAAGTCATACTTTAAAGCACCATCTAATCCGTAATAGGCTAAATCGCTAACGCTATTGTCTCCCATTTTAGTTATCTTGTTTAAAGTACCTGCTGCTTCAATGGAAAAACCATCCGCTAAATATTTACCAACAGAAATTTTTGATACTGCAGGAAGAATATTGTAATGGTCTCCTGTGTTAAAAAACTCATCACCCCAGGCTCCGTATCCACCATTTGGGATATCAACATTTGTAGGATAAAAATCTACTGCATTTACACCAATGCCTATTGCCCAAGGATTGTTTTTGTCCTGTGCGTTCATGTTACTAAAACCAGTAACTAACAATAAGGCCAAAATGGCCACTTTTAAATGTTTCATGTTTTGTAAGTTTAAATTTAATGTTCTTTTTTTTGCAATAATAATAAGGAAGTCACCAAAACTTCCAAATTACTAACGAAAATACGAAAATAAATTGAAATTTGGGCTTTTTTATAATTTTTCTATATCACCTTAAGTATTTTTCCCACTTTTACGAATGCATTTATTGCTTTTTCCAAATGTTCCTTAGTATGTGCAGCGGATAGTTGGACTCTAATTCTAGCTTTTCCTTTTGCCACAACTGGGTAAAAGAATCCTATAACATATATACCTTCATCCAACAACATATTGGCCATGTCTTGAGATAGCTTTGCGTCATAAAGCATCACGGGTACTATGGCCGAATCTCCTTTTACGATATCAAATCCCGCTTTTATCATTCCTTCTTTAAAGTAATTGGTGTTCCACTCTAATTTATCTCTTAAAGTAGTGTCGTTTGAAATCATTTCAAATACTTTTAGTGATGCGCCAACAATTGCCGGAGCCAATGAGTTTGAGAACAAATAAGGTCTGGACCGTTGGCGCAGCAATTCAATAATTTCTTTTTTTCCGGTTGTATAACCGCCCATGGCGCCCCCCAAAGCTTTTCCTAAAGTTCCCGTAATAATATCAACCCTGCCCATTACATTTTTAAGCTCTAAGGTTCCTCTGCCTGTTTTTCCAATAAAACCCGCGGCGTGACATTCATCAACCATCACCATGGCATCATATTTATCGGCCAAATCACAAATTTTGTCAAGTTTAGCCACAACCCCATCCATTGAAAAAACACCGTCGGTGACTATTATTTTAAATCGATGATTGTTTTTATTGGCTTCAATAAGTTGTTTTTCCAAGGAATCCATGTCGTTATTTTCATAACGATATCGCGCAGCTTTGCACAAACGCACGCCGTCAATAATAGAAGCATGGTTTAAAGAGTCTGAAATTATGGCATCTTCATCCGAAAAAAGAGGCTCAAAAACACCACCATTTGCATCAAAAGCGGCAGCATATAATATGGTATCCTCAGTTTTATAGAATTCAGCAATTTTTTGTTCCAATTCTTTGTGAATATCCTGTGTTCCACAAATAAAACGCACAGATGACATTCCAAATCCATGGCTGTCTAAAGTGTCTTTTGCTGCTTGAATCACTTCAGGATTGTTTGACAATCCCAAGTAATTATTGGCGCAAAAATTAATAACTTCCTGCCCTGAACTTATTTTTATCACTGCATCTTGTGACGATGTGATAATGCGTTCAGATTTATAT
>JAENXD010000114.1 GCA_016649745.1 Flavobacteriaceae bacterium | reverse complement strand
GATAGCATCCCCTTAACTACCGGAGAATATGACGAATGGGGAAATCCAAACAAACAAGCTTATTATGATTATATGAAATCATATTCGCCTTACGACAATGTTTCTGTACAAAAATACCCTAATATGTTGGTAACAACAGGTTTACACGATTCCCAAGTTCAATATTTTGAACCTGCAAAATGGGTTGCAAAACTGAGAGAGCTGAAAATTGACAAAAATATTTTATTGATGCATATTGATATGGAAGCTGGGCACGGCGGGGCTTCAGGAAGATTTGATTCCCTAAAAGAAACCGCAAGGGACTATAGTTTTGTGATTGATTTGGAAGGAAGAACAAAAATTTAAAAAAAATTATTAAATTTGCACAATAGATTATTATTCATAAATTCGTAGTTGAAAATATTATATCTGAATTAAATTTAAAAAAATGGCACAAAATATAGGTATAAGTAACAATATTTTAGACCTAATAGGCAACACTCCCTTAATTAAGTTAAACAAAATCACCAAAGACCTTCCGGGCAATTATTATGTAAAGTATGAAGGATTTAATCCTGGTCATTCTATGAAAGATAGGATTGCCGTTCATATCATTGAAGAAGCAGAGAAGCAGGGATTGTTAAAACCAGGCAGTACAATTATTGAAACTACTTCGGGCAATACAGGATTCAGTCTTGCTATGGTAAGCGTCATAAAAGGTTATAACTGCATACTGGCAGTGAGCTCAAAAGCTTCACCGGGAAAAATAAATATGCTGAAAGCAATGGGCGCCAAAGTATATGTTTGTCCAGCCCACGTGGATGCAGACGACCCACGTTCCTATTATCAAGTTGCAAAAAGGTTGCACGCTGAAACAGCAAATTCAGTTTATATCAATCAATATTTTAACAAGTTAAATGTTGATGCACACTACAATTCAACCGGACCGGAAATTTGGAAACAAACCAATGGCGAGATTACGCATTTAGTTGCCGCAAGTGGTACTGGAGGAACAATTTCAGGTGTTTCAAGATATTTAAAAGAACAAAATCCAAAGATTAAAACATTGGGCGTTGATGCTTATGGCTCAATTTTAAAGAAATTTAAAGAAACAGGTGAATTTGATAAAAATGAAATTTATCCTTACAGAATTGAAGGATTGGGAAAAAATTTAATTCCTACAGCTACAGATTTTGATGTGATAGACGTTTTTGAAAAAGTAACGGACGAAGCTGCGGCGCATAGAGCCAGAGAGCTTACCTTAACTGAAGGTTTATTTACCGGATATACAAGTGGTGCCGTAATGCAGGCAACTATGCAATATGCAGCGCAAGGGATGTTTGATGAAAATTCTAAAGTAGTCTTAATTTTGCCTGATCACGGTTCTCGTTATATGGAAAAAATATACAGCGATGAATGGATGAAAGAGCAGGGCTTTTTTGATTCACAAAAACAAGCGTTGGCAGAAGTTGAATATATTAAATAACAAATAAATGGAACAGAAAAAGGGTTTAGAATTTAATTTTTAAACCCTTTTTTTGTTCCATAACATTTGAATAGCAGAAAAAAAATCACTTACTTTGCACGCTTAAAAATGTAATTAGGATAATTTACATTTTACAAAAATTATATATAATGAAAGATTTATTTGAAAGAATTGTAAAAGATAAAGGTCCGTTAGGAAAATGGGCTGAACAGGCTGAAGGATATTATGTTTTCCCAAAATTAGAAGGTGAAGTATCTAATAGAATGATTTTCAACGGAAAAGACGTAATTACTTGGAGCATTAATGATTACCTCGGTTTGGCAAATCACCCTGAAGTCAGAAAAGCGGATGCTGAAGCTGCCGCACAATATGGCTTGGCTTACCCAATGGGCGCCAGAATGATGTCGGGGCATACAAAATACCACGAACAATTAGAAAGAGAATTGGCAGAATTTGAAAATAAAGAGGCTGCTTATTTGGTGAATTTTGGTTATCAGGGAATGGTATCTGCCATTGATGCTTTGGTTACCAAAAACGATGTGATTGTTTATGATATGGATGCACACGCTTGCATTATTGATGGAGTTAGGTTACATCCCGGGAAAAGATTTACATTTCAGCATAACAATATAGAAAGTTTAGAGAAAAATTTACAAAGAGCCACAAAAATTGCTGAAGAAACCAACGGCGGTATTCTTGTTATTTCTGAAGGTGTTTTTGGAATGCGTGGCGAACAGGGAAAATTAAAAGAAATTGTAGCGCTTAAAGAAAAATATAATTTTAGATTTTTGGTTGATGATGCTCACGGTTTTGGAACGCAAGGAGAGAAAGGAAAGGGTACAGGTTTTGAACAAGGTGTGCAAGACGGCATAGACATATATTTTGCTACATTTGCCAAATCTATGGCTGGTTTCGGTGCGTTTTTTGCCGCAGATAAAGATGTCGTTCAGTATTTAAAATACAATATGCGTTCACAAATGTTCGCAAAATCTTTGCCAATGCCTATGGTTATTGGCGCACTAAAGCGTTTAGATATGCTAAGAACGATGCCTGAACTTAAAGAAAAGTTGTGGGAAAATGTTCACGCACTTCAAAATGGTTTAAAAGAACAAGGTTTTAACATTGGGAAAACAAATACCTGTGTAACTCCTGTATTTTTAGAAGGTGATATTCCTGAAGCGATGGCTATGGTAAATGACTTACGTGAAAATTACGGCATATTTTGTTCTATTGTTGTTTATCCCGTGATTCCAAAAGGAATGATTTTGCTGAGGTTGATACCAACCGCCACACATAATTTAGAGGATGTTAAAGTAACTATTGAAGCTTTTTCGGCCATTCGTTCTAAATTGGAAAGTGGCATTTACAAACGTATCGCAGCCTCAATGATGGCGCAGTAAACAAAAATTATAATTCATAAAAAAAAAGCCTTTTAGATTTTGTCTAAAAGGCTTTATTATGAAGGTTAATCAATTCTCAATTAATAACCTTCAGAGATATTTTTAAGCGCACTTTTGTTTAAAATTTTAATTTTTTTGCCAAGCAAATCAATTACGTTATCCTTTTTTAAATTTGACAATAGTCGAATGGCAGATTCGGTGGCCGTACCAATGGTATTCGCAATTTCTTCCCTCGTTAAAATAACGTCTATACAATCTTCATTGTCAACACCAAATATAAATTCTAATTCCAATAAAGTCTCAGCTAAACGATCCTTAACCGGTTTCTGGGCCATTTGAGAAATAGAAGTGTTCGCGTGATTTAATTGAAGCGAAATATTTTTGATTAAATTTAAAGAAAATTGCGGATTGTCTTTGATAGATTCTAAAATGTCGCCTTTAGGAATAAAACAAACACGCATATCTTCCAATGCTGTCGCGTTAAGTCCAACCGGTTCTTCACTTAAAATGGATCGGTGTCCTAAAATATCACCGCCTTTAATAAATTTTATAATTTGTTCTTTGCCATTTGTATTCAATTTGGTCAATTTACATTTTCCATCCTGAATACAATATAATCCGTTGATAGAATTACCTTCAGTCATTATATTTTCACCTTTCTTGATGATAAGCGATGTTTTGTGATCTGAAAATCTTTCTAATTCGTCGTGCGTTAAAGTTTTAAGAGCGTTAAAACGCTTCATAATACATTGTGAACAATTAGACATAATCAAAAGAATTTTAGTTAAGTAGTAACAATTGTAAAGGTACAAAAATAAATGATAAATGTCATAATTAGGTAATTATTAATCAATATTTTTGCAAGGAAATTGAATTTAGAATGGATTTAAATAATTGTTATCATTGTGGTGCATCCTGTGGAAATAATCCAAAAATCTTTGATGAGAAACAATTTTGCTGCAATGGGTGCAAAACAGTTTATGAAATATTAAATGCCAACGAGTTAGGTTGCTATTACGATCTGCAATCGACACCAGGAACAATCCCATCCAACATAAAAGGAAAGTACAATTACCTCGAGAATGAAGATATTATTGAAAAACTCCTTGAATTTAATGATTCAGAAACCTCAGTCGTTGAATTTTTTATACCAAGCATTCATTGCAGTTCTTGTATTTGGATTTTGGAAAACTTAACCAAATTGAATAGTGGCGTAACTACTTCAATGGTTAATTTCCCGAATAAAACGGTACGAATCACTTTTAAAAATGCAAAAACCAACTTAAAACAATTGGCAGAATTAATGACTTCTATCGGTTATGAGCCCTATATAAGCTTGGATGATGCGGATGCCAAAAAAAATAAGGTCGATAAAACATTGGTTTATCAGGTTTCAATTGCCGCTTTTTGTTTTGGAAATATTATGCTGTTGTCGTTTCCGGAATATTTTGCGGCCGATGAGTTTTGGTTGGAAAAATATAAGCATTTATTTAGATGGTTAATGTTTGTCATGGCCGTTCCTGTGGTTTTTTATTCTGCCAAAAATTATTTTATTTCTGCCTATAAAGGTCTTTCACATAAAATTTTAAATATTGACGTTCCAATTGCTTTGGGAATTTCTGTGTTGTTTACAAGAAGTACTATCGAAATTATTTTTGATATTGGCCAAGGTTTTTTTGACAGTTTGGCGGGATTGGTGTTCTTTTTGCTCTTGGGGAAATTTTTTCAGCAAAAAACTTACAACTTTTTGTCCTTTGAACGTGACTATAAATCTTATTTTCCAATTGGAGTCACAAAAATAGCAAACGGCATTGAAAAAAATATTCCGGTAAAAGATATTGAAAAAGGCGATCGGTTATTGATTCGCAATCAGGAATTAATTCCTGTGGACGGAATTTTGATCAACGGAAATGCAGCGATTGATTACAGTTTTGTGACTGGGGAATCGTTGCCGGTCAACAAACAATCGGGCGACAAGCTTTTCGCGGGAGGAAAGCAAACCGAAGGCGCCATAGAGATGGAGGTTCTAAACAACATTTCACAAAGTTATTTGACACAATTGTGGAGCAATGATGTTTTTAATAAAAAAACGGATCACACCATAAAAAATATTACCGATACTATTAGCAAATTATTTATCATCAATGTTTTAACCATTTCTTTTTTAGCCGGTATTTTTTGGTATTTTTACAATGCATCAATGGTGTTTAATGTGGTTACTGCCGTGCTTATTATTGCTTGTCCCTGCGCTTTGGCATTGTCGGCACCATTTGCAATCGGCAATATTTTACGAATTTTTGGCTATCATAAGTTTTATTTGAAAAATGCCGACACGGTTGAAAACTTAGCAAAAATAGATACCATAATTTTTGATAAAACCGGTACCATAACTTCAACAGACAAATCACATTTGATTTATAGAGGAGAGGCCTTAAGTATTGAAGAGATAAAGGCTGTCAAAACGGTTTTACGGGCATCAAACCATCCTTTAAGCAGATCGCTTTATGACTATCTTCAAGTTGAAACTTTAACCAATAAACCAACTTTTTTTGAAGAACAACTTGGCAAAGGTATTCACGCAATCATAAATACGACAGATATAAAATTAGGATCGGAAAGTTTTGTTGGCGTAACTTCTATGGAAACCAATGAAACTGCCATTCATATTGGGATAAACAATCAGTTTAGAGGAAGTTATATTTTCAAAAATAGTTACAGGGAAGGAACAAAAGACGTTTTTGAGGCACTTTCAAAAAAATACAAATTGATAATTCTTTCGGGTGACAATGATGGGGAAAAATCCTATTTAGAAAAATTTCTACCGAAAAATACGCTGTTTCAATTCAACCAAAAACCTGAAAATAAGTTGGAATATATTAAAGAACTTCAAGAAAAAGGAGAGAAAGTAATGATGGTTGGCGACGGGCTAAATGATGCAGGTGCTTTGGCGCAAAGCAATGTTGGCATTGTCATTTCTGAAAATGTAAATGTATTTTCTCCTGCCTGTGACGGAATTCTTGATGCTAAATTTTTTAACAATTTGCCAAAGTTGCTAACTATTTCAAATAAAACCATCTCAATTATAAAGACAAGTTTTGTATTGGCTTTTTGCTACAATGTGATAGGAATGTATTTTGCTTTAACGGGCGCTTTAACCCCTATAGTTGCTGCTATTTTAATGCCGGTAAGTTCCATAAGCATAGTGATTTTCGTAACGGTTATGACGAATTTAGTTTCAAAAAAATATTTAAAATAATCTAATTAAAAAAAAACAAACCATAGGTTAAATGACAATTATCATTATTTCTTCCGAAGGAAAATATATATTTGTTTTAAATTAATAGCTTAAATTTTTATTAACAAAAAATGGAAGTACTTTATATCACAATAGGCGTAAGCATTGTTGTGGCCTTAATTTTTTTCATTGCATTTATCAAGTCAGTTAAATCTGGACAGTATGATGACACCTATACGCCATCGGTGCGTATGTTGTTTGATGACGAATTGGTAATTGTTAAGAAAAAAGACGAAAAGGAATCAAAGAGCAATCAAAATCAATCAAAAATAACTAACAATTAATTAATCAAACAAGTATGGAAAAAGAACAATTTTATTATGACAATAAAATCGTAAAAATGTTTCTTTGGGCCACAATTCTCTGGGGAATTGTAGGGATGTTGGTAGGGCTGACGGTAGCGTTGCTTTTCGTTTACCCAGGTTTATTGGAATTTGCCGGATCAGGTAACGCCATTTCTTGGCTAAGCTTTGGCCGATTAAGACCTTTGCACACCAATGCGGTGATTTTTGCTTTTGTGGGCAATGGAATATTTTTAGGGGTTTATTATTCTACACAAAGATTGCTTAAGGCGAGAATGTTTAACGATGTTTTAAGCAGAATTCATTTTTGGGGCTGGCAGGCAATTATTGTTGCTGCCGCAATTACATTGCCTTTAGGGTTTAATTCATCAAAAGAATATGCCGAATTGGAATGGCCAATAGATATTGCCGTGGTATTTATCTGGGTAGTTTTCGGTATCAATTTAATTGGAACCATCTTAAAAAGAAGACAACGCCATATTTACGTGGCAATTTGGTTTTACATCGCAACTTTGGTAACTATAGCAGTTCTTTACATATTCAACAATTTGGAAATGCCTGTTTCGGCATTTAAAAGTTACTCGGTATATGCGGGTGTGCAAGACGCGCTTGTGCAATGGTGGTACGGACACAATGCGGTGGCATTTTTCTTAACGACTCCCATACTGGGGTTAATGTATTATTTTGTGCCAAAAGTGGCAAACAGACCGATCTATTCTTACAGGTTGTCAATCATTCACTTTTGGACATTGATATTTTTGTATATCTGGGCCGGACCTCACCATTTGTTGTACACGGCTTTGCCAGAATGGGCTCAAAACTTAGGAACTGTTTTCTCTGTGATGTTAATTTTCCCATCTTGGGGAGGTATGATTAACGGATTGTTGACATTGCGCGGCGCTTGGGATAAAGTTCGTGAAAATCCGGTATTAAAATTCTTTGTAGTTGCAATTACCGGTTATGGTATGGCAACTTTTGAAGGACCAATGTTGTCGTTTAAAAACGTAAATGCAATTGGTCACTATACCGATTGGATTGTTGGTCACGTGCATATTGGCGCTTTGGCCTGGAATGGATTTATGATTGCAGGGATTGTTTATTGGCTGGCAGAAAAACTTTGGAAAACCGAATTGTATTCGAGAAAATTGGCAAATGCACATTTTTGGATAGGAACAATAGGTATTTTATTTTATGCGATTCCGTTATATGTTGCTGGGTTTACCCAAGCGTTTATGTGGAAGCAATTTAACCCAGATGGAACCTTGGTTTATGGTAACTTTTTAGAGACTGTTACGCAAGTTATCCCTATGTATATGATGCGTGCAATTGGAGGAACGCTATATTTAACCGGTTTTATTTTATTGGCAATCAACGTAATTAAAACTGCCAAAGCAGGTTCTCCTGTTGAAGATGAATTGGCTGAAGCCGCGCCTTTGAAAAGGATTAGCGGACAAAGAATCGCAGGTGAAGGATGGCATACTTGGTTGGAAAGAAGAACAGTATTATTTACAATATTAACTACTGTTTCCATTTTAATTGGGGGTTTGGTTGAAATTGTTCCTTTATTGTTGGTGAAATCAAACATCCCCACAATTTCAAGTGTTAAACCATATACGCCATTAGAATTGGAAGGAAGAGATATTTATATCCGTGAAGGATGCAACAATTGCCACTCCCAAATGATTCGTCCATTCCGTTCAGAAGTTGAACGTTATGGGGAATACTCAAAAGCGGGTGAGTTCATTTACGATTTTCCATTCTTATGGGGTTCACGCAGAACAGGGCCTGATTTGCATCGCGTTGGAGGAAAATACAATGACAACTGGCATTTTAACCATATGTCAGATCCGCGTTCCACATCACCCGGCTCCATTATGCCACGTTATTCTTGGTTAATAAAAAATGATATGAACGCTTCTAATTTGGAAAGTAAAATGAGAGGATTGGCTAAATTAGGTGTTCCCTATACCGATGAAGAAATTGCTGGCGCCAAACAAGCGTTGTTAACACAAGCAAAAGTTGTAGAAAATAATTTAAGACAAGATCCGGAATATGTAAAAAATTATGGATCAAGCAATATTCAAAATAAGGAAATTGTGGCGCTTATTGCCTATTTACAGCGTTTAGGCACCGATATTAAAGCGAATACTAAAACCGCACTAAAAAACAACTAATATGTTAAGATTTATATCACATAATTTTGATGGAATGGAAGGGGTTGAAATTTACCCGATTATTTCCCTGTTGCTGTTTTTTACAGTTTTTGTCACAATGCTTATCATTGTCATGAAAATGCCTAAAAAAAACATTGATGAAATAAGCCAATTGCCTTTAGATAATGATACTAACAGTAAAGAAAATAATTATGAATAAGCATTCAGAAAACACATCGTGGTGGAAGAGATTTATGAAATCTATGACCAAAGCCCACGATTTAGGAACCGAAAAAGACATTATGCTCGATCACGATTATGATGGCATCAGGGAACTTGACAATGTTTTGCCGCCTTGGTGGCTGGCAGGGTTCTATATTACCATTGCCATCAGCATTTTTTATATTGTTATGGTATTGGGCTTTAACAAATATAGCCAATATGATGAGTTAAACGATGAATTGACGACAGCAAAAGCAGAAATTGAAGCTTATAAAGCTGCAAATCCACAGTTGTTTGATGATGCGAACATTGTGGCTTTTACAGATGCTGAAAATTTGGCAAAAGGCAAAGCATTGTTTACTGCAAAAACTTGTGTTATTTGTCACATCGCAGATTTAGGAGGAAGCATTGGCCCAAATTTAACCGACAAACACTGGATTTTAGGTGGCGGCGTTAAAAACATTTTTATCACGTTAACAAATGGCGGCCGACCGGGAAAAGGAATGATTGCTTGGGAAAGTACCATTACCAGAGAAGAACGTATTCTTTTGGCAAGTTATATTATCTCTATGCAGGGAACAACGCCTGCTGCTCCAAAGGAGGCACAAGGAGATATTATTTGGCCTGAAGAATAATAAAGAGAATTAATTTTTTAAAATAAAAGCCCTCTTTTGAGGGTTTTTGTTTTAAAAAAATATGATTGGCTATAAATAGAATGTTTTTTATTTTTTGTCCCATTTGTAGCCAAGTGATTAATTTATTAATCTTAATTTTGCAAATTGACAGAAAATAGAGAATTGCCTTTTAAAGATAGCATGAAAACAGAAAATAAAGAGAGATTTAGAGACTCCATTGGCACAATAGATGAAAGCGGAAAACGAAATTTTATTTTTCCGAAGAAACCAAAAGGAAAATTTTATAATTACAGAATATACGTAAGTTGGTTGCTTTTAGCATTTATGTTTGCAGCGCCTTTTGTTAAAATCAACGGAAACCAGTCTTTGCTTTTTAACGTCCTTGAAAG
>JAENXD010000247.1 GCA_016649745.1 Flavobacteriaceae bacterium | reverse complement strand
TAATAAAACGTTCAAAATATAAATCCAGTTCTATGGGATCAACATCGGTAATTCTCAACAAATACGCCACAAGACTGTTGGCGCCGCTTCCCCTGCCAACATAATAATATCTTTTGCTTCGGGCATATTTCAGGATTTTCCAATTGATTAAAAAGTAGGAAACAAATTGCTTCTGCTGAATCATTTCAAGCTCTTTTTCCAATCGGTCAAACACACGTCTTTCCAATTTTTTGTACCGATAATTTAAGCCGTCATAAGCCAATTTTTTTAGCAGTTTAAAATCCAGTGCTTCATTGTTGCTGTAGGTTTTCTGATTTTTAGGCGCATTTCTAGAAAAATCAAAACTAATATGGCAATTGTCTAAAATACGTTGTGTGTTTTCAATAATTTGCGGATATTCTTCAAAAATATCTTTTAACGCTTTTTCAGAAATCATAACGTCACATTCTTCTCCTTGCTCCGATTTTGGCAATTTACTAAGCAAGGTATTGTTATCAATAGCCCGCAACAATCGGTGTGTATTAAACCCTTTTTTATGTTGAAATGAAACCGTTTTCAACACCACCAATTTTTCCTGATTAAATTGCCATTTTGAAAACTTTAACTGGTTTAAATCAGAAGGTTTTACGCCCATAAATTCATTTTCTTGAAGGTCCATAAGCGTATTTTGATACGGATAAATTACGTACGTATCCAGAATAAATTTTGCGCGTTTTGGAATCTCTATTTTATTGGAATGCAAAAATTCCGACAAGTATCTATTCAGTTGCTGCAAGGCTTTATTATTTTTCGCAATCATCACAAATTGTTGTTGCGCACCATTCCTGAAATCGACGCCCAAAACAGGTTTTATGTTGTATTTTGGAGCCAAACGCACAAAATCCAAACTAACAGAAGTGCTGTTGATGTCGGTCAAAGCCATTGTTGTAATATGATACTGAAATGCCTGTTTCAACAAGGCTTCCGGCGCTATTGTGCCGTATTTTAAACTATAATATGAGTGCGTGTTCAAATACATTTTTTCAGAAAAAATTAGGCGGTAAACTTTTTTTTGCTAAATTAGCTCAAAATATTAGCAATTGTTGCTCATAAATTTAGCATTATGAATTATTTGTCACAAAATATCAAACACATGAGGACCTTAAAAGGACTCACGCAGGAACAATTTGCGGAAGATTTAAAAGTATCCCGCTCACGCATAAGTTCTTATGAAGAAAACAGGGCCATTCCTCCCATTGAGTTTTTAATTGACTTGTCCGATTATTTTAAAATTCCCATTGATATTTTAATTAAAAATGATTTGTCTGGCGCAAAAGATGTTTCGTTTATTGAAATTGGAAACAGAAGGGTTTTATTTCCAATTACCGTAGATGGCGCCAACGAAGATTTGATAGAAATTATTCCTGTGGAAGCTTCCGCTGGTTATTTAAGAGGCTATGCCGACCCGGAATATATTGAACATTTGGACAAAATAAAATTGCCGTTTTTACCTACAGGAACACACCGCGCATTTCCCATAAAAGGAGATTCTATGCTGCCGGTGAAAAGCGGTTCTTATATTGTTGCACGATTTGTTGAAGAAATAAGTAACCTGAAAGACGGTAAAACGTATATTGTGCTCACTTTAAATGACGGCATTGTTTATAAGCGGGTTTTTAATAAATTGGAAGAAAATAACATGCTTTTGCTGGTTTCCGACAACAAAAAATACGATCCATATTATGTGCCTGTTAATGAAATATTGGAATTATGGGAATTTACGTGCAGCATCAACACGCAGGAATATGAAGAACATGAATTAAAAATAAGCAACATTGCCGCTATGTTAAATCAGTTGGGTATTGAGTTAAAGGCACTGGAAAAATCGATAAAATAAATGTACGCAATCGTTGATATAGAAACCACCGGGCATAGTTCCAAAATAACGGAAATTTCCATTTTTGTGTATGATGGAGAAAAAATAATTGATGAATTTACATCACTTGTGAATCCGGAAGGCAACATTCCTCCTTTTATCACCAATTTAACGGGAATTACGAATTCTATGGTGAGCAATGCCCCAAAATTTTATGAAATTGCCAAAAAAGTAGCCGAAATTACCCAAGACACCATCTTTGTGGCGCACAACGTAAATTTTGATTACAACATCATACAAAAAGAATTTAAAGATTTAGGATTTGAATTTAAACGGAAAAAACTGTGCACGGTACGATTATCCCGAAAATTAATTCCAAATTTAAGATCGTACAGCTTGGGCGCACTTTGCGTTACGCAGGATATTGTGATTAAAGACAGGCACCGGGCAAAAGGAGATGCGGAAGCCACGGTGATTTTATTCGAAAAACTGTTGTTTTTAGATACCAATCAAACGGTATTCAATTCCTTTTTAAACCCACGTTCAAAACAATCGACATTGCCGCCTTTATTACCGAAAAAAACGGTTGATGAGCTTTCCGAAAATTCGGGCGTCTATTATTTCAAAAATGATAAAAATGAAACCATTTATGTTGGAAAAGCCAAAAACATAAAGCAACGCGTGCTCAGCCATTTTTATGACAAAACAAAAAAAGAAATTACCATGTGCCTGGAAACCAGCAATGTTTCCTATGTTGAAACCGGCAGTGAATTGCTTGCCTTGCTATTGGAGTCCTCGGAAATAAAAAAAATATATCCCAAATACAATCGGGCACAAAGAAGGGCCCAGGAAAGTATCGGATTGTTTGCTTATGAAGACCGAGACGGCATAATGCATTTGGCCTATAACCGATTGAAATTAATCACATCTCCTTTAATGAAGTTTTCCAACGTTACGGAATGCCGGATTTTTATGGAGAAATTATGCGAAGAATTTGAACTGTGTCCGAAATATTGTCATTTACAAACCAATGTTTCCAGCTGTTTTCATTACCAAATAAAGAAATGCAAAGGCGTTTGTAAAGAAGAAGAACCTGTAGCATTGTATAATTTAAGGGTACAGAAGGCCATTGATTCCTTAAAATTTAATACGGAAAACTTTATCATAAAAGAAACCGGCAGAACCACCAATGAATATGCGTATGTTTTGGTTCTTAATGGTATTTACAAAGGATTTGGGTACGCAAGCAAGAAAAAAAAGATAACATCAGCAGCCGATTATTTTGATTTGCTGAATGCACAAAAAGAAAATAACGATGTCAGGCGAATTTTAAATGCTTATGTGGGTAAAAATAGCACAAGTATTGTTCCGTTAGATTATGTAAATACACCGTTTGAGCTCAACTTTTCTTAATTTTATTTTTTCCTGACTTCCGCATTTTAACACCCAAAATCAAAAATTGAATATCTCCGCAATGGATTTATGTTCATCCGTGAGTAACAAAGTCTTTATGATGTACTCATTTTGTTGTGGATTGTAAACCTCTATTTGGAAAATACTTTGTAAAATATCGATTGCTTTTTCGGCTGATAGGCCTGACTTTTGATTTTACAATCTTCTTTCTGGCTCTTTATAGACCTTGTAGGCTATGAAGTTTAGACAGATATGCGCTTCTATTCTTCGCTGTAGGTGATGATAAATGGGGCGAACTTTTATATCCGTTTTACTGATTCTAAAAACCCTTTCTATCTGCCACAAGTGCTGATAATTGATAATTACCTCGTCCTTTGAGAGATTGGCATTGGTAATGTAACCTTTGAGACCGTCCCAGCGAACATCTTACTCAAATCCGCTTTCTCAATAATGTTGCTTTCTCCGTTGTTGAGTTTTAAAGAAAATATCTTTTCTTTTATCTTTTTAGTTTCATTTTTGATTCTTGCACCAAGAATAAACTCGTAATTCTTTGAGATAAGCTCTTCAATATTATTATTGGACATCAAACCGGAATCGG
>JAENXD010000237.1 GCA_016649745.1 Flavobacteriaceae bacterium | reverse complement strand
GTTTCTAATTAATTTTCTGTTTGTTAAATAATTCCGATAATCTTCAAGCAAGCTTTTTGTGTCAATTCTTCCGGTATTTATTAATTTCCCATAACCGAAATCCGCCAAAACACCTTCATGTTTTTCATAAATTAATTTTGTATTCATATATTTTGACAGCGCAGGATTGTCAGTTGCCGTAAACCAATTATTTTGTTCTTCTACTGATTTAAATATGCGATAAATATTGATTGGATAATGGTATTTTTTATTGAATTGAATTTCTAACTCCTCATAAAATGGTAAAGCGATATTTAGTTGTTCAGATGCATTCCAAACTGGCGTAAAGCGTTTTAATACAACTGGATTGTAAACTCCACCGGCTATCATGGATGCGTTTTGAGAATTATCCTCAAAAATCAAAAATGATTTTTTATTTTTTTCCAATTCTTTGGTGAAGGCCAGTCCTGCCAATCCTAAACCTACTATAATATAATCTACCTGCATCATACAAAGTTAATTATAAAATAAAAAACTCCTGCAAATTGCAGGAGTTTTAAAATTTTGCGTTGGTGTTTTTAATAATTCCACATATTCATTTCTTTATTTCTGATGTCTTCTTTAATTTTATTCGACTCCAGAATCTGGAATAATGCATTCCCTTTTACATACTCAGCCACATCCCTATCACCATAAATATTTTCCTCACGGTAAATGATAGAGCTAAATCTTCTTGCATTTAACAAATGATCAAAAGATATGGGGTAGGCTGAATTTTTTTGATTGAAAACTTTTGCATGATGCAGTACTGGTCGTGCATCTGGAAAATAAACCCAGAATAATGCCAATTGTTCAGGATTTACATTGATATCTTCCCTGCCCATTATTTGAACATCCGGAGCAATGGGAGCTAAAGCAATCAATCGATATTTTAATTCTCCTTGACGTTTGTCAAAATACCAAAGCCCTTTAATTTTAAATCCTTCAATATCTTGGGATGTTAAATTAATTTTATCAATATACTCATCAATATTTTCAACACCTGCATTTAATTCATCAAAACCGGCAGCTGTGGTATCGACTCTGTAAAGCTTGTTATTAATTTCAGCTTTAGTCATTTTTGCTGTAAAATAAGAATCGTCATAAACCTCAGTTATATCCCCATTTTTAATACCTTTTAATAAGGTATCAAACAGCGATCGTCTATCGGAAGATACACTCATGGTATCAACAGGATAATAATATGGCAAATTAATTCGCTCATTTAAATCAATAAATTCCCAAACAACTTTAGACCAAAGAATATCTCTATCATCAACATAACCATATTTTAATGGTTTATCATAGTCTACGGCTTTTTGTTGTGCTGTTTTTTTTCCAATATCGGAAGGTTTCTTAGCATTCAATAAATTTGACTGTGCATACAAGGTATTGAACAGCACAAATGCCAAAATAAAAATTCCAATATTTTTCTTATTCATCATTTAAATTTATTTTATTGTATTTCTATACTCACTGCCGAAGCATCTTTAATTTTATAAGAAGAGTTACCTGATAACGACGATTTTATATCGAATATTGTAACAACATCTCCTCTTTTTGCTTTAGCAATTACTTTTCGAGCCTGATCATTCATTTTACTTCCACTAACAACTACTGCTGATTGTCCGGGCACTTTAATGGTAAATCCTGATGTATTAAGCACTAAGTCGAAGTCAAAGTCTGGTAATTCTGCACCAACGGTAGAATTTTCTAAACTGGCTGAAGGCATTTTAACATAGCCGCTCTGTTTTCTGATTGAGCCTTGTGGCGAAGGAATATCCTTAATCCTAAAATCTTGCGATGAACTAACTGATTGCCCGTTAGGAAGTTTTCCCGTAACATTAATTTTAACTTCTCTACCAGATCCAGGTGTCATTGAATATTTACCTGTACCGCTTGCTTTAGATAATCCGGCACCAGATGCATTTACCAAGTTATCAGGTATTCCGGGAATTGAAATTGTCATTGGGTTTGGCACTCCCCTGTAAACAACATTCATTTTATCTGCAGAAATCACTGCACTGTTTGGTTTTGGAATAACGGCATAAGAACTGCTGATTTCAATTTCCACAGGTTTTCCGTTTTCAATAAAAACAAATTTTCCTTTTATTTCACGTTCTCCAACTGAACCAGCAGGAAAATCTAAAACTGCTCCGCCGTCAACGATAGTTGTTATTTTATTTCCGTTCACCACAACTTCTGATGGTTTTAGAGACGAATCATAACGCCCTAAAACTATTTTGCCTTTAAAGTTTTCACCTTGAAAAAAAGCAGATTTTTCAGGAATTAAAATTGTTTTGTAATTAGACATAGAAACATCACTTTCTAATTGCCCACCTAACAGTGTTCCAAAAATTTCGGACTGCGTTGTTCTGATATCCGTTTGCATGGACGTTAAATTGGTAACAGTAGAGATTAAAGGAAATCCTTCATACCTGTTTTTTAACCAAGGTTCTTTGCCGTCATCAGTATCTTGAGCGGAAGTGTCAAACCTGTTTTTAATTGGGGCTGCTAATCCACTTTTTTCTCCAACAATTTTAATTATTGCATCTCTATAACCGTTAATATGGTTTAAAAATTCCTGACCTTCAGTTGTAAAAGCATCTCCTTTAAAAAAATATTCATCTACAGTGCTCGTCTTATCCATAGCCTCATAATTCTTCACGTCTTCTTGCCCTTTTAGGAAAAATTGTTTTTTTTCCTCTAAATAGTCATTAAATTTTGAAGACAACTCGTCTACTGTTTTCGCTTTAACATAAAGTTCGCTGTATTTTTCAGGCTGTTCCTCAGCTTTTCCTGCTAAATTTTCTAGCGTTGCATTATTTTTTACAGTCGCAGTAATATTATTTTCAGCAAGTTTTTCATTCATATACCCAAAAGCAGAAAGTACTTCCTTGGACATTTGCATAGCAATCATCGAAATGAAAACTAAGTACATTATATTAATCATTTTCTGCCTTGGTGATAATTTACCTGAAGCCATCCTAATTAGTTTTTAAGTTAATAATTAAAGTTAATCTCAACCAATTAGTTGTTTTTAATTGACATAGCCGATAGCATACCGCCGTAAACACCGTTTAATGAAGATAGGTTTGTTGCCAATGAATCCATTTGTTCTTTTAGTTTCTCTGCATTAACAGCAACTTGGTCATTAATCTCAATTTGCCTTGTAGCACTATCTAATTGAGCTTGATAAAAATAATTTAATGATTCCATATTAGTCGCTGCAAGTGAAATTTGTTCACCATATCTTTTGGATCCTGCTATAGAGTCTGTTACTGGAGTCAAGCTCTCAGTTGCTCCTTTAAAACTTTGAATGCTTTCACTTAAACTTTGCATTAAACCTGAATCAAGTTTTGCGTCTCTCAGCATGTCGTCTAATTTTTGGGAAAGTAAGCCTTGCGCTTCTTTAACTTCTTTAGCTTCACCAACTTCTTTAGATCGTCTGTCTCCGCCTGAAAGTTCGGGATAAATTAATGTCCAATCTAAATCCTCTTCAACAGAATCAAAAGCTGAGATAAAAAACACCAATGCTTCTACAATCATACCTATAGATAACATTGCTCCACCACCAGTCCAGTGTTGAATTTTGAACAATGCTCCTATAATTACAATAGATGCTCCAATACCATAAGCGTAATTAAATAATTTTTTTCGATTTCTTGATTGTGCCATATTAAAAAATTTAGTTTGTTAGTTGCTTAAAGATTGCATTTATTCTCCGTCTATATTAGTGCCAAGAAAATCCTGAACCGTCCTAAAACCAATATAACTTCTGGCAGAGTCTGCATATTCAAAATCTCGAGTACTTACCTCCAAAAAATATGCTACATCTTTCCATGATCCTCCACGGATAACTTTTCGTTTATTTTTGTCAATTTCAACATTAGGATTCATTGTGGAACCAATATAATATGATGCTTCGCTATATGATGTATTTGTCCATTCCGAAACATTACCTGCCATATTGTACAATCCAAAATCATTCGGGAAATATGATTTCGCCTCCATGGTATATAATGCGCCATCAACAGCATAATTTCCTCTGGTTGGCTTAAAGTTTGCTAAAAAACAGCCTCTATCGCTTGTGGTATATGGACCTCCCCAAGGGTATGTAGCATTTT
>JAENXD010000014.1 GCA_016649745.1 Flavobacteriaceae bacterium | reverse complement strand
CGGACTTAAAATGCAAGCGGCAACTCTTTTCATCTGTGAAATAAACCCCAAAACTAAATATATTCATAATTAACTATTTTAAAATCAATCAAATATACGTAAAATATTTTACTTTAGGGATGTTCGCGGACATACAATAAATCTAATAAAAATATTTGATTTTGATGCTATTAAGTATTTTATTTTCAAGTTATTACTGGTCATAAATAAAATGTTGAAGACATTATTTTCGAAAAAAGCGACTGATTGTTTTAAATAAGCAACCGTTTGGTTATAAAAAAACAATTTCGAAGTTTTATAAGTTTTTTTGGTTTTGCTGAAAATATGTTTTGGTCAGTGTGTTTTTTTAATGATAAAATGGATGGCTTGAAATAGTAATCAATGCCATAAGCTGGTTTTTTATGATACAAAACTTGCAACAACCTCAAAATTAATCACACGTAATTTGTGTAAAATATAATGTTTTTGGTATTCCTTAATTTTGTATTTTTAATGGTATTTCAATTTTATAACTCATGGAATTAACCTTTCCTTTATTTGCGTAGATTATTGCTGCAATATACTGCATGTAATTTAAGATCCACATCATTTGGCGGCAGTAACGCCTTTTGCGATTGAAAGTAAAAAGAAAGATGCGTGTTTTTTATGATTTAAAACACTTTGAGGGAATCGGAATTTTTGAGCTTGGATAATGATAATTAAAGGTAAATGGGGCAGTCATAATCTTAATTTGTAATACAAAATGCGCCGAAGTAGCCATGATGTGTTAGAGAAAAAGCGTTCTTTAATGGCGTTTTATTTTGAAAAAGTTGCGGAACGCCATCGGTATTTTTTTTGATATTTAATAGTGAGATTGGAATATTTAATTTGTTAGCAAATGCGACGAGAACATTTTGATAAGTTTCGAGATGTTGTGTTTCGAAAGAATGGTCATTAAATTTAAAACATTTGTTTAAAATCCAATTGTCATATTTCTCAGGAAATGCAATAGAGTGAATAAAATCGTTATTAATTTCGGATTCGGTAAAAAATAATTGTTTATTAATTAATACGGAAGCTTTATTTTTTAAAATAGGACTGCACACTATCTTTTTCGGAGAAAAAGATCGGCCACCATTTAAATGAATATAGGCTTTGTACGCACTTTCTTTAATACTCCATAATAGCCAAACCGCCTTAAATGGTTCGCTGGAATTTAAAATAAAACCCTGCTCTTGTGAGGTAAAAAGTTTGTCTAAAAAACCCTTCCGCTGCCAATTGCTTTGTGTTGATGCAAGTTTTAAATCGACAATATCATTTCCAATCATTTTTCATTGAGTTTGGTATTTATGATTTCCAATGCGGCTTTAACCGATAACATTTTTTCCATAGACTCATTGTCAATAACAATATCAAATTCATCCTCTACATCTAAAATAACATCTACTAAATTGGCAGAATTAATTTTAAGATCTTTGATAAAATCAGTGTTTTCTGACAAATTTTCAAACGCTTCCTCATCTTGAATATACGGTTTTACTATTTTTTTTAAAGTGGCAATTAAGTCTTCTTTTTTCATTTATTTTGTTTGAGATTGTTAGAAAATTTCTTAAAAATGATACAGCCGTTTACATCACCAAAACCAAAACTTGCCTTGGCAATAATAGTTAATTCTTTAGGTAATAATTTCTTCGGAATTTTATTTTCATCAATAATAGCAAGAATATTTGGATCTGCATCTTCACAATTGATATTCGGAAAAAGAAATCCTTCTTTTAACTGTAAAACAACTGCCACACTTTCTATTGAACCGGCTGCCGCCAAACAATGTCCAACCATTGATTTTAAAGAATTGATATAGGGAAAATCCTTTCCTTTAAGTTGCAAAGCGGTTGCCCAATTCTCGATTTCCACAACATCTTTTGAAGTTGCTGTTAAATGCCCATTTATGGCATCAATTTCATGAGCAGTTATTCCAGCATTTTTAATTGCTGAGGTAATACAATGTTGTACAGCGATTGAATTTGGGGCCGTGAGCGTTCCTCCGTTTCTTTGTCCGCCCGAATTTACAGCCCCACCCAGAATTTCAGCATAAATAGTTGCGCCTCTTTCCAAAGCGCTTTCTAAACTTTCCAAAACCATCGCTCCGGCGCCACTTCCCGGAACAAATCCGGATGCTGTTGCGCTCATTGGTCGAGAACCTTTTTCCGGTGAATGGTTGTGCTTATAGGTGATTACGCGCATGGCGTCAAAACCTCCCCAAATATACGGACCGTAATCACTGCAACTGCCTACCAGCATTCTTTTTGCTTGTCCGGCTTTTATGCGTTCGAAACCCATTAAAATGGCTTCTGTTCCTGTTGTGCATGCTGATGAATTGGTGGTAACCTGATTTCCCAAACCCAGAATGCCGCCAAGATAAGCGCTTATGCCGCTTGCCATTGTTTGTATCACCACAGTACTGCCCAATCGTTTTACGTTTTTGGCATCCAACTGATAAATGGCTTCACGAAACTTATCGACCCCGGAAGTTCCTGTTCCGAAAATGGTACCGCTGTTGAAATCAAGTTCACTTTCGGCATCTATTTTAAATCCGGCATCTGACCAAGCATCCATTCCGGCAATACAGCCATATAAAATTCCTGAACTGTTGAAGTTTCTTAATTGTAATGGGCTTAAATATTTAGCTTTCAATTCTTCGGAAACAGATGGAATTCCGCCAATACAGCACGAAAAATTAAGGTCTTCCAATTCTTGAAAAAACTGAATTCCGGATTTGCCCGCTTTTATGGCAGCTGTGAAATCTGCAATTCCTACACCATTAGGTGAAACTACACCAAGACCTGTTATAACAACTCTGTTTTTCATTTATTTAATCATTCCTGAAATAAATCCCCTGCAAACCAATTCATTGGAAGCATTAAAAAGTTGGACTTTGCATTTCAATTTGTTAAACCTAAAATATTCTTTTTCAGATACTACCACGATTTTTTCTCCCGGAAATACCGGTAAAAAGAAGTCGATTTGTGTTGAAGTTAAAGCAATTTTTGGCGTTGATAGTTGAGGGATTTCCCTTAGCAATAAAACGATACCCAAACAAACGACGCCTATTTGCGCCATAACCTCTGTTAAAATGACACCCGGTGTTACCGGATTGTCTTTGAAATGACCTTTATAAAAAAATGAGGAGGCGTCAAAAGTATAGTTTCCCGTAATTCCATCTTCGGAAATAGTTGTTAATTCATCAACAAACAAAAATGGTTTTTGATAAGGCAATAGATCTATAATTTCTTTTGAAGTCATTCGTGTTTAAATATTTATTAAAATCAATTTACTTTTAGCAACTAATTGATATGTTCGCCTCCATCCACAGGAATTATAGTTCCATTGATCCAGACCGCTTCATCTTTACTTAAAAGATAAACAACGTTGGCAACGTCTTGCGGGGTTGTTAATCGTTTAAAGGGATTTCGCACCAAAGAATGTTCTTTGAGTTTTTCACTTCCCGGAATTGCTCTAAGTGACGCTGTATCTGTAACACCTGCCTGAATGCAGTTTGCTTTTATTCCGTGAATGGCAAATTCCAAGGCGATATTTCTTGTAATGGCTTCAAGTGCAGTTTTCGCTGCTGAAACGGCGGCGTAATTTTCCCATGCTTTGGTATTTCCTTCGCTGGTGAAACTGATTATGCGTGCATCGGAAGCAAATAATTTCGCGTCGAAAATAGCTTTTGTCCAATCGTACAAGCTAATAGCCATAGCTTCTATAGTCAATCGGAAATCATCGTTTTTTAAGGTTTCTTTATCTTTGGAAACCATAGGTTTCAAATTTCCTTTTGCTACACTATGCACCAACATTCGCACACTTCCTTTAGTTCCAAAGTATGTTTTTAACGAGTCAATAATTTTATTTCGTTCTTCTTCTTTTAAACCATCTACATTGAAAGTTAACAACGCGACACCTTCATTTTTTATATACTCAAATTCCTTTTCAATTGCCGGCAAAACCGATTTTCTGTCTCTGTGAATGATACAGATGTTGCAACCATGTTTGGCCATTTTTTGAGCTGTTGCCAATCCCAATCCACTGGATCCACCCAAAATTACTGCCCACAAATTTTTATTTTCAAATTCTCTTACCATTCTAATAATACTGTTTGTGCTGAAAAACCGGGACCGAAACTCAACATTAATCCTACATCTCCTTTTGGCAGCTTTTTATCCATAAAGCGCTCTAAAACATATAAAACCGTAGCGCTTGACATGTTGCCATATAATTTTAAGACTTCTTTTGTATCATCAATATTTTTGCCGAGGGAACCAAAAAGTGTTTCAACTGTTTGAACAATTTTTTTTCCTCCGGGATGAAAAATCAAGTGATCCACATGATGAATTGTAATGTTGTTTTTTTCTAAAAAAGGATACACAATTTTAGGAAAATGTTCCGCAATAGTTTCTGGAACAGATTTATCTAAAATCATTTGCAATCCGGTATTTGTAAGCTTAAATCCCATCATTTTTTCGGCATTAAAAAAGTGGTACATCGCTTCATCTATAATTTTAGGACCTTCATCTTCTTCATAAGAAGAAACAATAACACAGGCAGCTCCATCACCAAAAATTGCAGCACTCACAACATTTACCATAGAAAAATCATTGAGTTGGAATGTTGAAGTTGGTGACTCGACGGCAATTACAGCCGCTCTTTTATTAGGATTGGCTTTTAAAAAATTATTTGCGTAAATAATTCCGGAAACGCCTGCAGCACAGCCCATTTCTGTAACCGGTAAACGAACAATATCCTGCCGCATTTGCAGCTTATTTATGAGATAAGCGTCTATGGATGGAATCATAATTCCGGTACAACTCACGGTTATTATATAATCAATATCCTGTGGATTTAAAGCTGCTTTTTTCAGTGCTTTTGTTAAAGCGCTTTCTGCAAGTTTTATAGATTCCCTGGCGTAAATATCATTTTTTTCTTCAAAAGAAGTGTTTAAAAACACCTCATGCGCATCCATAATGGAATAGCGCTTTTCAACACCTGCATTTTCAAATATTTTTAAAACTTTTCTTTGAAAACGTTCTTCTTGTCCGGTTAACCAAATTTTTAGAAATGGGATTATTTCGTCAGTTGTTCGGCTGAATTGAGGTAGTTGTTTTGCTACAGATGTTATTTTAACGCTCATTTATTTTTTAATTATCCATTGATATCTAAAAGCCCACTTCCACTGAATTGTGCTTTTCGCATGTAATTTTTCTGATATTTTTTCTAAATCTTCTTTTTTAAAAGCCCTTAATACTGAAATCAAACCATCTTCTTTGGTCATTGGATTTTTGATGAATAAACACAGAAATCGAAAAAGATAATAAGCCAACTTGTTTCTGTTTAAATCGTTAACCACAATTCCTAAAGTTGTTTTTTTTAATATGGGCGATAAGAATTTTACAATTTCATCTTCTGAAAAATGATGTAAAAACAAGGTGGATAACACCAAATCATATTGAAGTTGTTGAAATTCCTCAGAAAAAACATCTTGTTGAAGATAACTGATTTCAGGGTAATTTACAGACAATTCTTCTGCATAATTTATAGTATGCTGGTTGGCATCAATCCCAATTAAAGTGAAATGGTATCCCGCTTTTTTACCAAATTCGGCCACCTCGCGCAACATATCACCGTTTCCGCAGCCCATATCTAAAATGGTGAGTGGTTTTTGCTTGTTGTATTCTTTTAAAACTTTTTTTATTCCGTTTAAAGTCACAACATTACCCCCAAGCCATTTATTTATATTTGCCAATGAATCCAATGAATCACGGAGTAAATTTCCTTCAACAGAAAAATCATCCATCAGTTCAATTTGAGTACTTCGCTCTTTTGTATTAATTATAAAACTCATTCTGCTTTTAGAGATTTGCCATGTGTTTGCCTGATAATGTTTGAGAGTAACTTTGGAAAACTTTTTAATGCCGACATCATCAAGTCTGAAAAATTATATTTTTTAAAAAGTAAAGCTACAATCCTGCCAACTTTTAGCCGAAATTTAAACTCGCTGTTCCAGGATTTTTTATAAATAGTTTCTAATTCCAATCTTGATTTAATTTTCCCGTTAAAGTAACGAATTATTAGTTGCGATGCCAATTGACCGCTTCTAATTGCCATACTCATTCCATTTCCGCAAAGCGGATGAATCATGCCGGCGGTATCACCACACATTAAAATATGGTTTTCAACCGGACTTTTATCAGCAAAAGAAATTTGACTTATGGTCAACGGTTTTGGAAAGACATCGATTGAATTTTCAAAAATTTCCTTCAGATTAGGATTTTGACACAGTACATTTTTTTGAAAATCCTCAATGTTTTTATACTTCTTAAATGATTTAAAATCTGTAATATAGCAAACATTAATGCTGTCATCTTCCACTTTTGAAAGTCCGCAATATCCACCTTTAAAGTTATGAAGCGCTACCACATTTTCAGGAAAAACTCCGGTTACATGTGTTTTAACCGCTAAAAAAGGCGCGTCATTTTTAATAAAACTTCTATCCAATTTGATATCAATTGCCGATCTTTTCCCATAAGCTCCGATAACAATTTTTGCTTTAAAAACTTCCTCGTTTTTTGTGATAATTTCAAATTGATCTTCTGAAAACTGAATGTTAATAACGCTGTCTTGTAAAATCACAACTCCATTTGATAGGGCCAATTTAGACAGTTCGTAATCCAAAGTAAAACGGGAAATTCCAAATCCGCCTAAAGGCAACGCTGTTTTGATCATTTTATTTTTTGGGGTACTTAATAAAAAGGTATCAATCTTTTTTGCTCCCAAAATGAAAGGATCTAAACCTAAATAATTTAAGTAAGGCAACACTTCATTAGAAACATATTCGCCGCAAACTTTGTGCTTTGGGTAAGATTTTTTTTCGATGACTAAAACACCAATCCCAAATTTTGAAAGATGAATAGCACTTGTTAATCCAGCCAATCCACCTCCAACAATAATAACCTCAATAATTTTTTGATTCGTTTTCATATTAATTTTTGTGCCTGATATTAAGGGAACAATATCGAAATTTCAATTTTTTTTCGCAATGAATGATGCTATAATAATATAAAAAAATAACCAATGACAGTGATGATACAATCTCTCAAAAATTTCTAAAAAATAGGTTCTTTACTTTAAAAGATTTCAATAAAGATACGTCAATTTAGAACGATTATAATGTTGATTGTATCCAATATTTATGTATTTTTAAGATTATTCAATTTTGCATCTTATGGAATTGTCTTTTCCCTTATTCGCCGGTATTATTGCCGCAATCCTGCACGTAATCTCGGGTCCTGACCATTTGGCGGCAGTAACGCCTTTTGCCATTGAGAGTAAAAAGAAAGCTTGGAAAGTGGGACTATTTTGGGGTATTGGGCATTTGCTGGGAATGCTTTCCATAGGCGTTTTATTTTTGGCCTTTAAAGAATTTATTCCCATTGAAAAAATATCGATGCACAGCGAAAAATTTGTTGATGTTATTTTTAATGTTAAATAATCAATTATAACCATGTGCTTATCAATTCCCGGAAAATTAATAGAAATTACTTCTCAGTTGGATGAAACTTTTAGATTGGGGAAAGTGTCTTTTGACGGAATTATAAAAGAAGTGAGCCTAACCTTGGTTCCTGAAGCCAACGTTGGCGATTATGTGTTGGTTCATGTGGGAGCCGCCATTTCCACCATTAATGAAGAAGAGGCGAAAAAAACTTTTGACATCCTAAAACAACTCGGGGAACTTCAAGATTTGGAAGCCCCCTAACCCCCGAAGGGGGAATTAAAAGTTTAAGCCTAAAGGCAAGTTTCATTCAAGAACTATATATTTGGGTTTCTCAGGCACTCCCGATGGCGCAGAATTTGTAATCCGTACTTTCTATAAATTCAAAATTGCTATATTTACAATGTCACAATTCAAAAAAGCAATCATATTAGTAACTAAATATTTTATTGGATATCCAATCTAAAAGCTATTTTCACAAAAAAAGATTGAAATAAATGAACGGAAAAATTGCTATTCCAGAGGAAATAATAACGAGTAAAATTTATTTAATCAGAAATCAGAAAGTGATGTTAGATAAGGATTTAGCGGAACTTTATGATGTAGAGACTAAAAGATTAAAAGAGCAGGTTAGAAGAAATATAGACCGTTTTCCAGCATCTTTTATGTTTGAACTGACAACTGAAGAATATTCTTCTTTAAGGTCGCAAATTGCGACCTTAAAGAGAGGACGACATTCAAAGTATCCTCCCTTTGTATTTACAGAACACGGAATATTAATGCTTTCAAGTGTTTTGAATAGTGAGTTAGCTATAAAAATGAGTGTTCAAATCATAGAAACCTTTATCCAACTCCGAAAGTTGGCCAATAATTATGAAGAAATTATGAATAAAATAAATCAAATGGAATCACAAAATAATGAGCAATTTAGTGAGATTTACCAAGTGCTTCAGCAATTATTGGAAAAACCGAAAGAAGAACCAAGAATTAAAATTGGTTATAAAAAAGAATAAGGAGTGCTTCTAAGTCTTCTGTTTGAACTAATATATTTTGAGAACACGAGCGAGATAGTTGCTGACTAAAAAGCATTCCAATTTTCCAACTTTCAATTTTTAATGCCCTTTCGCCAGTTGGCACATTCGCTAAAAAAGTTCACTGAACATTTTCTTTACGCTCTGTCCTCCCTTCGGGGGTTATGGGGCTTATTCGTAAGAATGTTTGTAGGGTTGGCCGCTAACAATTTTTAATAAATCGGCTTCAACAGATTCTCTTGGAAATTCAACAAATCGTCCAATTTCTTTATCGTTTTTATAAACAATAAAGGTAGGGACTCTTTCAATATTGAAACCTTCCTGTAAATTATCGGGAGTGGATTTGCTTCTGTTTACGGTAATTAACTCTAAATTGTCATAGTTAAAATCGGTTTCATCCAAAATTTTATACAACACCGGAGTTTGATCCTGACTGTCTTCGCACCATGTTCCCATAAATGCTTTTATGCTTACCTCTTTCAAAAGTGGTTTTAGTTTTTCAATGGCTTGTTTGTCCGTTTCATAAGCATCGTAATTTGGCGTGAACCATGCATTAAAAGGTTCTGCAAGAAAACTTTCTTTATTGGCGATGCCAATTAAATTTCCTGAGGAATCTTTTACTGCGGTTGCTTCGTTTTTTTGGGCAGAACAACTCATAGTGCTTAGGATAAGGATTGAAAAAAAAAGGCTTTTCATTTTGAAAAAATTAAATTCCCGTAAAACTACAAAATTATATTAAGGAATGCCGTGTCATTACTGTTGGTTTTTCAATCCCCATCAATTTTAAAATGGTAGGTGCAATATCGCCTAAAACGCCATTGTCAATATGTTTCAGTTCATTATCTACCAAAATTACGGGAACTGGATTTGTGGTATGGGACGTATTTGGTGTTTCGTCAGGATTTATCATCGTTTCGCAATTTCCGTGGTCAGCAATGATGATGGTGGTATAGTCGTTTTTCAATGCGGAAGCCACCACATCTTCCACACATTTATCGACGGCTTCACAAGCTTTTATGGCAGCTTCCATAACGCCTGTATGCCCAACCATATCGCCATTGGCAAAGTTTAAACACACAAAATCGACTTCTTTTTTATTCAATTCAGGAATAATGGCGTCTCGGATGTCAAAAGCGCTCATTTCAGGTTTCAAATCGTAGGTGGCTACTTTTGGGGATGGGCATAAAATTCTTTTTTCATTTTCAAATGGTTTTTCTCTTCCACCTGAAAAGAAAAAAGTAACATGGGGATATTTTTCTGATTCGGCAATCCTGATTTGTTTTTTACCGATTTTTGCCAATACTTCACCCAAGGTATTTTCTAAATTATCTGTATGGTAAATAACATGAATATTCTTAAAAGTATCGTCGTAACTGGTTAAGGTTACGTAATATAATGGCAACGTTTTCATGCCAAATTCAGGATAATCTTTTTGGGTAAGCACCTCGGTAAGCTCGCGCCCTCTATCAGTTCTGTAATTGAAAAACAGGACAACATCATCGTCATTAATTTGTGCTTTTGGATGACCATTTTCATCGGTCATTATGATGGGCTTGATAAACTCATCAGTCACATCTTTAGCATAACTTTCTTCTATGCTTTTAATGGCATTGGTAGATTTTTCACCAGTGGCATTTACAACAGCATCATAAGCCAATTTTATGCGTTCCCAGCGTTTATCTCTGTCCATGGCAAAATAACGCCCGGTAATTGTAGCCAATTCACCGGTGGTTTCTTTCATATAATTTTGAATGGTTTCTATAAAATTTACGCCCGATTTTGGATCACAGTCCCTTCCGTCAGTAAATGCGTGCAAAAATACATTTTTCAAGTTGTGTTCTGCAGCAACATCCAGTAAACCTTTTAAATGGTCAATGTGGGAATGAATTCCACCATCGGAAACCAACCCCATTAAGTGAATATTTTTATTATTTTCTTTCGCATAAGAAATCGCATCAAGCAACTCTTTTTCTTTTCCAAGCGTTTTATTTTTAACCGCCATGTTCACCCGAACCAAGTTCTGATATACAATTCTGCCGGCACCTAAATTCATATGTCCAACTTCACTATTCCCCATTTGTCCTTCAGGCAAACCCACATATTCTCCGTCGGTGCGCAAACGGGCATTCGCATATTTGCTGTATAAACCATTAATAAAAGGGGTTTTTGCATTATAAATTGCGGAAACTTTTGGGTCTTGGGTAATTCCCCAACCATCTAAAATCATTAAAATCACTTTCTTGTTCATAAGAATAGGTATTATTGAATAAACACAAATATACGAAGTATTCCACCTAAGCGGTTTACAACGGGGTCATAAATTCTTGTGAAAATTACTAAAACGATTGCGGAAAACATCATTTTATAATTAATATTAATGACTTTTCGTGAATTTAGTTACGGCGTTAAAGTATTGTTAATTGGCGGAAATTATTGTAACAAATTTTTTTAAAAAAGGTCTTTTAATAAATACTTTTAACTTAAAACCTATTTCAAAATGAAAAAATTAATTTTATCGATTGCTTTATTATTATCTGTTTTTCTAGTTTCAGCTAAAAATGAAATAGCAGAAAATGTTCTACAACTTAATGCGTCAACATACGTAATGAATGTAAATGCATTTTGTAAATTAATTCAAATAGGAGATTACGATGCTGTACAATCCTTAATTGAAGAAGGTATAGATGTAAATGAAAAATCAACCGGATTAACGCCATTAATGTTTGCTGCTCGGCACAATAAGGCAAAAATTGCTCAATTGTTAATTGAACATGGGGCAAAATTAAACGCTAAATCAGATAAAGGTTTTTCTGCCCTAAAATATGCCGAATTATCAGGTGCAAAAGATGCTTATGAAGTAATTAAAACTGCGTTAAATGAGCAAAAAAAATAATGAATAAAGAAACAATAATTTGTAAATAAAAAGAGGTTGAATTAGAATTCAACCTTTTTTATTTTTAGGAATTGTAAATCAAATTTTCAAAAAAGCGTAAATTCACAGCGTAAATTAATTAAGATGAAAAGCAACATAACATTTAACAAAGTCACCAAACGTTTGCCTAAACACTTGCACCAATTTATTGTTAAGCAACCTTACGACGAATATACGGCGCAAAACCAGGCGGTTTGGCGTTATGTGATGCGGATGAACATTGATTTTTTGAGTAAAGTGGCGCATGAATCATATTTGGAAGGCTTGAAAAAAACAGGAATTTCTGAAAATGAAATTCCGAAAATGGAAGGAATGAACCGCATTTTGAAAGACATTGGATGGGCAGCGGTTTCTGTTGACGGATTTATTCCTCCCAATGCTTTTATGGAATTTCAGGCTTATAATGTATTGGTAATTGCTTCCGATATCAGAACAATAGACCATCTTGAATATACGCCGGCACCCGATATTATTCACGAAGCTGCAGGCCACGCGCCAATTATCGCCAATCCGGAATATGCCGAATATTTGCGCAGGTTTGGCGAAATAGGCTGTAAGGCAATTTCTTCTTCGGAAGATTATGAAATGTATGAAGCCATCAGGCTGCTTTCTATTTTAAAGGAAGATCCAAATTCTTCCGAAGAAGATATTGAAAATGCACAACAAAAGGTAGAAGCTTTGCAAAACACCATGGGCGAACTTTCTGAAATGGCGCAAATACGGAATTTACATTGGTGGACGGTTGAATATGGTTTAATTGGAACGTTGGAAAATCCTAAAATATATGGTGCAGGATTGCTTTCTTCTATAGGTGAAAGCAAAAAGTGCTTAACCAATGAAGTTAAAAAAGTTCCTTACACCATTGATGCGGCAACTCAAAATTTCGACATTACCAAACCGCAGCCACAGCTTTTTGTAACGCCCGATTTTGCGCATTTAAGTTTTGTGCTGGAAGAATTTGCCAATAAAATGGCATTGAGAACAGGCGGATTGACAGGTGTTCAAAAATTAATAAAATCTAAAAATATTGGAACGATAGAATTGAGCACCGGACTTCAAATTTCAGGCGTTTTTTCCAATGTGATAGTGGATGACAACAACAAACCAATTTATTTCCAAACTGCCGGGCCAACTGCTTTGGCGAGTAGGGACAAGGAATTAATCGGGCACGGAACCGATTATCATGCAGAAGGTTTTGGAAGCCCGTTAGGAAAATTAAAAGGTATCAATTTGGCTATTGAAGATATGTTTCCCAAGGATTTGGAAGTTTACGGAATTTATGAGGGCAAAAAAACCAGCTTACTTTTTGAAGGAGATATTAAAGTGGAAGGAGAAGTAATCACAGGAAAACGGGATTTAAATGGGAAAATTTTACTGATTTCTTTTAAAAACTGTACGGTAACCCATAACGATAAAGTTTTGTTTCGGCCAGAATGGGGAATTTACGATATGGCTGTGGGAAAAGAAATTATTTCGGCCCATGCCGGACCGGCTTCCGTAAATTCGTTTAAGGATTTAGGAGAAGTTTCTGCCACTAAAACGCATAAAATTTCTTATTCGGAAGAACAAATAATATTGCATAAAATGTATCAAGAAATTGCTGAAATGAGAAAGACTGGTGAAGTAGATTTTCTAAGAATTTCCTTAATTTTTGAAAAACTTAAAGCAAATTTCACAACTGATTGGTTGTTGCCCTTAGAAATGTATGAGCTTGTTTGCCAATCAAATACAGTAATGGAAACCGAAATTTTGGGCTATTTGGTACAGCTTAAAAAAATTAGAAAGTACAAACAGCTTATTGCCAATGGAATTCACCTTATTGTAAAATAGCGTAACTATAGTTACTAAAGTACGGTTTTATTGAATTATCTTTGCCTGAATTTTAAAATTAAAAAGAATGGGTTTTTTCGGATTATTTGGTGGAGGAAATGATGGTGCTTCAATTGAAGAATATTTAAAAGAAGGTGCTGTTGTTATAGATGTGAGAACTGTTGAAGAGTTTAAAGAAGGACATGTAAAAGGCTCAAAAAATATGGTGTTAAATGCTATTCCTTCCAAAGTGGCAGAGATAAAAAAAATGAATAAAAAGGTAATAGCAGTTTGTAGAAGCGGTGCAAGAAGTGGGCAGGCAACCTCTTTTTTAAAGCAACAGGGAATTGACGTGATTAATGGTGGTCCATGGCAAAATGTAGCCAAATTCGTGAATTAAAAGAAAATAACACAAACTTAAAATAGAGGCAATCGCCTCTATTTTTTTAACATAATTTTAACATACGTTTGGTTCGGAAGTAAACGAACTAAACAGTACTTTTGTCAAAATTTTCAAAATATGATTAATGAAAAAGACTTGATAGAAGAAAAAATGGCTTTGGTTGAAGAGCTGGGTGTGAATATACAATGCGCTGATAATTTACCTCCGTTAGCTTCCAGAATTTTTGTTTACTTAATATTAAATGGTGTTGAAGGCGCTACTTTTGAAGAACTTACAGACAAATTAGAAGCAAGCAAAAGTTCAATTTCCACAAATTTGCAATTGTTGCAGTCTATGGGAAGAATCACTTATTATACTAAATGTGGCGACAGAAAACGTTATTTTAAAGTATCTACAAACCATTTTATTTCAAGACTAGATGAAAAAATTGAATTATGGACAAAAGAATTGAGCAATCATCAAAAAATATATAATTATAAAAAAAAGATTCTGCAATTGAATAATAATTTTACTGAAAATAATTTAAACCTCAAGTTTAATGTACAGTACAGTGAATTTATCAATAAAATGATTAACAATTTAACAGAATTAAAACAGAATACACTAACCATCATAAATCAAGAATAAAAATGTTATCTATTAAAAACATTCTTAAATCAGCAGTCACAATCTTATTGGTTGTTATTGCAGTAAGTTGTAAAAATAATCAGCCGCAACAACAGGCAAAAGGTCCTATACCATTTAAAGTTCAAACTGTTAAAAAGCAAGATGCTGTTGTTTATCAGCAATATTCAGCCAATTTAGAAGGACAGCAAAATGTTGAAATAAGACCAAAAGTAACTGGCTTTATTCAAAAAATTTATATTGATGAAGGTCAGGTCGTAAAAAAAGGACAACTTTTATTTAAATTGGAAACAGCAATTTTAAGTCAGGATGCCTCAGCAGCAAAAGCAAGAGTTAATGTGGCACAGGTAGAGGTTGACCGGTTTGTTCCCTTAGTGGAACGAAACATCATCAGCAATGTTCAGCTTGAAACTGCCAAAGCCAATTTAGCTCAGGCAAAAAGCAACTACAACAGTATTGTTGCAAATATCAACTATGCCAATATCACAAGTCCGGTGAATGGGGTTGTGGGAAGTTTGCCTTATAAAGAAGGAAGCTTGGTTAGCGGTACTCTTGCAGAGCCCTTAACTACGGTTTCTGACACCAAAAATATGAGAGCCTATTTTTCAATGAATGAAAAGGAATTGCTGGATTTCAGCAGAACTTTTAAAGGGGAAACGATGCAGGAAAAAATAAACAATATCCCTGAAGTTTTACTCATTTTGGTTGATAATTCAAAATACAATCATCCAGGTAAAATAGAGACCATTAACGGGTTGATTAATAAAAGAACCGGCAGTACAGAATTTAGAGCCGCTTTCCAAAATCCGGAAGGAATTTTAAGAAGTGGAGGCAGTGGTATCGTTCAAATTCCATTTACAGAAAAAAATATTGTTTTAGTGCCACAAGTTGCTGTATTTGAAATGCAAGGCAAAAAAATAGTTTATATTGTTGGAAAAGACAACAAAGTTGAAACAAGGGTTATTGAAACAAAAGGAACATCTGATTTAGATTATATTGTTTCTAGCGGTATTGAAGTGGGTGATTTACTTGTTGTGGAAGGAGTGTCAAAACTTTCCGAAGGTCAAGAGATTATACCAAATACTGTAGCAGTTCAAAATTAATCAAAGCAGGCTAAAATAACTATCAGATAATTTTCAGATTATGATAAAAACTTTTATTGATAGACCCGTTTTATCAACAGTAATTTCTATTTTAATAACCATTTTAGGCGTATTGGGGTTAATGTCCTTGCCAATAGAGCAATATCCAGATATTGCCCCGCCTACTGTTCAAGTAAGTGCTTCTTATACCGGGGCAAATGCCGAAACGGTACTAAACAGCGTTATTATTCCTTTAGAAGAAGAAATAAATGGAGTGGAAGGAATGACTTATATGTCTTCCACGGCAAGCAACAATGGTTCCGCGAGCATCAGCGTCTTTTTTGAACAAGGCATAGATCCTGATATTGCAGCGGTTAATGTTCAAAATCGCGTTTCAAGAGCCACCAGTAAATTGCCTTCCGTAGTCATACAAACGGGTGTTACCACCATTAAAAGCCAAACGAGCGCGTTGCTGTTTTTCTCTTTGTTTTCAGATAACAAAGAGTATGATGAAACTTTTGTTCAGAATTATGCCAAAATTAATATTGTTCCGCAATTGCAAAGGGTGAAAGGAGTAGGGCAGGTCAATATTTTTGGATCTAAAGATTATTCCATGCGTGTTTGGATCGATCCCCAAAAAATGGCGATGTACAATATAATGCCTTCGGATATTCAAGCTGCACTTCGAGAACAAAATATTGAAGCTGCACCAGGAAAATTTGGTGAAAATGCTGAAGGTGTTTATGAATATACCATGAAGTATAAGGGCCGATTGTCTCAGGTATCAGAATATGAAAACATCATTGTTAAATCTGCAGGAAACGGAGAATTTTTAAGATTAAAGGATGTTGCAACTATAGAATTAGGCGCTTTTAACTATACTTCCAAAAATATGGGGATGGGGAAACCCGGTGTTGCGGGAGGTGTTTATCAGACTTCAGGATCAAATGCTCAAGAGGTTACTGAAGAAGTGATAAAAATTTTGGAAGAAGCAAAAAAAGATTTTCCTAAAGGGCTTGATTATGTGGTTCCTTTTAACGTAAATACGTTTTTAGACGCTTCAATCGAAAAAGTGGTATCCACCTTATTGGAAGCTTTTATTTTAGTGTTTATTGTGGTATTTATTTTTCTTCAGGATTTTAGATCTACTTTAATTCCGGTTATTGCAGTTCCCGTAGCCATTATTGGAACCTTTTTCTTTATGAACCTTTTTGGCTATTCCATCAATATGTTAACGCTTTTTGCCATTGTTCTTTCCATTGGAATTGTGGTAGATGACGCTATTGTTGTTGTGGAAGCGGTGCATGCCAAATTGGACCAAGGCGCAAAATCGGGTAAAGAAGCCACCGTTTCAGCCATGAGTGAAATCACGGGCGCCATTATTTCTATCACATTGGTGATGTCGGCCGTATTTTTGCCGGTTACTTTTATTAAGGGTTCTTCAGGTATTTTTTATCAGCAATTTGCCATAACTTTAGCCATAGCCATTCTAATTTCAGCCGTAAATGCTTTAACCTTGAGCCCTGCTTTGTGTGCTTTATTTTTAAAACCCCATAAAGAATCGGAACATGGGGAAGCCAAACTTAAAGAGCGGTTTAAAATGGCTTTTAATACCAGTTTTGATACGATGCAAGGGAAATACAATCGTATTTTGGAAGCATTAATGAAACGAAAATGGATAACGGGCGTTATTTTATTAATTGCGACGGTTTCTGCTTTTTACTTGTTTAAAATAACACCATCAGGTTTTATTCCGTCAGAAGACAGAGGAATAATAATGGCTGATATTTCTTTACCTCCCGGATCAACACTAGAACAAACCCAAAAAATTATAAATAGCTACGATTCTATTGTAGGATCTATGGATATTGTGGAAGCCAGACTGAATGTGGTTGGGTTTAGTTTGTTAAATCGCGTTAATGGAGGTTCCTATGGCTTTTCTATTATGAAATTGAAAGATTGGAGCGAAAGAAAGGAAAAAAGCCAATCTGCTGATGCCGTGGTTGGACAACTTTTTGGAAAAACTGCAGGAATTAAAGATGCAAAACTGATTTTTTTTACACCGCCAAGTGTTCAAGGTTTTGGATCTGCGGATGGTTTTGAGTTCAAACTGCAAAATAAGGGAGATGATTCTTGGGTTGAAATGGGAAATGTTTCCGATCAATTTCTTCAGGAATTGAATAAAAGACCTGAAATTCAATATGCGATGACCAGTTTTAACCCTAATTTTCCGCAGTATCAATTGGATATCAATATTGAAAAAATTAAAGATGCCGGTATCACAGTGAGTGAAATATTTAATACACTGCAAGGCTATTATGGCGGATTATACACCACAGATTTTAATCGGTTTGGAAAGCAGTATCGTGTTATGATTCAAGCAAAGCCGGAAGACAGGGCAACGCCAGAAACTTTAAACAATATTTTTATAAGAAATAATAACAATGAATCTGTGGCAATTAGCCAGTTTGTAAGTTTAGAAAGAATTTATGGACCAGAATTTGTTTCGAGGTACAACCTTTTAAAATCAATTGCAATTACGGGAAAATCCAATCCGGGTTATAGCACGGGAGATGCTATCAAGGCTATAGAAGAAGTTGCTGCACAGAATTTGCCTAAAAATTATGGCTATGAATTTTCAGGAATGACACGTGAAGAAATTCTTGCGGGCGGACAAGCGATTTGGGTGTTCCTGTTAAGTTTAATATTTGTTTATTTCTTGTTGGCGGCCCAATATGAAAGTTACATTCTGCCGCTTGCTGTGTTATTTTCATTGCCGGTAGGTGTTGCAGGAGCCATCGGATTTATAAATTTAGCCGGACTGGAAAACAACATTTATTTTCAGGTAACATTAATTATGCTGATTGGTCTATTGGCCAAAAATGCCATTCTAATTGTGGAATTTGCCTTACAGCGAAGACGCCACGGAATGTCATTATACGAATCGGGCATTCAAGGGGCAAAAGCGCGTTTACGTCCTATTATAATGACTTCATTTGCATTTATTTTTGGGATGCTTCCGTTGGTATTGGCAGGTGGTGTTGGTGCGGTTGGGAATAAATCAATTGGTACAGGAGCTGCAGGAGGTATGTTAATAGGAACATTAATAGGCGTATTGGTAATTCCTGTTTTATTTGTTATTTTTCAAAGTTTACAAGAGCTTATTGGAAAAAAACCAAGTGAAGATGATCCTGAAATTTTATAAAAATATTGAAAATGAGAAAACATAATATATCAAAAGTAGTTATTATATTAATTACAGGAGCATTGTTGCAGTCGTGTTTTGTGGCTAAAAATTATGAAAGCCCTGAGGTTAAAACCGACAATCTTTACAGAACTGAACAAACGCTTGACAGCACTTCATTGGCTTCTGTTTCTTGGGGTAAATTATTTGCCGATCCAATTTTGCAAGAATATATTCGTGAAGGGTTGACCAACAATTATGACATGAAAATTGCACTTCAAAATTTAATTGCAGCCGAAGCAAATATGAAGCAGGGAAAATTGGGACATCTGCCTTCGGTAAGCATAAATGGATTTTGGGATTATGAAAAGTATAGGAGGAGGAATGATTATAATGAATATGAGCTTTCAGGAAAGCTGTCTTGGGAAGCCGATATTTGGGGAAAAATCAGAAGCGGAAAGAGAGCTTCAATAGCTGCTTACTTACAAACTGTTTCCGGAAAACAAGCCATTCAAACTGAAATAGTGGCAAATATTGCCTCAACATATTACCAATTACTGGCCTTAGACGCACAAGTTAAAGTAGCCGAAGAAACATTGATTAACAGAGGAAAAGGAATAGAAACCATAAAAGCGTTAAAAAGTGCAGGAATCGTAAATGAAGTTTCCGTAAAACAAACCGAGGCTCAAAAATATGCTACAGAAATTATATTGAAGGATTTAAAATACAGTGTAAATGTTGTTGAAAATACGTTGAGTATTTTACTGGGAAAGGCTCCAAATACAATTCCTAGGGATATCTTTGAAAATCAAAAAATTACCGCAAATATTAAAGTAGGAATTCCTGCATTGTTATTAAGCAGAAGACCTGATGTTGTTTCTGCAGAATTAAATTTCAGAAATTCATTTGAATTGACAAATGTAGCGCGAAGTAATTTTTATCCTTCATTAACAGTGAGTGCTGCAGGCGGTTTGAATAGTTTGGATTTAAAGGAATGGTTTAATGCGAATTCTCTTTTTACAACAGTTCTAACCAGATTAACCCAACCTGTTTTTAACCAAAGAAGCATAAAAACAAATTTTGAAATAGCGAAAGCAAATCAGCAAAAAGCATATTTGCAATTTGAGAAAAGTTTGTTGATTGCAGGAAAAGAGGTTTCTGATGCGTTGGCAGATTATGATAATGAAACAGAAAAGCTAGTTATCAGAAAAAACAAACTGGATGCTTTAAAAATTGCCGCTGATTATTCGGATGAATTATTGCAGTATGGAATGGTTAATTATTTGGAAGTTTTAACGGCAAAGGACGATGCTTTAAGTACGGAGTTAGAATTAATTAACAACAAATACAATCAAATGAATGCGGTTATTAATTTGTACAAAGCATTGGGCGGAGGCTATTGATTTATATAAAAAATATTATCTTTTGATTTGATTGATTGTTGTTAATGATAAAAGGAAGGGGTTGCAATTGTGATTCCTTCTTTTTTAGAATTTAACACCAAACCTGTTTTCTATAGTGAGAATTCTTTGCTGTAAATCTGTCAAAAACTGCTGATATTGTACCGAATCTGAATTGAAGGGTTTATGCGCCAATCCTCTTTGAATGGTTTCTATTTTTTTCATAATAGAAGTCGTTTTTTCATTTATCCAAACGTGTATAAAATGTTCCCAAATATAATCAACGGCAACTTCATTGGGATGAATCATATCGCTGTTATAGAAACGGTAATCACGCAAATCATCCATCATCGTTTCAAAAGAAGGAAAATAATGCCCCCTAACCTCCGAAGGGGGAATAACTTCTATAGTTTCATGAATTGCGGTAATTAAATGCGCTTTGCTTAACGAATTTTCTATAAAACCATCTTTTATGTGGCGAACAGGACTTACCGTAAAAATAACAGTTGCCTTCGGATTTACTTCTGAAATTTTAAGACAAATATTTTCTAAAGAAGCTGTAATTTCATCAACCGAAAGCAATTCTTTTGTAAACTCTTTTTGAGGAGCTTTATGGCAATTGCCAACAATGACATTGGTTTCAATAAACCGATAAATCCAGGCAGTTCCTAAAGTAATGATAATATGTGTTGATTCGTTTATTCGTTTATTTGTTGATTTAATAGCAATATTCAAATTTTGAAGCAATTCATTTTTATCGATGGCACTTAAATCGGAATGCGCATCGAAACAATGCCAGCGTTCATTTAGCAAAAAAATATCCTTTTCAGAATATATTTTTTTATTTAAAGAATTCTCAATTAAAGTTTCAATGGCTTTTGGGTTGAATAAAATACCAAACGGATTGCTGACCACGTCAAACTTGAAGTAAGCCAGTTTTTTGCTGATATTTTCTGAGAAACAAGAACCAATTAACAACAATTTAGAAGTATAATCAATTTGATTTTCTTCTTTTTTAAGTTGTATGTTGGTTCTAAAATTCATCTTCATATAATGTTCGTCATGCTGAACTTGATTCAGCATCTTATGATGAGACCCTGAATCAAGTTTAGGGTGACGGTGTTTAATAAATTATAAAATATAGTTCTTCCCGTTTGCCAAAGCTTCCTCGATTCCTTCTGGTTTTTTACCGCCTGCAGTTGCGAAATAAGGCTGTCCGCCGCCGCCGCCTTGAATTAATTTACCCAGTTCACGAACCACTTTTCCTGCATCCAACTGTTTTTCATCCACCAAATTTTTAGCGATATAACAGGTTAAAAATGCTTTTCCGTCCGCTTCCGTTCCTACCAGCAAAAACAGATTTTCAATTTTATTGCCAAGGTCAAATGCCAAATCTTTAATACTGTTTTGGTCTAAATCCAGTTTCACGGCCAAATAGTTAACGCCGTTAATAGATTCAGCCAGTTCTATTAAATCACCGGTCAAATTTTTGGCTTTGTCTTTTTGCAAAGCTTCAACCTGCTTTTTTAAAGCGGTATTTTCTTCCTGCAAATCGGTAATGGCTTTTACCGGATTTTTAGTGTTTTTTAAGACCTCTTTGACTTCAGAAAAAGACTGACTGTTTTCAAGAAAAAATTCTTTTGCGGCATCGCCCGTGATGGCCTCAATTCGTCGAACTCCTGCAGCAATTGCACCTTCAGATACAATTTTAAAATGCCATATATCACCGGTATTTTGAACATGCGTACCACCACAAAGCTCCACCGATTTACCAAACTGAATAGCGCGAACCGTATCTCCGTATTTTTCACCGAACAAGGCCATTGCACCTTTCTTTAAAGCAGTTTCAATGGGAATATTCCTGTATTCTTCCAGCTTAAGTTTGGAATCAATGCGTGCATTTACAAAATCTTCCACGGCGCTCAATTCATCAGCAGTTAATTTTGCAAAATGCGAAAAATCGAAACGCAAACTTTTTGAATGCACCGCAGATCCTTTTTGTTCTACATGAGTTCCTAAAATTTCACGCAATGCCTGATGCAATAAATGGCTGGCGGAATGATTGCATGCGGTTCTGAATCGCTGTTTTTCATCGACCACCACTTTAAAAATTTGAGATGGATTTTTAGGCAAACTTTTGGCAAAATGAATAATTAAATTGTTTTCTTTTTTGGTATCAATAATATAGATGACGTTTCCATTGCTCACTTCCAAATAACCTTTATCGCCCACTTGTCCGCCGCCTTCAGGATAAAAAGGCGTCATATTAAACACCAACTGGTACAAATCACCTTCTTTTTTGGACGAAACCTTTCGGTAACGGGTTATTTTAACATTTGCTTCAAGCAGGTCATAACCAATAAATTCTTCTTCTGCATCATCATACAAAATAACCCAATCATCTGTTTCAACAACAGCTGCTGCTCTTGAGCGGGTTTTTTGTTTTTCTAATGCTGCCTTAAATTCTTTTTCGTTCAAAGTCATTCCTTTTTCAGAAAGAATCAAAGCGGTTAAATCAATAGGGAAACCAAAAGTATCAAATAGTTCGAAGGCTTTTTTGCCCGAAACAACTTTTCCGTTTGTGTTTTTAATAATACCGTCCAATAAAACCAATCCTTGATCCAAAGTTCGTAAGAACGAATTTTCTTCTTCTTTAATCACATTGGTCACTAATTGTTTTTGGGATTTCATTTCAGGGAAATAGTCTCCCATTTGCTGACTTAAGGTAGTCGCCAATTTGTAAATAAATGGTTCTTTGGTGTTTAAAAAAGTAAATCCATAACGAATTGCACGTCGCAAAATTCTTCTTATTACATAACCAGCACCAGTGTTTGAGGGCAATTGTCCGTCGGCAATGGAAAAAGCCACTGCCCTAACATGGTCGGCAACAACACGAATTGCAATATCGACTTCTTCATTTTTGCCATATTCACTGTTGGTAATGGCTTCAATTTCTCTGATTAGCGGTGTGAAAACATCTGTATCATAATTGGATTGTTTCTTTTGAAGCACCATGCACAAACGTTCAAACCCCATTCCGGTATCTACGTGTTTTGCAGGCAATTTTTCCAAGGAACCATCTGCTTTTCGATTAAATTCCATAAAAACGAGGTTCCAAATTTCCACCACTTGTGGATGGTCATTATTCACCAAACTTTTACCTGAGACTTTCGCTTTTTCTTCAGCAGATCTGAGATCCACATGAATTTCGGAACAAGGTCCGCATGGGCCTTGCGCACCCATTTCCCAAAAGTTATCTTTTTTATTTCCGTTGATAATTCTGTCTTCTCCAATGTATTTTTTCCATAAATCGTATGCTTCATGGTCGTATTCCAAACCTTCATCTTCTGCGCCTTCAAAAACGGTGACGTACAAACAGTCTTTATCTATTTTATAAACATCAACCAACAATTCCCAAGCCCAGGCAATGGCTTCTTTTTTAAAATACCCGCCTGCCGGACGGGCAGGGTCTCCAAAACTCCAGTTCCCCAGCATCTCAAACATCGTGTGGTGATAAGTATCTTTTCCCACTTCTTCCAAATCGTTATGCTTTCCTGAAACGCGTAAACATTTTTGCGTATCGGCAACACGTTTTTTAACAGCATTTTTTTGTCCCAAAAAATACTCTTTAAAAGGCACCATACCAGCATTGGTAAACATGAGCGTTGGGTCGTTTTTCAATACCATAGGTGATGATGGAACAATTGCATGTTTTTTTGAAGCAAAAAAATCTAAAAATTGTTGACGTACGAGTTGTGATTTCATATATAATATTCTTTTTAATGGTCATCGTCCAGTTGCTTCTTATTCTGCCTCCGACTGGCAGGTATTGTGGCGATGGTTATAATTTTTTTTGATAGGGTCTTATTTGTTAATTATATGCTAAATAATAAGGGGTATACCAATTATATAAAACATTTTGTAAATTTGTCGTTTATGCTTCAAAATATTGTCGCATATTTTGTTATTTTATAACGCAAAAATAATATAATTTTTATACAATGGCGAAGGTAAAATATTATTACGATTCAGAGACGCTATCCTATCAAAAGATAAGACCAAAAAAAAGGGAGCATATAAAGAAATTTGTGTTGACAATAGCGAGCGCCACTGTTTTTATGATATTGGGTTTTGTTGTTTTTTCCACCATTTTTGAATCTCCCAAAGAAAAAGAATTAAAACGACAGTTGGAATTTGTGAAATTAAATGAAGAATTACACGCCAAGAAAATGGTTCAGATAGGAGAAGTATTGGCTGATATACAAGATAGGGACAACAATATTTACCGCTTATATTTTGAAGTAAATCCGATTCCTGACGAACAGCGTAAGGCTGGTTTTGGAGGTATAAACCGCTATAAAGCACTAGAAGGTTTTAACAATTCTGAAATGATTATTGATGTTACCAAAAATATGGATATCTTATCAAAACAGTTATACGTGCAGTCAAAATCATTAGATGAAATTGTAAAATTAGCGGCAGATAAAGAAAAATTATTGGCAGCAATACCAGCAATTCAACCTGTTAAAAATGAAGATTTGACCAGAATGGCTTCCGGTTATGGGTGGCGATCTGACCCTTTTACAAAAGCAAGAAAGAAACATGAGGGAATGGACTTTTCTTCCCCTGTGGGAACACCAGTATATGCTTCAGGTGATGGTTATGTGGAAAGGGCCGACCAAAATTCTGCAGGGTATGGAAAACACATCAGAATAGAACATGGTTTTGGATATACTACTTTGTATGCACATTTAAGCAATTACAATGTTAAAAAAGGTCAAAAAATTAGAAGGGGAGATCTAATAGGTTTTGTTGGAAATACTGGACGCTCACAAGGTCCGCATTTGCATTATGAGGTTCATAAAAATGGAACTGCCGTAAATCCTATTAATTTTTATTACGGAAACTTATCGCCGGAAGAATTTGAAGCTATGCAAAAAGCAGCACAAATTGAAGGACAATCTCTTGACTAATGCATATAGATTTACCTGAAAAGCGATATTACAAAATTGGTGAGGTTGCCAGCGCATTTGGCGTTAACACGTCTCATATTCGGTTTTGGGAAAATGAATTCGACATTTTAAAACCTAAAAAAAACAAGAAGGGAAATCGGCTATTTACCCAAGAAGATATCAAAAATCTAAAGCTGATTTATCATTTGGTTAAGGAAAAAGGGTTTACCTTAGAAGGGGCGAAAAATAAAATGAAAGAGCGTCCGAAAGCAGTGAAAGACAATCAGGAAATCATTACGCGTTTAGAGGCCATTAAGGAAGAACTGATTAAAATTAAAGGCCAAATTGGTTAAAAATATTTTGCGAGCATTGTAAAAAAATTGCTTTTTGGTGAACTAATTAAACGAAATTATAAACAATTAAAAATCAAAAAAATGAAAAAGTGGTTAATTCCCGTAATAATTGTAGCAGTGATAGCTTTCGCAGGTTACAGCTGGGTAAAAGGATTTTACAACACAACAATTCAGTTAAATGAAAGTGTTTCTGAAAGTTGGGGGAATGTTCAAACAGCTTACCAACGAAGAAATGACCTAATAGGAAATCTGGTAAATACTGTTAAAGGAGCTGCCGATTTTGAAAGAGAAACATTAACTCAAGTAATTGAAGCACGTGCAAAAGCAACCTCCGTACAAATTGATCCAACCAATATTACGCCTGAACAATTGGCACAATTCAATCAGGTTCAGGGAGGTTTAAGCGGTGCTTTAAAAAGTTTATTGGTAACGGTTGAGCGGTATCCTGATTTAAAAGCCAATCAAAATTTCCTGAAATTACAGGATGAATTAGCAAGTACTGAAAATCAGATTTTAACGGCTCGTACACGTTTTAACGAAGCTACAAAACCATATAACAATCACGTAAAGAAATTCCCAAATTCAATATTGGCGGGAATTTTTAATTTTGAAGGCAAACCTTATTTTGATGCTGAAGCCGGTGCAGAAAATGCCCCAGAAGTAAAATTTGATTTCGGAAAAAAAGAATAAATGTCAAAAATTGAAGATTTTTTAACAACCGTACAAGAGCAAGTCATTATTAAAGCGATTGAAGTGGCAGAAAAAAACACTTCAGGAGAAATCCGGGTACATATTGAAAATAATACAGAATTACCTCCGTTGGAAAGAGCTTTGGAGGTTTTTCATTTGTTGGAAATGGAGAAAACCAATTTAAGGAATGGCGTATTGTTTTATGTGGCTGTTGAAAGTAAAAAGTTTGCCATTTTAGGCGATGAGGGAATCCACACAAAAGTGACTGAAAATTTTTGGGATGCTGAAAAGGAGTTGATGCTTTCTTATTTTAAAAAGGAAGAATTTTCAAAAGGTATTGAACTTGCTATTTTAGAGGTTGGAAACAAGCTGAAAGAATTTTTCCCATATCAGCTAGGTGATACCGACGAATTATCTAATGAAATTTCAAGAGGATAATAAACAATGATGTACAAATCAATTAAAAAACAGATTGCTTTTTTTATCACTATTTTGCTAGTGCAAGTCGCTTTTGGACAATTCACCATTCCCGAAAAGCCAAAACTGCAAACCAGTGTTTATGATTATGCAAACATATTAACCAACGAACAAAAATCGGCTCTAGAAAGCAAATTAATTCAATATTCCGACTCCACTTCAACCCAAATAGTGGTGGTGACCGTTGAAACCATCAAGGGGGAAGATATTGGAATTCTAACACCAAAATGGGCGCATGAATGGGGAATTGGTCAGGCCAAAGAGGACAATGGTGTTTTTGTGTTGCTGGCCAATAAAGAACACAAAATATGGATTGCGCCAGGCTATGGCGTAGAACATAAATTAACGGCCGGGATTACGGGTGAATTGGTGAGGAATGTAATTATTCCCGAATTTAAAAAAGGCGATTTTTATGGTGGATTGGACAAAGGATCCGATGCCATTTTTGAGGTTTTAAAAGGGACTTATAAAAGCAATAAATCGCCTAATGGTGAAAGTTCAGGTATTCCGCGTGCCTTTATTATAGCCATTATTTTTATTATTTTATTGGTCGTGTTTTCAAAGAAAAATAAAGATCAAGGCGGAAGAGGTAAAGGAAGAAGAGATTCAACAGCGGCAAATATTTTAACAGCCATACTTTTGAGCCGGGCAGGAAGAGGTGGTTTTGGCGGTGGCAGTTTTGGTGGAGGATCAAGTTCTGGTGGCGGCTTCGGCGGTGGTTTTGGTGGCGGCGGATTTAGTGGTGGCGGCGCTGGCGGTGGCTGGTAATCTTAAGTTTCATTTTTGTATTATTTACTTCTAATTTTAATCCCCAATGAATTTATACGTTGAATTTGTAAAAGCATATCCAATTTATAGTGTCATGATACAATTTGCCGTATTGGGTACTTTGGGGGATATCATCTCCAAATGGATGCAACAAGGCAAAATATTCTTGCCATATAAGTTACACGTTGTTGCCTTAAAAATGCTTGAATGGGCAATCATTGCCATCACTATTAAATATGCGTTTGTAGGCTATCAGGGGTTTCTGGAAAACTTGGTTGCTCATCATTTATTGCCAGAAATGGGATTGTTTGGAAGTGCGTTTGCCTTATCTGTATTTATGAATTTGCAATACGGTTTGTTTCTGGTTATTTTTCATCGGTTTCTTGACAATCTTATAGCCAAACAAAACAACTGGAAAAATATTGATAAAGGAATGCTTTCCTTAATTTGGTTTTGGATTCCTGCACACACCCTTACTTTCAGTTTGGATAAACCCTATCAAATTGGTTTGGCTGCAATTTGGTCGCTTGTTTTGGGTTTTATTTTGGGTTATTACAACCGGGAAAGCAAATAGTTT
>JAENXD010000142.1 GCA_016649745.1 Flavobacteriaceae bacterium | reverse complement strand
TTGTATAATATTATGTTGTATTATTTTAAGTTTTTAAAATTAGTTTAATTAATTCACCCAAACCATGATAATACTCATACTTCTAAATTTATTTAGAAGTCATACATAAAATTTACCACAAAAAAAGCGGTGATTTTAAAATCACCGCTTTTTAATATTTGAAGTATAAATTACTATTTTTCGCTTTTCTTTTTAGACTCTTCAATAATTTTTTCAGGTTTCGGTTGATAATCCTTCATGAAATCTTCCATAATTACTGCACTTACACCCATATTAGAGAAACCTCCATCGTGATATAAGTTTTGAAGGGTTACTTTTTTAGTAAGATCTGAAAACAAACTAATGGTATAATCCGCACATTCTAAAGCTGTAGCATTTCCAAGCGGCGACATTTTTTCTGCATAAGCAACAAATCCATCGAAACCTTTTACACCACTACCTGCGGTAGTTGGCGTTGGAGATTGAGAAATTGTATTCACTCTTACTTTTTTATCTACACCGAAGAAATATCCAAAACTACGCGCAACCGATTCTAAATATGCCTTATTATCGGCCATATCATTATAATCGGGAAAAACTCGTTGAGCCGCCATATAAGATAATGCCACAATACTTCCCCATTCATTCATTGCATCTCTTTGGTATAACACACTCATTAATCTATGAAAAGATAAAGCCGAAACATCAAAACCTGTTTTTGTAAAATTATAATCTTGATGGGTATAATGATTTCCTCTGCGTACATTAATGGACATCCCTATTGAATGCAAAACAAAATCAATTTTTCCGCCTAATATTTTCATTGCGCCATCTACCAAATCTTCAAGATCCATAATTGATGTGGCATCAGCTGCAATTATTTCTGAACCTGTTTTTTCTGCTAGTTCTGCGATCGTTCCAAGTCGCAATGCAACAGGCGCATTTGATAAAACAAATGTGGCACCTTCTTCGTGAGCTCTTTCTGCAACTTTCCAAGCGATTGACTTTGAGTCTAATGCCCCTAAAATAATTCCTTTTTTCCCTTTAAGTAAATTATACATAATTGTATTTGTTTTGATTTAATTTTAATTTAGGCTGCAAATATAGTAATTTCTTAATTTAATAACTGCTTTGCGTGTTCAATTGCAGTTTTTGAAATTTCTTTACCACCCAACATTTCTGCAATTTCCTCAATTCTTTCAATTTCAGTCAGTTCTTTTAACCGTGTTACTATATTATTTTCTATATCTTCTTTGTAAACTTTATAATGTTGCTTTCCTTTCGCGGCAATTTGCGGTAAATGTGTAATGGTAATCACTTGCATGTTAATGCTCATTTGCTGCATAATATCTGCCATTTTTTGAGAAACATCACCAGAAACTCCAGTGTCAATTTCATCAAAAATAATGGTTGGCAATTTTAAATATTCCGAAAGAATCGCCTTAACCGATAACATAATTCTTGATAATTCTCCGCCTGAAGCAATCTTCTTTAATTCACCAAAATTAGCACCTCTATTTGCAGAAATAAAAAGTTGCAGTTCGTCCTTTCCATTTTGAAAATACTGGTTTGTATGGGAAATGACCAATTTAAAACGCGTATTTTCCATTCCTAAATTCCCCAAACTATCTTCCAATTTCCGAATAAGAACTGGAATTGCTTTTTCTCTTTCCTGAAATATTGATTTCGCTAACTTGTCAATTTTTTCGGCAACACTGTTAATCTCCTTTTCTTTTTCTGAAATGGCTGCGGAAGAATTTTCAACGGCATCAACTTTAACAGAAAGTTCTTCTTGTTTTTGAAGTAATTCAGCAATTGTTGAAACCGAATGTTTTTTTTGCAAATTGTAAATTAGTTGCAATCTGTCATTCAGCTTTTGCAATTCCAACGGATCAAAATCTACATTTTCATTGAAATTTTCAATTTCTCCCGCAATATCATCAAATTCAATTTTAACGCTCAAAACTCTATCATAGATCTCTTTATATTCATTTGAATAGGTTACAATTTTACTGAGATTTGCCGCAAATGCATTTAGAAGTGTCTGTAAACCAATTTCTTCAGCTAAAGCAAGTGCTTGAGCTTCAGATAAATTTAGTTTTATTTCTTCAATATTGTTTAATTTATCTAACGATTGTTCAATAACTTCCTGCTCATCAGACTGTAAATTTGATTTTTCCAACTCATCAAATAAATGCAGGTTGTACTCATAATTTTGAGTCGCAGCTTCCTGATTTTTTTTGAGTTCATTCAGTTCTTTGGACAATTGATTAAATAATTTCAACCCCCGTTTGTATGAGTCAATTTTCGGGGCATTTGCTGCAAGCGCATCAATAATCTGAAATTGAAAATTCACATCCGACAATTGCATTGTTTGATGTTGGGAATGTACGTCGATTAATTTTTCGCTTAAATCCTGTAGAACCTGTAAAGTTGTTGGCGTATCGTTAATAAAAGCCCTAGATTTTCCTGTTGGAGAAATTTCTCTTCTGATAATGGTTTCGGTTTCAAAATCAATATCATTTTCTTCAAAAAAGCCTTCCAATTGATAATTTGAAATAAGAAATTTGGCTTCAATGATACATTTTTTATTGGCATCTTTCAACGTGGACGTATCAGCTCTCTTTCCTAAAACCAGTCCAAGCGCACCCAATAAAATTGATTTACCTGCGCCGGTTTCTCCGGTAATCGTAGATAAATGATCTCTAAAACTAACAGATAAGCTATCTATTAATGCATAATTTTTTATGGAAAGATTTATAAGCATTCTTGAATTTTAATGTTAAGAATTTACTTTATGTCGTTCCACTTAGCAGCGTTAAGAGGTGAAATTTTTAGTAAGTCTTCTTTTAATTTAAAGGTATCATAATTTGATCCGTCTGAAAAAATATTAACAATTTCATCAGCTTTAGAATCCATAAACACCCTTAATAAAAACGCGTTCGGGCGCGAATCATATATCGTTTTTAAAAATCCGATGGATTCCGCAATTTTTTGTTTTGCTTGTTTCTTGTCTTTGTGCATCACGTCCAATCCTTTCAAATGATAAGCATACATCGCAGAATGGAATAAACTGTAAGTTGGCGATAAAATATTGTCAATCATTATAAATCTTGTTTTGGATCCATCATTTTGATTCCAACCTGCGTAGCCACTTTGTTGTGCCTGCACCACAACATTTTGTGCTTTGGTAAAAAACAAAGTACCGCCATTTAAAACAAAAGTATCAGCATCCATCCCTAAAATAGTATAAACATAAAATGAAACAACAGACACCAAATTGGATTCGAAGGCGTTTTCATTAAATTGCAAGGGCTCAAATTCTGTATATTTAAATGAAAAATCATCGTCCTTAAAATTAAAAACTGGCGTTAAATAGGCTGAGTTGTATACAGGACGTGATGACTGTATTTGAATATGCCCCTTAAAATCGTCACCAGATTGCTCCAAAATTGTCAATGTTAAATTACAATTAATACGTTCTTGAGGTTCATATTTAAAATTTGTCCAACGCTTTTGGTTTACAAATTCATTTAATGAATTCTCTAATGTTTTGAATATCTGTTTGTTTGAACTTGGAATTTTATCTGCATTAACCGTTATGGTACACCATAACTCTTGGGCATTTAGCTGAGCCGCAACAAAAAAGACCATAAGTAGTTGAACTATTTTACGCATAAAATTTGATTCAAAATTACATTAAATATATCTTCAGCAACTTCAGCTTTAGATTTTAGACTAAATTCTGAAATTTTTTCGAATTTATCAATAATGGTAACTTTATTTGTTTCTCCTTTAAATCCTGCACCTTTATCTTGAAGTGAATTTAGCACAATTAAATCTAAATTCTTGCTTTTTAATTTAGCAATCGCATTTTCCAGTTCATTATTTGTTTCGAGAGCGAAACCGACTAAAAATTGATGACTTTTAACTTTCCCCAATGAAGCCAATATATCCTTGGTTTTTACCAATTCAATAGTCATTGTGTCGGATGCTTTCTTTATTTTATTTTTAGCAACTTCTTTTGGTTTGTAATCTGCCACGGCAGCCGATAGAATGGCAATATCAACAGCCTCAAAATATTTATGGACTTCATGGTACATTTCTTCGGCGCTCACCACATTAATTCTTTGAATTAACGAATTTGATACCGTTTCATTCGAATTTCCGGTAATTAAATAAACTTCAGCGCCTAAATTGGCCGCTTTTTTAGCCAATTCAAATCCCATTTTACCGGAAGAATGATTGCCTATAAAACGCACTGGATCAATTGCTTCATAGGTTGGACCAGCCGTAATTAAAACCTTTTTATGGTATAGCGGCAATCCTCTTATAATTTCATTTTCAATAAATGACACAATGTTTTCTGGCTCTTCCATGCGTCCTTCACCCACCAAACCACTAGCTAATTCACCACTTGCAGGTGGAATAAAAACATTCCCAAAACTTTGTAATTTTTCTATGCTTTGTTTTGTGGCTGGATGCTGATACATATCTAAATCCATCGCCGGTGCGAAATACACCTTACATTTTGCTGATAAATAAGTAGCTAACAACAAATTATCACTCACGCCATTGGCCATTTTAGACAACGTATTCGCCGTTGCCGGTGCAATTAGCATATAATCGGCCCACAAACCTAAATTTACATGGCTATTCCATTGCTCATTTTCTTCATTTCCTTTTTCAAAAAAAGTAGAATAAACTGGATTTTTGGATAATGTTGATAGTGTAAGCGGCGTAACAAAATCTTTGGATGCCGGTGTCATCACAACTTTTACCTGCACGCCCAATTTCACAAAAAGTCGCACCAAATGGGCTGTTTTATAAGCAGCAATACCGGCGGTAACGCCCAATAGTATTTTTTTACCGCTTAAAATGGACATTTATTTTTGAGGTTCTTCCGGATTTCTGTAATAAATTTTATTATCTAACCATTCTTGCACTGCAAGTGCTGTTGGTTTTGGTAATTTTTCATAAAATTTAGACACCTCAATTTGTTCCTTATTTTCAAAAACTTCATCTAAACTATCCGTATACGTAGCAAACTCTTCTAATTTTTCAACCAATTCGTTTTTTAAATCGATACTAATTTGATCGGCTCTTTTTGCTATAATAGTGATTGCCTCGTAAATATTGCCTGTTGGCTCTTCAATTTTATTTTTGTCGTAAGTAACAGTTGTATTCGGTGCTTTTGTGTTTTTATAATCCATTAGTTTTGAGTTTTTATGACAGTTATAGCGTTTAATTCATTATTTAAATCGGAAACTAATAATTTTGTTTCCTCTAAATATTTTGAATTTGGAAAATTTCGTTCAAATCTTTGGTGAACTTTTATAGCTTCGTTAATCCTTTCTTCTTTTTTTACATTAATACTGTTAGCCCCCAGATTGTATGCCGATTTAAATTTCAGGTACATTGCTTCTTCCTTAAATGAAGTGCCTAAATAGTCCGAAAGTAAATTATCAAAAGCAACCATAGCCGCTATATAATCTTGGGTATGATAATATTGTTTGGCAATCTCAAAAGATTTTTTCTCTAATTTATAGGTTAATTCCTTAATGTTTTTATTTGCATCCGGAACTTTATCTGAGTCTGGAAACTTATAAATAAAATTTTGAAGTGCCGTTATAGCCTCTTTTGTATCTTTTTGATCTAAGCTATAAATAGGTGAGGCCAAATAATAACTGTAAGCCGATAAGTATGCAGCTTCTTCCACTTTTGAGCTTTTTGGATAGCTTTTTACAAATTTATCAAAATAATAAGCCGCTAAATTATATTGTTTTGTGTTATAATGAGCTTGAGAAATCATGTATTGTATGCGCTCCATTTGAGGTTTTCCCTTGTAACTTGGCGTTATTTTCTCAAATAAAGCTATGGCCTTCGAGTATTTTTGTGCATCATACATTTTAACAGCCATTAGATATTGCTCTTCACTGGTTCCTTTATTCAATGCTTTTTGGTATTCACCACAAGATGAAACACCCAAGGCGACTAACAAAATGAAAATATAAATTTTATTTTTTTGCATTTGGCAAAATTAGTTATTTATTATGGATTATTAAAATGATTTTTTACATACAATTGAACCACAAAAATAACCTGCTTTTTGTAGAAATATCCTAATTGTTTGTTAATTATTAGGCTTGAGGTGAAACAGAGCTAACCACCGTAAGTTGTTTAATATCATTATCAAACAAGTATAAACCTCCTTTATCGTCGCCAATTAAATTAATTTTATCCAAAATAGTTCTTGCCTGTGCTTCTTCTTCAATTTGCTCGGCAACATACCATTGTAAAAAGTTATGGGTTGCGTAGTCCTTTTCTTCCAAAGAAATATGCACCAATTCATTAATGCTTTGAGAAACAATAACTTCATGTTTAAACAAGGTCTCAAACACTTCTTTAATAGAACCAAATTCAAGCGCAGGTGCACTTAATTCAGAAACTTTTGCATGACCGCCACGTTCATTAATATATTTAAAAAATTTAAGCATATGCAATCTTTCTTCATCAGACTGCGCATACATAAATTGAGAAACACCTTCCAACCCTTTAATTTCAGCCCATGAAGCCATGGCTAAATATATTTGAGAAGATTCTGCTTCAATTCTTATTTGTTTGTTTAAAATGGATAGCATTCTTTTTGATAACATACTTTTTAATTTGATTTGAAAATAAATTTGATTTGAAAACTAATAATTTGCTACAAAGTTAGTAATTTTTTGCCGTAAATCATCAGAAGCATTTACCAAAGGCAACCGCACATTTTCTGAGCAAATGTCAAAACTTTTCAACAGAGCTTTTATTCCTGCCGGATTTCCTTCTTCAAATATAAGATCTATGCAATCCATAATTTTGTAGTGTAATGTATTTGCATTCTCAACTTTACCTTTTAATCCTTGCTGAATCATTTCTGAAAAATCTTTAGGCAAACCCTGACCTATTACCGAAATGACGCCGGCTCCGCCAGCCAACACCATTGGCAAAGCAATCATATCGTCGCCTGAAATTACCATAAAATCCTTTGGCTTGTGCTGAATTAACCTCATCGCCTGAACAATATCTCCTGCAGCTTCTTTTACAGCCACAATATTTTTAAAATCATTGGCTAATCTTAAAACCGTTTTCACCTCCACATTTTTAGCGGTTCTTCCCGGAACGTTGTACACTATAATTGGCAACGGACTTGCTTCTGAAATGGCTTTAAAGTGCTGATAAATTCCTTCTTGCGTTGGTTTATTGTAATAAGGAGAAACGGAAAGTATGGCAGAAAATGCCGATAAATCTGCAGTTCTAACTTCATTTACAACCGCCATGGTATTGTTTCCTCCAATGCCTATGACCAATGGAAGTCTTCCTTTATTTGCCTCAATGACTGTAGCCTTCACTTGCTCTTTTTCTTCAGAAGTTAATGTAGCCGGTTCACCGGTTGTTCCCAAAACAACCAAATAATTTACCCCATTGTCAATTTGAAAGTTAACCAAACGTTTCAGCCCATCAAAATCAACTGATTTATCTTCGTTAAAAGGTGTTACCAAAGCGACTCCGGTTCCTAACAATTCTTTCATCTGTTTAAATTTTATTTTTTAGCGGTAACAGCTGCTATTAAT
>JAENXD010000090.1 GCA_016649745.1 Flavobacteriaceae bacterium | reverse complement strand
TTTAATTCTTCCATGGTTTATACTTTTAAATTGTTGAAATATGCTTTTAACATGTGGTCGTTTTCTAATCTTGGCGTAAAAATTTCCAAGACCTTCGGAAGGTTTGAATCTTCATAAAAACGAGAAAGTTGAAGTTGCAATTCGGCTTCATCTTTTGCAGTACAGTATTCAAAATGATACATTTTACACAAATATTCTGCAGTTAAATGATGTGGGGTTTCAAAATAATCCAGTGCTCCGGATTGTTGTGGCCCAGGAATAAATCTGAAAATACCGCCTCCGCCGTTATTAATTAAAATAATCCTGAAATTATTTGGGATATAACTGTTCCACAATGCATTGCTGTCGTAAAAAAAACTAATATCGCCTGTGATAAACAAGGTATTTTCTTTTACTGCAAAAGCTGCGCCAATTGCGGTACTTGTGCATCCGTCAATTCCGCTGGTTCCCCTGTTACAAAAAACACGCAATGATTTGTTAATATCAAACAGTTGCGCATAACGGATTATTGAACTGTTGCCTAATTGTAATTGTGAATTATTTGGAATTGAAGGTAAAATTTTACTGAATACTTTTAAGTCTGAAAATGCACAATTCGAAATAAATTCCCGGTGCTTTTGCAATCTGACTTCTTTTTTATGCAACCAAAATTGTTGGTAATTGCTTTCTTTAGGTTTTGTTAAAAAGAAAAACTGGCTGAAAAACAATTGCGGTGATACCTTAAAATGATGTTCCAGACAATGAAAAGTATCATAGGCTCTTTTGGCATCTGCGTGCCAATGGTGTTTTGGTTTGTGGTTACGCAACTGTTCCTTTATTTTTTTTGAAACAATCATTCCACCCAAAGTCAACAGGATATCTGGTTTAAATGCAGACAATTCATCTTCCGCAAAAGGAAAAATTAATTTATCGATGCTGTTTATAAATTTCGGATGGGAAACATTGGCTGTGTTTTCAATCAGCACCAAAACCGATGGATCTTTTGCTAAATGTTCCAATTGTGTTTGCAGCAATTCATCAGGAAAATGTTCCCCCACCAACACCATCTTTTTTGAGGAAGCATTCCAGATATCTGCGAATTTCTGAAGCGCATCTACCTCCAGCGGAGTTTCATTCAACAAAGATTTTTCTTCAGGCAGCACTATTTCTGACTTTAATTTTACAACCTCATCATCAATTATTTCTGCAGCTATTTTTTCATATAAAGGATCTTCAAAAGGCACATTAATATGCACGGGACCTTTTTTGTCTATTGCTGTTTGCAGTGCTTTTTCAATCAATTCCCTGTCATTCCCCCCTCCTAAATTCGCGCTGAACAAAATATGATTCTCAAACACGTTTTCCTGACGAATTGTTTGTCCGTCCCCCACATCAATCAAATGTGCAGGCCTGTCTGCCGATATAACCACCAACGGAATATTGCTGTAAAAGGCTTCTGCAATTGCCGGATAATAATTCAACAATGCCGAACCGGAAGTACAAACCAAAGCCACGGTTTTTCTGGTTTGCTGCGCAATTCCCAAAGCAAAAAAAGCGGCACTGCGCTCATCAACAACCGATAGCGTTTTACATTTTTCTGATTCGTTAAAACCAATAATTAAGGGCGCATTTCGGGAACCGGGTGAAATCACAATATGTTCAATTTCATTGACTATACAAGAAGCTATGACAAGTTTCGCTAATTCTTTCTTTGGATAATTTGGCATTCAACGAGTTAATTAAAGATGCAAATTTAAGGAAAGTTATTTCAGTAATTCATCAATTTGTTCATCATTTATGACCTTAAAAGACAAATCAATAGGCTCCTTAATTATTTTAACTTTAAATACTCTTAAAATGCTCTTTTATGACAATACTTTTTTCATTACCTCCGCCTTGGAAACAGTTTCCTCCCATTCATTCTCAGGAATGCTGTCTGCCGTAATTCCACCGCCAACATAAATTGACGCCAAATTATTTTCCAATTCCACACAGCGTAAATTCACAAATAAACTGGTGCGCTCATTGAGATTGAGTTCGCCTAAATATCCTGAATAATAGGACCTATCATAGTTCTCGTTCTGCAATATAAAGGCTTCGGCAACGGCTTTTGGCAATCCGCAAACCGCAGGCGTGGGATGAAGTGCGTTTATGAGTTTTTCCAAAGAATTGGCCGATTTTAATTTGCCGGAAATGTCGGTTCTTATATGCACCAAGCTGCCGGCCTGTACCGTAAATGGCTCTGTAACTTCCATGTTTTCAACAGATTCTTTTAAATTTTCCAAAATAAATTCTGTCACATACTGCTGTTCCTTTTTTTCTTTTATTTCCCAATCAACATTTGTGGTTCCCGTGTATTTTTGGGTTCCCGCTAAAGCCATTGTTTTAAAATTGCCCTCAAAACTAGTGAGCAATTTTTCTGGCGTTGCGCCCATCCACAAGCCTATTTCCGGGTGAAACCATAGATACACAAAAGCATTTTTGTAGATTTTCAGCATTTTTTTAAAAGTATTCAGCACATTCAAATTGCCATACTGTAGCATTTCCTTTCGCGACAATACAATTTTTTTGGCTTCTTTGGTTTTTATAAAATCAACGCATTTTTGAACCAATGAAATATGCTTTTCTTTTAAATCACTTAGTTCCTCAATAGCAATAAACCGCGGTTGTTCTCTCTCCATTTTATCACTTTCCAACAAATCAGCATCAAGCACTGAAGCACTGAAGTAATTGCAGGACTCATAAGGAAAGATCACTTTTTTTCCCTGCGAACAAAACGGGACAAACACAAAACCTGCTTCATTATACGATTTTAATTCGTGCAATTCTTTTGTTTGCTGCATAAAAACACCCACCATTTCTTCATCTGGTTTTCTAAAGGCCACGAAGGGTAATTTTGAGCTTAAAACGCCTTCAATTTCATTAAAAAATGCGATTATTTCTTTAGACAATTGTAAAAAATTAAATGGTTAGTCAATGAAAATTTACGATTCTTTTGGCAAAATAATATTGGTGAGCCTACAAGTTGAAATTAATTTTCCCTCATCATCTTCCACATTAATCTCAATTAAATGTGTGGTTCTGCCTTTATGAATAAATTTTGCAGTTGCGGTTACATTTCCGCTTTTAACGCTTCTTAAATGATTGGCTGAAAAGGCAATCCCCCTCACCATAAATTTATCATTGTCAACTGCCATCATGGAAGCAGGGCTGCCGACGCTTTCGGCCAAAGCCATGGTAGCGCCTCCGTTTAAAATGCCGTCAGGCTGAAAAACGCTTGAGTTTACGGGCATTTTAGCCACCAAATAATTTTCACCGAAATCGGTGTAGGTGATGTGCAACGTTTCCATCAATGTATTTTTGCATAAAGAATTTAATGCGGCTAATGTTTTTTCTTTTTCGTTCATAAAAAAAATTGTCAGTCGGTAAAAATAAGAATTAAAACTTTAAATAGTACATTTGTATTTTAAATGTGTTTATAAAAATGGCCTACAAAATTAGAGTACTGTTAGATGTTGAAAAGGATGTAATCAGGGATATTCTTGTTAATGAAACCATTAATTTAGAAGATTTACATTATATTATCGCAAAATCATTTGGGTTTCAAGGACTTGAAATGGCTTCTTTCTACAGAACCAATGAAGATTGGGAACAAGGGGAAGAAATTCCGCTCTTTGACATGTCCGATGACGGCACGGCATTGTGCATGCGTAAATGTTTGCTGAAGGATGTTTTAACAAAAGAAGGTGATAACCTTATTTATGTCTATGATTTTCTTTCCATGTGGATGTTTTTTGTTGAATTATCAAAAATTATGGACACTGAAGAAAAAGACTTGCCAAAAATAATGCTATCCATTGGAACTAAACCGGACAAAGCGCCCGAAAAAAAATTTATTGCTGAAGATGAATTTGACGATTTAAATGACTTTGACGATGAAACCGATTTTGAAAATTTGGATGAATTTGACTATGATAATTATTAATTAAACCGGATTGAGCAATTAAGGTGCATAATATCAATGTTTTAACTTTTAGCTATTTTCTAATCTCTATTCAAAGTTTCCAATATTAATTCCCCCTTCGGGGGTTAGGGGGCTTTTTACCTAATAATATACGTGTTTACGTTTTCATAATTTCTTATCACAAAATCGAAACCTACTTTTAAAATATCACCCATCGTTTTACATTTCTTAAAATTTTTATCGTTGGTATATTTCACCAAATCAATTTTTAGCTGTTGAACCTTTTCAGGTGTTGAAATTTTGTCGTTTACCATACAATCCAACAAACTGTTTATTCGGGTGTGAGCACCCCTAAACCTTCGTGCAATTGCGGAGCGTTCTTCTTTTTTATATTGCTCTATTGATTCTTTTTGAAGGTTATCGGCAACCATTTTAACAAACGGATAATTTTCTTTAAAATATTGCGGAAAATAAACCTTTAAATTCCCTTCATAACATTGCTGGTCAAAATCCATGGCACGAATTCTATATTCAACCTGATCAAAATCATACGAAGCCACAATCACATAATTATAGGAACGCATGTCTCCCAACAAACGAATTACACAGCGTTCATTGAATTTCACAAATTCTTTCGAAAGCCTTTTTTTACCGCTTACCGATACATATTTAAGATTTTCATCTATAAACATATCGCCTGGAATGCCTAAAACATGTTCTTCAATCAACGTATCTTTATAAACCAAAAAGTTAATATTGTTAGGTGACAGAATATGCTCCAATTCGAGTCCGTACACCCTTGATGCATCCGCTTTTTTAATATAAATATAGGTATGGTTGTCGTTTAAAATATTCCTGACTTTCACCCTAAAAGGCTTTGAATTTCCAAAAGTGCAATAGTCAATGGCATCGACGTGTAAAAATGAAACAGAGTCCTCGCTCCCGTCGCCATGTAGAATTATATACATGCGTTTCAGGCTTAAATCAATTTCGTCACGCTCGTGATCCGAATAATACACACGAATCCACAAGCTATCTTCCCCATTTTTATCAAACACGGAGATTCCTCCTGCAAAGCGAAGCAAATCGTCATAAAAAATCGGAATTTTAATATTCCTGTTGTATTCAGTTAAATACGCATACAACTGATTGTTAATAGGATAACTCGGCTTTTTTCGCGACATTAATTTTTCTTCCATCATAAAAACATCTGGTAAAGCCCAAATTTAGTATATTGCTGTAACATTTATTGTTAATAAACGTCTAAACTTAATACAAAACCACAAAAATTTGGAAACTATCCTCTCCTTAAAAAACCTTCATAAAAAATTTGGTTCCATTCATGCAGTAAATGATTTGTCTTTTGATATTAAAAAAGGCAATGTTTACGGAATTCTTGGTCCTAATGGCAGCGGAAAATCTACCACGCTGGGCATTATTTTAAATGTGGTCAATAAAACCTCCGGAAATTTTAGTTGGTTCGACGGTAATTTAACAACACATCAGGCTTTAAAAAAAGTGGGTGCCATCATTGAGCGACCAAATTTTTATCCATATATGACCGCCATTCAAAACTTAAAACTGGTTTGTAAGATAAAGGAAATCCCTTTTGCCAAAATTGAAGAAAAACTTAAAACCGTCAATTTATACGAACGCAGAAACAGTAAATTCTCCACCTTTTCTTTAGGAATGAAACAACGTTTGGCCATTGCTTCAGCTTTGTTGAATGATCCCGAAATATTGATTTTGGATGAGCCCACCAATGGACTGGATCCTCAAGGAATTCATGAAATCAGAGTCATCATTAAAGAAATAGCCCAAAACGGAACCACCATTTTATTGGCATCCCATTTATTGGATGAAGTGGAAAAGGTGTGTTCTCACGTGGTGGTAATCAGAGAAGGTGTTAAATTATATTCGGGAACCGTTGATGAAATGGTTGCTTCTCACGGACTTTTTGAACTTAAAGTAGAGACCGACAGTGAAAAATTAATGGAATTACTTACAAAATTTGAAGGAATTGCTTCCATTAAAACAGAAGATGATAAAATAATTGCCACTTTAAACAAACCAGTTTCCGCTTCAGAAATAAACAGCTATTTGTTTAGTAATGGCGTTGTTTTGTCACATTTGGTTAAACGCAAACCAAGTTTAGAACAACAATTTTTAACGTTAACCAACAAAAATTAAGAGATGCTTCGATTGTTAAATATAGAAATTCATAAATTAAAATACAACAGAGCCAGCAGGGTTTTGATATTCATTTATTTTATTTTACTCACCTCAATTGCATTAATTGCAGCCATTAAATTTGATATCGGTCCGGTTAAATTTCATTTGGCGGAACAAGGTATTTTCAATTTCCCTTATATCTGGCACTTTAATACCTATATGGCGGCCATTTTTAAATTTTTCTTATTGCTCGTTATCGTTTCCATGATGGCCAATGAATACAGCAACAAAACATTAAAACAAAATTTGATTGATGGCTTGAGTAAGCAGGAATTTGTGCTCTCTAAATTTTATACAGTGGTGGTTCTTGCTTTAATTTCAACCGTATTCGTATTTGTTGTGTCTCTTATTTTAGGTTACAGCTATTCCGATTTTAACGAATTTTCCATCGTAACGACCGATTTAGAATATTTATTTGCCTTTTTTGTGAAGCTTGTTGGTTTCTTTTCTTTCGGATTGTTCTTGGGAATTTTAGTGAAACGATCGGCTTTTGCCGTTGGCGCCATGCTGGTTTGGGCCATGATTGAAGGTTTTGCCAAAGGAATGCTCTATTGGAAATTTGAAGACAACGTTGCCAATGTGATGCAGTTTTTTCCTTTGGAAGCCATGAGCAATTTAATAAAAGAACCTTTTACCCGCTTAAGCGCCGTTAAAACGGTAGCAAAACAAGTGGGTGAAGATTTGTCGAAAGATTTCTCTGTACAGCCTAAGGACATTGTTATTGTGTTGGTTTGGACTGCCATATTTATATATCTTTCCTATGTTTTGCTTAAAAAGCGTGATTTGTAATTGGGTTGTTCGTTTTTAGTTGTTGGTTGTTGGCTTTAACACTGTCGATACCTAAATAAACTTTTAACTATAATCCTATCCCCAACCCCTACCTCGGCAGGTAAAATTTACGAAGGAAAGGGAGTTTTATTCAGTCACTAAAGAAAATTATTGCTTAACTTTAGTAACACGTTTTTTTTAACTTTTAACATGAACTTTTAACTTTTAACTTTTCATATATTTGGCTGAGAAAACCAATTCCACCAAATGAAAAATTTTATTTCCATACTTCTTCTTTTTTGTGCTTTAAATGTTTTAGCGCAAGGCGAAGCAAATTTTTGGTTTTTTGGTAAGAATGCAGGAATCAACTTTAATTCAGGAAATCCAATTGCTATTTCGGGTAGTAATTTAAACACAAACGAAGGATGTTCTTCTTTTTCAGATAAAAATGGAAATTTGCTATTTTATTCAGATGGAACAACTGTTTGGGACAAAACGAATACGCCAATGCCTAACGGAAATGGTACTTTAAAAGGTCATCCGTCAAGCACCCAATCAGCAATAATTGTTCCTCATCCACAAAAAAATAACTTGTATTTTATATTTACCGTTGGTACAGAATGGCAAACTGATGATGGTACTCCTATTCCTTCTTCAGGTTTAAATTCTTATGTTGTTGATATGACCTTAAATGGTAGTTTAGGGGACATCTCGGGCTCTTCAAAAGATTTATCTGATGGGTTTAATACAAATTGGTCCGAAAAAGTGGCTTCAGTAAAAGGAGCTGAATGTAATACTTTTTGGATAATTTCATTGGTTCAAAATACTTATTATAGTTATAAAGTTGATATTAATGGATTAAATCCCACTCCGGTAAAGTCTGTTGTTAATTATTTTTCAGGCGATAGAAGAGGTTATTTGAAAATTTCACCTGATGGAAAAAAAATAGCAAGTGCCACTTTTACGCAAGGCACAGTTAACGGAAATAATGTAATAGGAAATGGTAAATTACATTTGTATAGTTTTAATGATGTAACTGGAGAAGTTTTAAATGATGGTATTGAAATAATTTCAAATGCTGAACTGGATGGTGCTCCTTATGGAATTGAGTTTTCACCAAATTCAACAAAATTATATACTTCAACCTTCGATGGTTCTTATAATAAATTAATTCAATTTGATCTGGAAAGTGCAAATATTGCCGCATCTAAATCATTAGTAAACTCACAAATTGGTTATAGAGGTGCCTTGCAATTGGCGCCAAACGGGAAAATATATGCCACTGTTCCTGTAAGTTACTTCATTGGGACTAAATATTTAAATGTTATAAAATCTCCTAACGAACAAGTTTCTGAAAGTAATTTTCAATTAAATGCTTTAAATTTAGGTACTGGGTATGCAATGCAAGGTTTACCTCCTTTTATTGCATCCTTATTATTACCAATTGAAATTACCAGTGTCGAAAATAACAACCAAATAATTACAAATCAGAAGATTAAATTATGTGTTGGCAGTAATTACACTTTCAATACGGAATTTATACCTGGTCACCCTGATTATAGCTGGACACATCAAAATATTGAAATAAATAATGAAATAAATAATACTCCAACGTTAACATTAACCAATATTCAGACATCTGATAATGGTATTTATAAATTAGAAGTTAATTTAATTGATGACTGCGGTTTTCCTATTATTTACAAAGGCAATTTTGAAGTTGAAGTTTTTTATCCTCCGGTAATTTCAACTACTTTTATTTATGACCAATGTGATATTGATGATGATAGTACAGATGGAATTACACTGTTCAATTTATCAACCAGAATTGAAGAAATCACTCAAAACGACCCAGATTTGGAAGTTTTCTTTTTCCTGACTCAGGCTGATTTAGATGCAAATAATGCCATTACTCAAATTGATTCATACACGTCAGCCAGCAATCCAAACTTATTAGTGAAATTAGTAAATAACCGGTCAGGTTGTTTTTACAACCGGGAAAATGGAATTAAACGTATACCCTACCAGTCTTGATTCCTACGATAATTATTATGAATGTGAAAATGATATTTCTTTAAATAACGATTTAAAAAGTATTGGAAGTGGAAACGCTACATTCGATTTCGAAATTAAAAGACAAGAAATTTTAGCAATTTTTTCTGATCCATCTATTGAAGTTGAAGTAGAATTTTATGAAAATACAAATAATACTCAGTTACAAATTAATTCTTTGCAAGGAAATATTGATTTTTCTTCAAAAGAAATTATTGTACGCATTTCCAATAAATTATCTAAAAATTGTATTTCTGTTGGAAAATTCGAGTTAATTGTAAACCCAATTCCTGTACCAAATGGTTCTGATGAAGAAATTATTTTATGTGTGAGCAACCCAAGAGATAACCCGCAACTATTTACAACTTATTTAGACGGAAATACGTTGAATCCAAATGATACTTATCAATGGTATTTCAATAACAACCCTATTTCTGGAGCAACAGAATTCTTTTATGAAGCAAATGCAGAAGGCACTTACAAAGTGGAAGTATTGCACTTATCTGAAAATGATTTGAATAATCCCGCTGATGATTCATATTGCAAAGGATTCAATAGTTTTATCATAGCAGAATCAAGTCCTCCTGCAATTCAAATAAATGACATCACTGTTGAAGATGATTCTAATAACAACACAATCACAATTTCAACCAACAATTTAGGTCTTGGAGATTATGAATATTCACTAATTGATATCAATGGAACTATTGAATACAACTATCAAAACGATCCTTTTTTCAACAATGTTCCTCCTGGTGTTCATACCGTATTGATAAATGATAAAAATAATTGCGGACCAACATCAATTGAGGTTTCCGTCATTGGTTACCCGAAATTCTTTACGCCGAATAACGACGGCCATAATGATACTTGGAATGTTTTAGGTGTCAGTGAAAACTTTTTCCAAAGCGCTACCGTTTATATTTTTAACAGGTTTGGGAAACTCGTTACAGAAATTGATTTATACGATAATGGCTGGAACGGATTGTTCAACGGTAATTATTTACCCGCAACAGATTATTGGTTTTCTGTTGAATTGGTTGACCTTAAAGGAAATATCAGGGTTAAAAAAGGGCATTTTAGTTTAATTAGGAAATAACTTGGTATTTTATTAAAACAGCTTTTTGTAAAGAATTAAAGATTCGTTAAATCTGTTATTGCGCTAAAAAACTACAAAATTTAGTTTATTTTTGCAAAATGCTATTTAAATTAGAATCGAATTTCAAACCTACCGGAGACCAGCCCGAAGCAATTAAACAACTTGTTGAAGGATTAAACTCCCATGAAAAACACCAGACATTGCTAGGTGTTACGGGTTCCGGGAAAACATTTACGGTAGCAAACGTGATTCAGAATGTGCAAAAACCAACTTTGGTTTTGGCGCATAACAAAACATTGGCGGCACAATTGTATTCAGAATTTAAACAATTTTTTCCAAATAATTCAGTGGAATATTTTGTTTCCTATTACGATTATTATCAGCCGGAAGCCTATCTTCCAACTACGGGAACTTTTATCGAAAAAGACTTATCTATCAACGAGGATATTGAAAAATTGCGAATCAGTGCCTCTTCCGCCCTGCTTTCGGGACGAAGAGACGTCATTATTGTGGCTTCAGTATCGTGTATTTATGGCATTGGGAATCCCGTCGAGTTCAAGAAAAACATCATTTATGTTGAAGCCGGCCAAGCAATTTCGCGGACCAAATTTTTACATCAATTGGTGGCGAGCTTGTATTCAAGAACCGAAGCCGAAATCAGCAGCGGAACCTTTAAAGTGAAAGGCGATACCATTACCGTTTATCCATCTTATGGGGAACATGCCTTCAGAATTCACTTTTTTGGCGATGAAATTGAAGAAATTGAAAGTTTTGACGTCACCAACAATCTGGTGGTGGAAAAATTTGAACAAATCACCATTTATCCCGCAAATTTATTTGTGACTTCTCCTGATGTTTTGCAAAATGCCATTCACGAAATTCAGGAAGATTTAATGAAGCAATATGAATATTTCAAGGAAATTGGAAAACATTTAGAGGCAAAACGCCTAAAAGAGCGCACAGAATTCGATTTGGAAATGATTCGTGAACTGGGTTATTGCAGCGGCATTGAAAATTATTCCCGTTATCTCGACGGCAGGGAACCCGGAACACGTCCTTTCTGTCTGCTCGATTATTTTCCGGAAGATTATTTGATGGTTATCGATGAAAGCCATGTGACCATTCCGCAAGTTCATGCGATGTACGGTGGTGACAGATCGCGCAAAGAAAATTTAGTTGAATATGGCTTCAGATTGCCAGCAGCTATGGATAACAGACCGCTAAAATTTGACGAATTTGAAAACATTCAAAATCAGGTCATTTTTGTAAGCGCCACGCCGGCGGATTATGAATTGCAAAAAACGGAAGGTGTTTTTGTGGAACAGGTGATTAGACCCACAGGTTTATTGGATCCCGAAATTCAGGTACGTCCGAGCATCAACCAAATTGACGATTTAATTGAAGAAATTCAGTTGAGGGTTGAAAAAGACGAACGAACATTGGTCACCACTTTAACCAAAAGAATGGCTGAAGAACTCACAAAATATTTAAGCAGAATTCAAATTCGTTGCCGGTATATTCATTCCGATGTAGATACTTTGGAACGTGTAGAAATTATGCGAGATTTGCGTTTGGGATTGTTTGATGTGCTAATTGGCGTTAACTTATTAAGGGAAGGACTAGATTTACCAGAGGTTTCCCTTGTTGCTATATTGGATGCCGATAAAGAAGGCATTTTGCGTTCGCACCGATCTTTGACCCAAACCATTGGGCGCGCTGCTAGGAATATCAACGGAATAGCCATCATGTACGCTGATAAAATGACAAACAGTATGCAACTTACCATCGATGAAACCAACCGGCGCCGTGAAAAACAAATTGCCTACAATAGTGAGAATAATATTACCCCTACTCAAATTATAAAAAGCATTGAAAATATTATCGGCCAAAATACTGCTTCAACTTATAATTTTGAACATTTGGCGAACATTGCCGCTGAAGAAAAAATGGATTATATGACGAAGGCCGAAATAGAAAGCAGCATTCGCGAAAAACGCAAACTCATGGAAGGAGCTGCCAAAGCACTTGACTTTATCGCGGCAGCAAAATTACGCGATACCATTAAAAAATTGAAAGAGCGGATTTAAAAAAGTTGGCAATTCTCAGTTGCAGTCTTCAGTTTTTG
>JAENXD010000136.1 GCA_016649745.1 Flavobacteriaceae bacterium | reverse complement strand
TTTACTTGCCATAAAATATATATTAAACTGTTGATTATCAGATTAATATACGATATTATAAGTTATTTTACAAGTATTAAATGATTTATTTTTAGATGATTATAAATTTTTTTTGAGATTTTAACTGGTGCGTCTGCCCTGCTTCCTTTTGAAATTAGCTTGGTTTTAATCCTTTATTAAGGACTCTTTAACGTGCCACAATCTTTTTGATAATTTTTTTGTTTTTGGTACTTATTTGGACAAAATAGACTCCTGTTGAAATATTTATTGGTAAAGAGATTATTCTTCTATTAAGGTTGGTATTCCAAATTTTAATGGTTTGTCCCAAATAATTACACAATACGATACTTGTTATTTCATCGTCGCTGTTATTTTTTATTTGAAGTTCCTTAGTGGCACTGTTCATAAAAACGTGAATGCCTTCGATAATGGGTTGGTTTACTGCAGGAATCAGTACTTCAGCTACCACATCTTCGGCCACCAATTTTTGCATTTTAAAAGTTAATGTAAATCTGCTGAGGTATGTTCCAGCCACTAAATTAATTTCAAAAGGTTTATGGGAAATATTATGAATTTCACCCGTTAATTTGTCTTTTATATGTACCGAAATGTTTTCATCCATATTTTCGATTTCATCAATTTTAATGATTGTCAAGCCAGGTTTGTTCACTGTTAAACCTAATGGTAATTCTTGGTCTGAATTAAAATTATTTACGCCCTGTATCACAAATTTTGCGTCGTCAAAAATCCAGAACATATCTTCTTTTCCAATATCGGCAATAGGCGCATCATAGCCAAGATCAAAATGGTTTGTGGCGTTTTCATCAACACCCACCAACAACTGACGGTGATACCCGGTTGGAGAATCAAATTGCAACCAAATTTTAGGTCTTTTATCAAGTGTTTCATTGGGTTCAGCATTGTCATTTTCTTTTCCGCCTTTCATAAATACTGAAGTAATCGGTGTTTCAGGTTTAAATACACGTTGAGAATTTTTAAAAACGATATCACCGCCATCAACGGTAGTTGTTGTATTCGCCAATGAAGAATCTAATGCCGCTATTACAAAAAAGCCCTGACCTACAGGAATATACTGCTGAGGTTTTTTCGAGGATAAAATACCCGAAGATGTATTAATACGGGCATCATTTGCAATGGCTTCTGCGCCTCCCATTAAATTATAGGTGGCATAACCACCTACATATTCTTTTAAAATATGCGTGTTCCTTTCTCCAAAATGATCCCAAAAATACAAGGCGCCGTTAAAAATATTTCCTTCTAAATTGCTTCCTCCATCTTTAATATTGTCTTTAATAAATTTATTAGCATCCATAGCGGATGGATAAGGATTTCCAATAAGCCGGTTACCGTGACCGCCTTTTGCAATTGGCAAAGTAAAATTACCATTATATGGTTTTCCTTTAAACACATAATTTTGAATGTCTGTAATTGCAACAGCACCTGAAGTTCCTTTCATGGTGTAGCCTTCTCCTGCAAGTAAAGCTGTATTTTGGTCAAAAGGATTCCAAGAACTGTAATTATTGTTGTCTGCATTAAAAGTATACAACCAATAGGTACTTATTCTTTTAGACCCAGAGTAGGAATTATCTGCCCAGGTGTAGGGAGCGCCAAAATTTATCACTCCATTTTCATTAGGTATACTTGCATTTGTGCCATCCATTAATACATCAACCAATTTAAAATTTGCATTGGTACTTGCAACACCATTTGCAGCACCTTCCGCAGTTATTGGCCCAACGGATGACGACCAATAATTATAGTTAAAACTATTTTTGGTTCCTTGTTGGTCACGTTCTATATAACCTCCACTATTTTGGTCTAAAATACTGCCTTCATCTTGCAATAATTGAGATTCTCCCTCTAAATCAATTACACCGTCCAATTCCAAATAATGCGTTATTCTGAGGCTTTGACCTGTTGTGGTTCCCGATGAAATGTCGGTAATTCCGTCCATTGTTAATTTTCCGGATTCTGATACCATTCCCAATAAAGTAATGTTTCTATTTCCCGAAGTAATGTCATGTTTCGTTTTTACAATATTCCAGTCTATTGGTGTTGAACCATTTATTCCAACCGTATTTGGCAAATTCTGTACAGTTCCGTTTAACCAGGTTGCATGGGTATCCCAAGTTCCGTTAGTGTCAGAAACATAAGGCAGTGGTGCAGTTTGTGGCTGGCTTGAGGTGATGTTCTTTGGAGAGCCAATTATTTTTATTGCATTGCCCGATTCATCATTTGCCGTATCATCATTCATTGGATAATAACCTGTTAAATTTTCCCATAACAATCCGCCAGAAATATTTAATGGAATCGATTTTCCTTTAACCGCTGTTCCGTTAATTTCTATTTCCTGATTCATCATTTCACGGATTTGTTGCGCAGTTAATGCTTTATTCCAAATGCGAACTTCATCAATATAACCATTAAAATAATTTTTGGGAACTGTTGGCGTATTGCTGTCGTATATAGCGCCAATGAGAAATTTTTCCGTTCCGTTTGCCGGTGAACCCGAAGATGCTCCAGTTGCAACTTCAAGTCCGTCAATAAATAATTTTGCAGTTAAACCATCATAAGTTGCGGCAATATGGTGCCATTTGTCAGTTGGTATTGCGTAAGGTGATGTAATATTTAAAATTGGTAACCCAGAATTATTATACCATATTAAATTTGCTTTACCATTGTTTAGCACCAAATGATAACCTCTTTTATTTAATGTTTTTACATCCCCTTTTGAAATAATTGCTGCAGAAGCAACTGTTGCTTTTTGCAATACCCAAGCTTCCAAAGAAAAGGAGCTTGTAAAACCATGTTTATCTCCAAAATCGACATAATCATCAGCGCCATCAAAATCAATAGTGCTTTTTGAAACAGTGCCATTAAACGTAAAATCATTCACGCTGAATGTTCCACTCAAACCTGAAGCATTCCATGCATAAAGCCTGAATTCAATAGCGGTTGAATTGTTTTGAAACACTAAATTACTTAAATCAATAGTTGTTCCACCTATTGTTGGCATTCCAATGTTTGCTGTAAATCCATCTGAACTTGATCGCAAAGCAAAACTTGTCGGGCCAAATGTATCACTTCTTTGTCCTGTATAAATAAAACTCAAAAAATTTATTTGATATCCAAGTTTTGGCGTTAGCGTAAAGGTAAAATAATCAGTTTCATCTAATGTTGTTAAACCCCACCATTTAGCATTATATCGATTATCCCCATCATCTTTACTGATTCCCTCACCGCGGCCAATCCCTGAAACAGTGATATTAGCATCAAATATGTCTCCAATTTTATATGGGTTGTAAAAACATGGATCTGGATTTTTACCAGTGATTGGGTTTGTCCAAATACTTTGTCCAAAACCTTCATTAATAAATCCCCAAAACAGCATTGTTATCATTATAAATAAAAACCGATTTTTATTTATAGGTACATTCCTTTTCATAGATTTTAGGAATAAAAGTCAGTACCAATAGCTGTTTTTATAACTGTAACGCCTTCTAACTTTGAATTAAAAGCAAAAGGACATAAATGCAAAAAGTGTATCGTTTTTTTCATAGTCAAGCATTTTAATTTGTGAAACATAAAAAATCAGATAAAAATTATCCGACAGCATTTTTTATTTAGGGGCTAAAATTTATGGCGTAAAAAGCCATAGGAATACGACAGCATTAAAAAATATTGCTTAATTATTTGAATGTAAAAAAATAAAAAAAGCACCTTATTATTAAAGTTTGCGAAGCAAAACAGTTCTTTTTTTTCATAGCGTAGCATTTATTAGTGAATAAATGTACCAAATATTTGTTTAACTTCAACATTTATAGGCCACTAAATTAAAAGCTGTCTAAAACGGTTGACAATAAATTTCTTTTAGAAACTCACTGCTGAAGTAAATTTTTTGTGATGGATATTAAAAATATGGTCAACAGTTGATTTTACAACTTCAGCAGCATGCTACCCACATAATTTCGTCCGGGAGAACTAATGGAAGAGGCAAATTCTTTGTAGTGGATATCAAATATATTGTCAATTCTGAATGACATTGAGACCTTATCTGAAAACTGATAATTCGTGTTTAAATTTAAGGTGCTCCATTTTGGTGTTCCATAATAATCACCGGTTTCAGCAATAATTGGGGTTTGTTCTATATTGTCGATTCCTTCTTCTAAATTATATTCGCTTAATTTTTTGGCAGCGTTAAATCGATAATTTAAACTTGTTTGAAATTTGTTAAAATTGTAGATAACTTCTAAATTACCAAATAGCGGCGGAATGGAAGATAGCGGTAATTTTTTGTCGTAACTCTTTCCTTTTGTGTACGTTATCGATCCGTTGGTTTTAAAATGATTGGCTATCGTTCCCTGAAAACTTAAAGTTCCACCTGTGATATAAGCATTCTTATTGTTGATGTTTGCCATGGTTGTAGCCGTTTCACCATCATAACCTAACGTTTTTTGGCCGTTCATTTCAAAAATGCCCCGAGCAATATAATTATGCAGTAACATATAGTAAACATTGGCGCTTACCAAAAACTTCTTTTCGTTGAAATAACGTAATATTCCAAGTTCAGCATTATAAACATATTCTGGTTTTAAGTAGATATTTGGAACTGTAACTTTGCCGTTTTTATAGCGGATTTTACCAATGTCATCAATATTTGGCGAGCGAAATCCCGATGAAACGAGGGTGTTAATTTGCCAATTGACAGTTGGTTTGTAAATATAGCCAGCGGTTGCCGATACCGCCTTATTATCTGTGTAAATATCCATATCCGGCAGGGTGATAAAGGTATCATCTACCCAAAGTGCTTTTAAAAAAGTGGATGTAAATCTTATTCCTGTATTTAACGTTGATTTGCTGTTAAGATCTTGACGATAGTTTGTATATAATGCCGCGCTAGAATATTGGCTTCCGCCATCGGGATAACGTGACTGGATTACAAAATCATTTGTAAAGCCGCTAATTTTATTGCCATTAACCGCTATTTCCCTTCCAATTGCATCAGAACTTACATCGTTGTGCGTAAATTCAAATCCGTAAGAAAGATTCCTATTTTTTGCTTCGTTTAATGGAACCGTAAAATCGCCATTTAAACTGAAAACATCTACATTTTCATAGCGATAAAATCGGTCTAAACTATTCATTTTTCGTTCAATACGCGATTCTTCAATTTGTTGAAATGCAAAAACCAAACTACCTTTTTCCAACCACGAATAATCTGGATTAATGTGTAAATTGGAAGAAGCTAAAAATCTGTTTTGCGGACCATAATAGGCTTCTGCATACTTCAATTTTCCGTTAGGTACTTCCGCTAAATTGTCAAAATTTGGAATGTCAGAAGATGTTGAATATTGAAAGTTAAATGAAATATCAGTCTTTTTATTGAGTGGTACATAAAATTTTTGCAACAAGTCCAATTGGTTGTATCCGGTATTTTTTTGTAAATTCGGATTGGGATTTGGCACGCCAACAGGGTTGTAAAATACATCGGTATTGTTAGAGTACTGAAGTACTTTTCCCCAATCATCAAATCCGTGATTTCTATTTTTCCCCATTTTTAAATCTCCAAAATCTGAATAGGAAACTGCGGTAAAGGATGCCCATTTACTAAAACCTAGCTCCAAATCTAAATGCATCATTTTTTCATCATTTACGGAACTGTAACGCGATAAAATTGAAGTATTTACCGTATTTTTTTTATTTATTTCAGGTGTTTTGGTGAAATAATTGATTACACCGCCCAAAGCATCCGAGCCATAAATTACAGAAGAAGGTCCATAAATAATTTCGGTTCGTTCTAAAATAGTCGGAGAAACAGTGATTGAACTTTGAAGATGTCCGGTTCTGTAAATCGCATTATTCATTCTAACACCATCAACCACCAGAAGAACCCTATTCGCTTCCATTCCTCTAATAACTGGACTTCCGCCGCCCATTTGTGTTTTTTGCACTTTTATTCCCGACAAATTCGCCAACAGATCAGCTGAAGTTTGCGGGGCTAATTTTTCAATTTCTTCTCTTGTTGCAGTTGTTATGGTTTCGGCAATTCTGCTTCGCGTTTCCTTTCCTCTTGATGCGGATAAAACAACCTCATCCAATAGCTCTGATCTATTGGTTAATTTAACCACAAAGTTAATTATGCCCAGCTCCTTTTTTAAAATTTCAAATTCAATAAAAGCCAAATGGTTGAATGAAATGACATCAGTATCTTTAAAAGCCGATAAATTTGCATTCCCGTTTTCATCCGTATACACAACCAAATCCTTGTTGTCATTGTAAATTGTCACGTTTTGAATTGGAAAATTTGATTCCCGGTCGAGAACTTTAACCTCTTGTGATTTTGTCGTTAGTGTAATTAAGAAAAGTAAAATTAGTATTGAAAACCTCATAATGAACTAAAAACAGCTTTTAAAACAGTTAATGATTTTGGCTTTTTAAAGCCACTCAGATGCAATTCGAAATATTGAATTAAAATTGACAATATCGTTTGCCTGTTCGAGGCACTAAAATCAACTTCATGCAACACATCAAAATTTATGCCTAATAACTTCTTAAACTGCACTAAGTTTTCACCGGAAACCGCATTAAATTTGTTCTGATTTGTAAAACTTCCCTCTATCAAATCAAAATAGGACGAATTAACCGCTTTCATTTCAGGATAAAATCCCAAAAATTTGGTTAAATTCAATAAAAAAAGCAAATGAAAATTTGAGCAGTTGTCATGGGTTTCCAACCACAAAAAGGACGTTTCCAAGTATTGATAAAGTTGGCTGTTTTGTTCTTCTTCCCGTATGGAAAAATAGACTATTTCCGCCAAAAATAAAGCGATTGTCTGTTTTTTTATTGTTGAATAAATGGAATGGTTAAAGTTAAGGATCTCAACATCTTTAATAAAATTTAAGGCTCCTTTGTTGTTATGATTTGCGGTTAGATTAAGGACCATTAAAGGCTGAAAATAGGCCAGTTTTACATTCGACTTTTTCGAGGTTAAAATGCCTTTAAGCATATAAGTTTTTATGCCGTAATTTTCGGTGTAACAAGTCGCAATTAAACTTGTGTCACCATATTTTATGGTATTAATGACTATTGCCTTTGTGTTTTGAATCATAACTAATTAATAATGGCAATTTCTTATTTGTTATTTTATTTTGATTGTAAAAAGATAATTGATCTCAGCCACCCTATTCCGCAATAAGTTGTTTTATTCAAAGCTATTTTTACGTCAATTTCTTATGACTTTTCCTTTGATATTTCAGACCCTAATTTTTTGAGTTAATCTAAAATTCTCATATCGTAATATGCGTAAATGTATTCCATTTTCGGGCATCAATATGAATAAATTAATTATTTTTTATTGATTAAAATAATGAAGTGCTGAATCGTTCTAAAAATTTGAGGAGCAATCAAAAATTAAAATTTTATGCAAAAAAAAACCTTAAACATTATAAATATACAAGTACATTTATAATGTTTAAGGAATAAATAAATCAACCCCAAAGACTTATTTAATATTTTATTTGTAAAGTGCCAAAACCCCTCTTGACATTAATACAAATCAAAGATAACATTGATATCTATCACTTTTTAAGAAACTTTGCGAATGCGCCAAAAAAATATACAAATGGTAAGTTTTTGATAATAAATGGATTTTTAGCAATGTTAGAATTGTATGTTTTTAATAAAAAAAGCGTCGCATATTGATTTTCAAATACCTGATTACTTTGAAGCACCATTTGTTCCATTCATTTCAAAAACCGCCTTTTTAATACCAATAGCAACTAATACCAATTTAAACATATAATGTCGCATATAAATCGTTTCTTTTTTGTTTACTTTTCGTCAAAAGATTTTACCGTAACTAAGGCTATGCTAATATTTTTTAACTTCAATTAATCAAAAAATAATTCAATTTCTTTATACG
>JAENXD010000087.1 GCA_016649745.1 Flavobacteriaceae bacterium | reverse complement strand
TTAAAAGGTACCGGATTTGTTTTTAAAAATCCAAATGCCCAAAGAACTTGCGGTTGTGGGGAAAGTTTTTCACTATAAATATAGTTGAAAGTTAAAAGTTTGAAAGTATAAATAATGGCAAAATTAAGTTCTTTTGAAGAAGGATTTGAACGGGAAACAACAAAAGAATTTATACGATTCTTATATATTGCTAAAGCTTCAGTTGGAGAATTTAGATCACAATCGTATTTAGCTTTTGATTTAAATTACATTTCCACTGAAGAATTTGAAAACATAACATTAAAGATTAATGAAATATCAAAGTTATTGGGCGGTTTTATAAAATATCTAAAATCAACTTTAAACCTTTAACTTTATAACATTCAAACTAATGACAAAGTTTACTGAAGACGATTTAAAAAAAGAACTCGAAACCAAAGAGTACGAATACGGATTTTATACAGATATTAAATCCGATAAGTTTGCTGTAGGTTTAAATGAGGACGTTGTAATTGCCATTTCCAAAAAGAAAAATGAACCTGCATGGATGACCGAATGGCGTTTGGATGCTTTTCGTATTTGGAAAGAAATGACCGAACCTGAATGGGCGAACATTCATTACACAAAACCTTCATTTCAAGATATCAGTTACTATTCCGCGCCAAAACAAAAGCCAAAATTGAACAGTTTGGATGAAGTTGATCCAGAATTATTGAAGACTTTCGAAAAACTTGGCATTTCAATAGGAGAACAAAAACGACTGTCAAATGTGGCGGTTGATATTGTGATGGACTCAGTTTCTGTGGCAACTACCTTCAAAAAAACATTAAATGAAAGAGGCATTATTTTTTGTCCTATTTCTGAAGCCATTCAAAAACATCCCGAATTGGTAAAAAAATATATAGGAAGTATTGTTCCCAGAACAGATAATTTTTATGCGGCCTTAAACTCGGCAGTTTTTTCTGACGGTTCGTTTTGTTATATCCCAAAAGGCGTTACTTGTCCGATGGAATTGTCAACCTACTTCAGAATAAACGAAGGAGGAACCGGACAATTTGAACGCACTTTGTTAATTGCAGATGAAGGCAGTTATGTGAGTTATTTGGAAGGTTGCACGGCACCGGCACGTGATGAAAATCAGTTACATGCCGCTGTTGTTGAGTTAATTGCCTTAGATGATGCCGAAATAAAATACTCAACGGTTCAAAACTGGTTTCCAGGCGATAAAGATGGAAAAGGCGGTGTTTATAATTTTGTGACCAAACGTGGTTTGTGTGAAAAAAATGCTAAAATTTCTTGGACACAAGTAGAAACCGGAAGTGCTATTACTTGGAAATATCCAAGTTGTATCTTAAAAGGCGATAACGCTGTTGGTGAATTTTATTCCATCGCAGTGACCAACAATTTCCAACAAGCTGACACTGGCACAAAAATGATTCATTTGGGAAACAATACCAAAAGTACTATTATATCAAAAGGAATTTCGGCAGGTCATTCGCACAATTCCTATCGAGGTTTGGTGCAAATTAGCCCGAGAGCCAATAACGCTAGAAATTTTTCGCAATGTGACTCTTTATTGATGGGCGATAAATGTGGTGCACATACTTTTCCTTATATTGAAGTAAAAAATAAATCGGCCCAAATTGAGCACGAAGCCACCACAAGTAAAATTGGTGAAGATCAATTGTTTTACTGCAACCAACGTGGCATTAATACCGAAAAAGCAATTGCATTAATTGTAAATGGATTTGGTAAAGAAGTGCTTAACAAGTTACCGATGGAATTTGCAGTAGAAGCTCAAAAATTATTGGAAATTAGCTTGGAGGGGTCAGTAGGTTAAGCCCCCTAACCCCCGAAGGGGGAATTTGAAAAAGTTACAAGTTGAAAAAATTATGTAACAGCAAACAATTACAGCTTTCCACAAACAAAAAGATAAATGAATAAAAAAATAAAGTTGAAAAGTTTAACATTAAAACTTTAAACATTTAAACTTTAAAAACTTTTTAGAAATGTTAAAAATAAATAATTTACACGCCAACATCAATGGCAAAGAGATTTTAAAAGGGATAAATCTCGAAATAAAAGCAGGTGAGGTTCATGCAATTATGGGGCCAAACGGTTCAGGAAAAAGTACACTTGCATCTGTTATCGCAGGAAAAGAGGATTTTGAGGTTACCGAAGGTTCTGTGGTTTTGAATGGAGAAGATTTGGCTGATTTTGCTCCTGAAACAAGAGCACATAAAGGGGTCTTTTTATCATTTCAATATCCAATTGAAATTCCTGGAGTAACCGTTACAAACTTTATCAAAACCGCCATTAACGAAACCCGAAAAGCTAAAGGATTAGAAGAATTGCCGGCAAAAGAAATGTTGCATTTGATTCGTGAAAAGGCCGATTTATTGGAAATTGACCGTAAATTTTTATCTCGCTCTTTAAATGAAGGATTTTCCGGAGGCGAGAAAAAACGAAATGAAATATTCCAAATGGCGATGCTGGAACCACAATTGGCTATTTTGGACGAAACCGATTCAGGGTTGGATATTGATGCGCTTAAAGTCGTGGCAAACGGTGTAAACAAACTTAAAAGTGAAAGCAATGCCGTATTGTTAATTACGCATTACCAACGTTTGTTGGATTATATAATTCCGGATTTTGTCCATGTTTTATACAATGGAAAAATAGTGAAATCGGGCGGAAAAGAACTGGCTTACGAACTTGAAGAAAAAGGTTACGACTGGTTAAAATAAATACTAAAAAGTAAGCAGTTGCAGTAGGCAGTTAATGACTGAAAACTGAAAACTGATACTGAATACTAGAAAAAAATGGAATTAAAAGAAAAATTAGTCTCTTCATTTTTAGCTTTTGAAAACAAGGGAAATATAGACCTTGATTCGACGGTGCATACCATTCGATTAAAAGCCATTCATAATTTTGAGAAGGAGGGTTTTCCAACAAAAAAAGATGAAGAATGGAAATACACAAGCTTAAATCCATTACTTAAACACGATTACAGCCTTTTCCCAAAAGCTGAAAAATCGGTTGGATTCAAAAATATAGAAGCTTATTTAATCAATGAAATTGAATCGTACTCTTTAATTTTTATCAACGGAATTTTTAGTTCATTTTTATCGGAAACTACGCATGACGACTGTGATGTATGCGTGTTGTCTTCTGCATTGGCAAGACCAAAATATAAAATGATCATTGACAATTATTTAAACACAATTGCCAATAAAAATAATAGTTTATCTGAATTGAATACGGCTTTTGTTAAGGAAGGCGCTTTTATAAATATTCCAAAAAACACCATTGTTCCTAAACCCATACAAATCATCAATTTTTCTACTGGAAGTGAAAATGAGGTTTTATTGCAGCCAAGAAATTTAATTGTTGTTGGTGAAAATTCATACGTTCAGATTATTGAACGCCACCAGAATTTGTCAAAAAACACAACACTCACAAACTCAGTTACGGAAATTTTTGTGCATAAAAGAGCCATTGTGGATTACTATAAAATTCAAAATGATACCGATGAATCTTCTTTGATTGACAGTACTTTTATTTCACAAAAACAACAAAGTGTGACCTCTGTAAATACTTTTTCATTTGGTGGAAAAATGACCAGAAACAATTTAGAATTCTATCACGAAGGAGAAAATATCACTTCCAACCTAAATGGAATTACTATTTTAAAAAACAAACAACACGTTGACAACCATACGCTTGTGGATCATAAATTCCCAAATTGCGAAAGTCATGAGTTATACAAAGGTATTTATGCCGACAAATCTGTTGGGGTTTTTAACGGAAAAGTAATTGTGCGGCAAGCCGCCCAAAAAACCAATGCTTTTCAGCAAAATAATTCTATTTTAATTGATGATGGCGCTACTATAAATTCAAAACCACAATTGGAAATTTTTGCCGATGACGTAAAATGTTCTCACGGCTGTACCGTTGGGCAATTGGATGAAAGTGCTTTATTTTATATGCAATCAAGAGGAATTCCTAAAAAAGAAGCCAAGGCTTTATTGCTTTACGCCTTCGGAAATGATGTGGTTGAAAAAATAAAAATACCGCAGTTAAAAACCCTGATTTCTAAACTCATTGCCAAAAAATTAAATGTGCAATTGGGATTTGAATTGTAAGCCCCCTAACCCCCGAAGGGGGAATTGTTAAATGGTAACTAAAGCCCGAAAAGTTAGATCAAAGCTATTCCAATATTATGCAGAAGTGTTTTTTAAAATCGTTTTTTTCTTTGCGAATCTTGCGGTTCAGTTTATGCACCCTTACCCTTAGTTCACAAATAACAAAATTAAGTTGAAAGTTGAAAAGTTAAATGTTAAACCTTTATCTAAAATACCAATATACTTATAGCTTAAAACTTACCACTTAGAACTTTATTTTACGGCGCTTAATACTTCTTTCAAAAAAGTATCGACATCAAACTCCGGGTTTTCCGCCAGGCCAAACCTGACAATTATAAGGTCTTTGGAAGGAATGATAAATACGTGTTGCCCTTGGTAGCCATTGCAAGAAAATAAATCTTTTGGCACATTTGGATATTTACCGCCGGCATTTAACCAAAAATGAGCTCCATATACTCCATTAGAACCATTGGTTGGCGTTGCAGCATATTTTACCCAAGATTCATTGAGAAGTTGCTCTCCATTCCAATTTCCTTGGTGCAAATACAACAAACCAAATTTCGTCCAATCACGGGCAGTTGCCCAGCTGTAGGAAGAACCTACATAATTTCCTGCCAAATCGGTTTCAATTACCATAGAATTCATGCCAATTTTATCAATGAGTTCTGCATACCAAAAATCCAAATATTCCTGATGTGTTTTAAACTGATTCCGTATAAACCCCGAAAGTAAATTTGTGGTTCCTGAAGAGTAATTCCAACTATTATTTGGTTCTCCAATTAAAGGTTTGTTTAATTGTACCCGAGTCATATCGGGCTCTAAAAATAACATTTTAGTAACATCGGAAATGTTCTCATAATCCTCAATCCATTCCAAGCCGCTATTCATTTGCAATAAATTATTCAAGGTAATTTTTGAGCGCTCATCATTTTCCCATTCAGGAAATAAATGATCTTGATTCAATGTTATTTTTCCTTGTTTTTCAAGCACGCCCAAAACAGCGCTCGTGATGCTTTTAGTCATGGACCAGCCCAGCAGTTTTGTTTCTCTCGAAAACCCCTTGGCATATTTTTCAGCAATAATCCGATCTTTATAAAGCACCACCACAACTCGGGTTCTCTTTTGTTTTTCACCTTCACAATCAAAAGCATTTTCAACGGCCATATCCAAAACCTTATAATTTATGTTGCTGAAAATGGTGTCTTTTTCAGGTAAATTACCGTAAGGATAAGGCAAATCGCTTTGTGAAATTATTCTGTTTGGTTTGAAAAAACTTTGCGTTTCATGAGTTGATTTTTCAGGCAAAAGTATGCAGCCAACGCCCTCTTTGTAAACTGCCTTTCTTTTTTTTAGGCCGAAAACAGTTGAAGTCACGGACTTTTCTTCAAAGTTAATGTTGTTTTTAGCGTAATTTACAAGATCAATATCGTTATCGCCCTCTTCAATGGATCTCAAGTCTCTGTCTGCTTCAAAAGTACAGGAGCAAACGCTTTTAGCCGAAAAACCCGTAATAATATCCAATCGAGGATAGTTGAAATAAACAACATAAACAAGCGCTAAAACAAGAAATAGAAGTCCAAATTTAATAATTTTTTTCATTAGAATTATATTAAAATTTTCATAAATATTCCATAAAAATAACATTTATTTTGTTAGTTCCATAAAAAATATTATATTTGTCAACCATTTGGTTAAACTAAATAGTTAGTACATGGAAACAACAGGAAGCAACACTACAGAATCAGCAATTTTAAATGCCGCAAAAGAAATATTTGAACGAAAAGGTATGGCGGCCGCAAGAATGCAGGAAATCGCTGATGAAGCAGGCATAAATAAAGCCATGTTGCATTATTATTACAGAAGCAAACAATTGCTGTTTGAAGCTGTTTTTAAAAGTGCGTTTTCCATGTTGGCGCCCCAGTTAAATGAGATCATCAATGCCGATACTTCTATTTTTGAAAAAATAAGAAACTTCAGCAGTAATTATATTTCGTTTGTGTTGAAACATCCATACCTCCCAAACTTTATCATTCAGGAACTCAACAGAAATCCGGACTTTGTAAAAAAAATAATTGCTGGAAAAAATTTCCCAAACATCTCAAAATTTAAACAACAAGTGAATGAAAAAGTGGAAGAAGGAATTATCAGACCAATAAAAGCAGAACAATTATTCATTAATATTATATCTTTAAATATATTTCCTTTTATTGGTGCGCCTTTATTAAAAGGTTTTATAAACGTCAATGATGTTACTTATCAACAACTCATGGAAGATCGCAAAACCGAAATTGCCGATTTTATCATAAATTCAATAAAAATTAAATAGATGAAACGCCTACAACAAAATTATCTTACAGAAAAAAGAAAGATGCTAGGCGTTCCATTTGACAAAAAAACAATAGAAAATAACAAATAAAACGAGCATAACAAATTCTGATACACAAAGTAATGATTAATGGCGAACAGCATCTGTTCCCGCTAAAAAATAAAATTTAAACAGATGAAAAAAATAACCACACTCCTAATTATATTTCTTGCATTCAACGTTTTTGCACAAGAAAAATTAAGCTTAGAAGAATGCTATATATTAGCCGAAAAGAATTACCCTTTAGCTAAACAAAACAATTTATTGGCAAAACAAAATGCTTTTGATTTAGAAGTCATTAAAACCAATAAACTTCCCAAGTTAGATTTAGCATCACAGGCAACCTACCAATCCGATGTCATAGAACTGCCTAATAGTTCGTCCGATGCAACAATTACGCCACCGAACAAAGACCAATACCAAGCAACTGTTACCGTAGATCAATTAATTTATGATGGCGGAATAACAAATGCTTATTTGGCTGAAAAATCAGCTTCCTTAAAAACTGAACAAAAGCAAGTTGAAGTAAATTTATACCAACTTAAAGAACAGGTAAACCAGTTTTATTTTTCAATCCTGTTGTTACAGGAAAAAAGAGAATTATTGATCGCAAAGAAAAAAGAACTAGAAACAACTTTAAAAGAGGTAAAAGCCGGAGTGAAATTTGGGATATTGCTTCCAAATTCCGATAGCGTTTTAGAAGCAGAATTACTTAAAATAGAGCAACAATTTATTGAAATGGAGAAAGATAAAATTCGTTATATAAGATCGCTTTCCGAATTGATAGGGGAAAACATCTCTACAAGTATTAAATTAGATAATCCGAATATTTCTGTCAATTTTGAAACTGAAATCAGCCGTCCGGAATTGGATTTGTTTCAATTGAAAAAAGATCAAATTGAAACTTCAGAACTTGTGATAGCAAAAAAGAAAAGTCCGAAATTATCAGGCTTTGCAACTGGAGGATATGGAAATCCGGGCTTGAATATGTTAGACAACTCTTTTCAAACTTATTATATCGCCGGCTTAAAACTGAAATGGAATGTTTTTGACTGGAATTCATCAAAAAAACAACGCAAGTCACTGCAGGTGAATAAAGAAATTATTGACAGTGAGCAAGAAGTTTTTGAGCTGAATACATCCATTGAACTCACACAACAACAATCTGAAATAAATAAAATGTCAGAATTTATTGAATCGGACGAAAAAATAATAGACTTGAGAAAGAAGGTTTTGGAAACTTCGGGTTCGCAATTAAGAAATGGTGTAATCACCTCATCGGCCTATATTACGGAATTGACCAATTTATATGAAGCTGAAAATAACTTAAAAACACATCATATTCAACTTCTGTTTGCAAAAGCTAATTACAATACTGTGAAAGGATCAAAGTTTAAAAATTAAAGGTTAAATATAAATAAAATCAATTCAAATGAAAATTACTAAAATTATAATCGGTTTGCTCATTTTCGGAAGTTTAGTTGTTGCCTGCAAAAACGATGAAAAGGCAGATGGCTATGGAAATTTTGAAGCAACAGAAATCACAATTTCAGCAGAAAATAGCGGAAAATTGGTTCAATTCAATATTGAAGAGGGTCAGGTTTTAAAAAAGGGTCACTATGTTGGATTTATAGATACCATTCCGTTGAACTTAAAAAGAGATCAATTGTTGGTTTCTAAAGCCATTGTTTATTCAAAATCAGAAAGTGTCCTGTCGCAAAAAAAAGTGCTGAATGCCCAATTAAAAACCGCTAACATAAATAAAGACAGAATGGAGAATTTGATTAGGGAAAATGCGGGAACCCAAAAACAACTCGATGACATTAATGGAGAAATTAACGTGATTCAAAACCAAATTAAAAGTGTTGAAAGCCAAAATTCACCCGTTATTGATGAACTGAAAAGCATTGATGTTCAGTTGAAACAAGTAGAAGACTTACTTCAAAAAAGCAACATTGTAAATCCCGCAAACGGAACCGTGTTAACAAAATACGCCGAAACCAATGAGGTCACTTCTTTTGGGAGACCACTGTATAAAATTGCCGATTTAAACATGATGGAATTACGCGTTTACGTTAGTGAAACCCAGCTTTCAACTCTAAAAATAGGACAAAAAGTAACTGTTAAAATCGATGCCGACGAAACGATGAAAAACTATGAAGGCGTTATTTCATGGATAGCTTCTGAAGCTGAATTCACTCCTAAAATAATTCAAACCAAAGAGGAACGCGTTAATTTGGTGTATGCTTTAAAAGTAAATGTCGTAAATGATGGAGGCCTAAAAATAGGAATGCCTGCAGAAATGTGGATCCTATCCCCAAACTCTTCCAAAGAAAAGGGAGAATAAAATTGATTAATATGACTATTCTAGATTCTAACAAAAATAAAAAAAGTCCTTCCCCTCGGGAAGGATTTAGGATGGGAATTGCCGCAATACTTGCACTCTTAATTGGTGGAATGTCTGTTATTGCTGGTTCAAAAGTACTTTTGGGAATTGACCTAAAAAATTACAACGTTCTCAACTGGCTGGTTATGTACAACGTGCTTTTTGGAGTTCTTTCAATAGTGGCATCGTATTTAATTTGGAAACGTAATTTATTTGCCAAAAAAGTAATTGTATTTATCCTTTCGACACATACAATAATAGCGCTTTACCTGTATCTTTTCAACGAAACTGTCGCAACGGAAAGTATAAAAGCCATGAGTTTTAGAATAAGTATATGGATCTTAATTTTCTTATTAACAATCAAAATGAATAATAATCATAAAAAACAAACCACGTGAAAAAAACAAGCCTTTTAGTAATCATTACAGTGGCAACTCTTTTATTTATTTCCTGCAAAGAAAATAAAAAACAACAAATTGTTGAACCTGTCCAAACCGAAGAAGAAGCTCACGAAAGTGAAGGTGTATTAGAATTAAATAACGGGAATTTGTGGATGGCAAATATCGAAACTACTGAGGGAATCCAAAATATGACAAAATCAATATCCAATTTTAAGGATACTGAAAATATGGAGGCTTACCCAGAACTAAAGACGAAATTAGAAGCAGAATTTGGTGCCATCATATCCAAATGCACTATGACCGGAGAAGCTCATGACCAATTGCATAATTACCTTTTGCCCATGAAACCTTTATTTAAAGATTTGGCAGCCGAAGATTTAGCCACTCGTAAATCCGGTTTGGAGAAATTAACTAAATATTTGTCGGAATATTCCGCATATTTTAAATAAAATAACATTTTCAAAATGGGTATTTCCGTAAAGCATATCAGCAAATCATTTAAAGAAGTAAATGCCGTAAACGATGTTTCTTTTGAAGTAAAAGAAGGGGAATTGTTCGGATTGATTGGGCCTGACGGTGCCGGTAAAACAACCATTTTCAGAATTTTAACCACCTTGCTTATTGCGGATAAAGGGACTGCAACCGTGGCTGGTTTTGATGTGGTTGCGGATTATAAAAGCATTCGAGACAATGTTGGCTATATGCCGGGGCGTTTTTCGTTGTATCAAGACTTAACAGTTGAGGAAAACTTAAATTTCTTTGCAACCATATTTGGGACAAGCATTGAAGAAAATTATGATTTAATAAAAGATATTTATGTACAAATTGAGCCCTTTAAAAAGCGTAGAGCAGGAGACCTTTCGGGCGGAATGAAACAAAAACTGGCTTTATCCTGTGCGCTAATTCATAAACCGAAAGTGTTGTTTTTAGATGAACCAACTACCGGCGTGGATCCTGTTTCACGTAAAGAATTTTGGGAAATGCTGAAGCGTTTACAACAAAAGGGAATCACCATCTTGGTTTCAACGCCCTATATGGATGAAGCTGCTTTGTGCGACAGAATCGCTTTAATTCAAGACGGTAAAATATTACAAATTGACACCCCGCAAAAAATTGTAAAACATTTTTCAAAAAAAATATATGACATAGGTGCAGATAATATGTATAAACTGCTGATGGCTTTAAAAGAGTATGAACATAATTATAGCGTTTATCCTTTTGGTGAATTTGTGCACTATACAGATAAGCGAACCGATTTTAACACCGAAGAATTAAAGGTGTTTTTAAAAGAGAAAGGTTTAAATAATGTTATTATTCAGCCAACGGCAACTACAATTGAAGATACCTTTATGGAATTGGCAAAATAAATAGTTGAAGGCTGGTTAAAAAAGTGAAATTTTCGTCACCCTGAACCTGCAGAAGGTAGATTCAGAATGCCGTTTTTAAACTTATCAGAAAGCCTCGTCTATTAAGATTAAAATAATTAAAATGGAAGACAATATTGTAATTAAAGTTGAAAACCTAACCAAAAAATTTGGTGATTTTACCGCGGTAGACGCCATCACATTTGAAGTTAAAAAAGGGGAGATTTTTGGTTTTTTGGGCGCAAACGGCGCAGGTAAAACCACAGCAATGAAAATGCTGATAGGTATTGGAAAACCAACATCAGGGAAAGCACAAGTTGCCGGATTTGATGTTTTCAAAAATCCTGAAGACATTAAAAAAAATATAGGCTATATGAGCCAGAAATTTGCTTTGTATGACGATTTAACGGTAAAAGAAAATATTACCTTTTTTGGGGGTATTTATGGTTTGTCCCGCAAACAAATTGAAGAAAAAAGACGTCAGCTGGTTGAAGAATTGGGATTACAAGAAATTGTGGACGGATTGGTAGGTGCTTTGCCTTTGGGTTGGAAACAAAAAATATCTTTTTCGGTTGCTTTATTGCACAATCCTAAAATTGTTTTTTTGGATGAGCCAACCGGAGGTGTTGACCCAATTACCAGACGACAGTTTTGGGAAATGATCTATAAAGCCTCCAGCAACGGCACCACTGTTTTTGTGACCACTCATTATATGGATGAAGCAGAATATTGCGATCGTGTTTCCATTATGGTAGAGGGAAGAATTGAGGCTTTGGACACGCCCAATAAACTGAAAAAACAATTTAAAGTAAATTCTATGAATGACGTGTTTTTAAAATTGGCGCGAAATATTGAGTAAAAAATAAAGATAGAATAATAATTGAAATGTCATTGCGAACGAAACGAAGTGAAATAGGGCAATCTCATATTAGGAAAGTGAGATAGCCACCCCATTTCACTCCTCATGATAACAATATAACTATATGAAACGATTTAAAGGATTTATAAAAAAGGAATTTCTCCATATCTTTAGAGATACACGATCATTATTCATTCTTTTTGGAATGCCAATTGCCCAAGTATTGTTGTTTGGATTTGCCATTACCAATGAAATTAACAATGTAGATATTGCATTTTTTGACAAAACTAAAGACGCAACTACACAAGAAATTATCCATAAAATTGCAGCTTCTAAATATTTTACCACCAAACAAATAATTACAAATGATGGTGAAATTGAATCTGTTTTCCAAAAAGGAGATGTAAAGGCTGTATTGATTTTTGATAAAAATTTCAGTGAGAACCTAACAAAAGAAAACAAAACAACTGTTCAAATAATTACAGATGCAACCGACCCAAATACGGCAAACACCATTACTAACTATCTTAATTCGATTTTACAAAATTACCAGCTAGAAATTAATAAACAAATAAAGGCTCCTTCTAAAATAAATCCTGAAACGCGCCTAATTTACAATCCTGAATTAAAAAGTGTTTTTACATTTGTTCCGGGAGTTATGACGGTTATTTTAATGTTGGTTTCAGCCATGATGACTTCAATTTCCATAACGCGTGAAAAGGAATTGGGCACCATGGAAATATTATTGGTATCTCCATTAAAATCATTTCAGGTAATTCTGGGGAAAGTATTTCCTTACATATTCCTGTCGGTAATTAATGCAGTGGTCATTGTTTTAATGAGTATTTTCATATTTAAAATGCCAGTTGAGGGAAGCTTGTTTTTACTTGGATTTGAAAGTGTGCTATTCATCATAAATGCTTTGTCGTTAGGAATCTTAATTTCAACCATATCCTCCACCCAACAAACCGCTATGATGATATCTTTAATGGGCTTGATGCTTCCGGTTATTTTATTGTCTGGGTTCATTTTCCCTATCAACAGTATGCCTTACCCATTACAAATAATTAGCCATATCATACCTGCAAAATGGTTTATCATTATTTTAAAAGCGATTATGCTTAAAGGGGTCGGATTGAGTTTTATTTGGAAAGAAACGGTTATAATACTGTCTATGACACTGTTTTTTATAGTTGTAAGCATTAAAAAATATAAAATTAGGTTGGAGTAGCATAATTAACAATTAATAGTTAATAATGCGAATTAAGGGTTAAAAACAACAAGAAAAAAGCAATAAATCAATGATAAAAAGCATCAAAATATTTGCATAAAAGCCTGACAATCAGTATATTTATAGTGAATTTCAAACATTATAGACAACATGATTAATC
>JAENXD010000082.1 GCA_016649745.1 Flavobacteriaceae bacterium | reverse complement strand
TTTATTTGACTGATAATTTCACCAATCATATATTCATAATCGTAGTTAAAAGCCAAGGAATTTTTTATTGGAAATCCGCCACCAATGTTTAAACTGTCCAAACTCGGACAAATTCTTTTCAAACTGATATAAACCTTTAAACATTTGCTTAATTCATTCCAATAATAAGCATTGTCTTTAATACCCGTATTGATAAAGAAATGCAGCATTTTCAGATTCACCTTATGATTGTCTTTTACTTCACGTCTATAAAATTCAACAATATTTTTATATCCAATTCCCAAACGAGAGGTGTAAAATTCAAACTTTGGTTCTTCTTCAGAAGCAATTCTGATACCTATGTTTATTTTCTTTTTGGTCCCTTCGGTAAGCAACCCTATTTCTTCATAATTATCGATAATTGGAATACAATTTTTATGGCCGTTATTGATCAACCTTTGAATATTTGTAATGTAATCATCTCTCTTGAAGCCATTACATAAAATAAAAGTTTTATCTGTTATTTTACCGTCATTTTTTAAATTCTCAACAATATCAATGTCAATTGCAGAAGAAGTTTCAATATGAATTTCATTTTTTAAAGCTTCATCTAACACATGTTTAAAATGAGAGCTTTTAGTGCAATAACAATAATGATATTTGGCTTTATATTTATGCGCTTTCATGGATTTATGAAACCACTCTTTCGCTTTTTGAATATTTTCGCTGATTTTTGGTAAGTAGGTAAATTTTAAGGGTGTTCCAAATTCTTCAACCAACTGCATGGTATCAATGTCATGAAAATGTAAATTTTTATTGGCGTCAACCTCAAATTCTTCTTGCGGAAAATCGAATGTTTGACTTATTAAATCGATGTATTTTGTGTTCATTTAGTATTTTAATTTTACAATTAATAAGGTAGTCATTTTTCGACTCATATTAAGTTCAAAAAGTTTTGTTTTATCTATACTCTTAATACTAAATAATTTTTTTTAAATCTAACAACTTTCAATACGCTGTACAACTTTAAAATGTGTTTAAAAGAAGTCATTAAAATGCTTAATTCTTCGTTATATTTTTCAATAATTTTGTGTTTTAAAGACTTGTAAACATTAGCGTTACATGATAAAAAACGTATTTTCTTCATGGCCTTTATAAACGTTGGCGCAAACTTATATAAAAAATCAATACAAATTAAAAAAAATCTATATTTATCGCGTAAAAACCAACTCATTTTCTTTTGATAAATTTGAATCAAAAGCATAACCTTCCTCGTTAAAAATTTTTAAATCTTCTATAGTTTCAATATGGTGATCAATAATGAAACGAACCATCAAACCTCTCGCTTTTTTCGCGAAAAAAGCAATTGTTTTTAATTTTCCATCCTTAAAATCTTTAAAAACCGGCGTAATTATCGGAACTTTCAATAACGCTGGTTTTATTGCTTTAAAATACTCTTGGCTTGCCAAGTTAATAAATAATTCATTATCAGCGAGTTCCAAATTCAATTTTTCAGTAATTGTATTACCCCAAAACTGGTATAAATTCTCTTTTTTATCCACTTTTAATTTAGTTCCCATCTCCAAACGATAAGGCTGCATCAAGTCTAAGGGTTTCAACAAGCCATATTGTCCTGACAAGATTCTTAATTTATTTTGGAGTTGATCCAATTTATCTAGCGGCAAGAAATAAGCATCCAGAGCCAAATAAACATCTCCTTTAAAAGCAAAGATTGCCTGGCGTGAATTCTTTAGCGTAAAAGGCAATTCCCATTCCTGGTTTCGTTGCCAATTTAATTCACCTAAATTTGATGAAACACTCATTAATGCTGATAGTTGTTTTGGTGATTTCTTTTTTAAAACGGTATTTATTTTTGCGGCGTCTTCTAAAAAATTTCCTTGTGTAAATTGCTTTGTGGGAATTGGAGTCTCATAATCCAATGATTTAGCCGGTGATATTACTATTTTCATCTTTTGTTTTTCAGTATTGACAAAACTACGTTATTTCAATAATTTTTCCATTCTTAAATTCAAAATTATAGTCTCCTTTAATAATGAAATCTGAGTCGTAAATTTTATCCCCTGTTGGAAACCATTTTTTTAATTGTTTATGAACTATTATAAATAATCCATTTTCATCACCAACGGCACAAAACCGTTCAAAATCTCCGCTAAAAACATCAATTCCAAGAATCTGGTTTAGCCTTTTGAACAACGCTGGAATTTGCATTGTTGCAACGCCTATTTCACTTATATTCAATATTGATTTAGACGAAAATTTTTCAGTAAAATTAATGTTTAAGTTTTTTCTTGCAATAAATTCTACAATATTTTTATCAGCATCATAAAAGTATATTGATTTTGCATTCCAACTTGAAAAATCAATTATTTCATTTTCATCAAAAGGCAGTATTTCTACCCTTTCCTTTAACCATTTTAAAGCCTCATCTTCTTTATTTGAGGGAATATTAAAAGCAAAATGATAAGGAACGGTATCCTTTTTATATTGAAATACAAGTGTTGATTGACCAATTTTAAAACTACAGCTTTCAGGAGTTGAATTTATGATTTGGAATTCTAAAACTGTAGCATAAAAATCAACTTGCTGTTCTAAATTATTTGTAAACAATATAAGTTCTTCTATCTTCATTACTAAGTAAATTTACCAATATTAATCCTAAAAAGAAAATAAATTAAATAAGATAGTTTTCTAAAAAAATAAGTGATCTTATACTAACTCGCTAATATATTGTTGCATTTTTTTGTAGAGCAATCCAACGTGATAACCATCCATTAATGCGTGGTGAACTTCCACAGAAAAAGGGATTTTTTGAATTTCATTTTCTGTAAATAATTTACCAAACACCAATTTTGGAATTCCTTGCAAACCTTCATCTCCCTTTCTTGCATGCTTAAATCCGGTAAAAGAAACCCAAGGAATTGTTGAACAATGAATAATGCCCAAATCATCTTCAGGGGAATTAAATTCTATACCATTTTTATGATTTTCAAGCACTATTTTACCGTTAACATCAAATTCAGATATTGTTTTCTGAAACTCGAAATCGCAAAATGAAAAAGTTAGGTCGTCATTTAAAACAGTGGAACCAATATTTACGCTACCAAATAAATAAACTTTATCATTTTTAAATCGCAATTTAAACTCGGTGATCTCATTTGCTGATTTTAAAGCAACGAATATACAAGCCAAAGAAAACGACAAATGATGTTGTTTGCAATACTTGTAAAGATTAGTGACTTCTATATTGGCTGTAATATTAAAAAAAGGATCTTCATACGTTTTAAAAAATTGGTATTGCGCATTTCTATTCCAGTTTTCAACATCAAATTCTTTCATTTCAATAATTTTAAACACAAATAAGGACGAATTCAAACACAAAAATACAACCAAAAAAGCTAAAAATAAGCGATCACATAATTTAGTTTGGTTCTTAATTTAAAAAAAATGAATTTCGCAGTCTTAAGTAATAATCCTCTTATAAAATGAATAATTTAGAACAGAATACACATTTATTAGCATCTAAAAGCTTAATAGGATCTGTTGTTTCTATAGAAAATAATAGTGCAAAAGTATCATTGAAAATCACGAAAGAAATGATTGTTGATAAATACAATCTTGCCCATGGTAGTTTTGTTTTTGGATTGGCAGATTATGCTGCTATGGTTGCTATAAATGAACCAACTGTAGTTTTAGGAAAAGCCGAAACAACATTTTTAAAACCAGTAGTTTTAAATGATGAATTAACAGCTATTGCCACAATTACAGACAAAAGTCATCCAAAAAAAAGTGTCGTATCAGTAACGGTTTCAAATGGTGAAAAAGAAATTGTTTTTGAAGGTAATTTCGTTTGTTTTGTGCTAAAAAATCACATTCTTAAAAAATAATTTCTTCAAATTAATCCTTCTGATTTATAGTATAACCTCTCCATTTCTCTAAACACAATTGCATATCTTCTGGAATATCACAGTTAAATCTCAAAAACTCCTTAGTTGTAGGATGCTGAAAACCCAGTGTTTTTGCATGAAGTGCTTGTCTTGGCAATACTTTAAAGCAATTTTCCACAAATTGTTTGTATTTGGTAAAAGTTGTTCCTTTTAAAACCATATCCCCTCCATATCGTTCATCGTTAAAAAGTGTATGACCTATGTATTTAAAATGCGCTCTAATTTGATGCGTTCTTCCTGTTTCTAATTTACATTGAACCAATGTAACATAGCTAAATCGTTCAATAACTTTATAATGGGTAACGGCGTGCTTTCCAAAATCACCTTCTGGGAAAACACTCATTTGCAATCTGTTTTTTAAACTTCTCCCAACATTTCCTTCAATGGTTCCCTCCTCTTCTTCAATATTTCCCCAAACCAAGGCGTAGTACAAACGCTCTGTTGTTCTCTCAAAAAATTGTTTAGACAAATGCGCCATGGCATATTCGGTTTTTGCCACCACCAACAAACCGCTGGTATCCTTGTCAATTCTGTGCACCAAGCCCGGACGTTCGTTAGAATTTGTAGGTAAATTTTCAATATGAAAAATCAATCCGTTCACCAAAGTGCCACTGTAATTTCCATGTCCCGGATGCACAACCATACCTGCAGGTTTATTTACCACCATAACCTCATCATCTTCAAATAAAATATCTAAAGGAATGTCTTCGGCAACCAATAAATTTTCATGAGGCGGATGCGCCAAAACAACACGAACCACATCTTTTGCTTTTACTTTGTAGTTTGATTTTACAGGAATGTCATTCACCAATATATTTCCTGCTTTTGCTGCCTGCTGAATTTTATTTCGAGTAGAATATTCTATGAAATTCATTAAATATTTATCCACTCGCAATGGCTCCTGACCTTCGCTGGCAACATACCTGTAATGTTCGTAAAATTCTTCTTTCTCTAATTCGTCTATGTCTTCTATTTTCATTCTATTTGCTCTTGTTCAGAAGTATCTATATTCTCTTGTTCAGAATTATCTATTTGCTGATCGCCACCATTTCCATCTCCTAATTTTAGGATAAGCTCTGAGTCTTGTGGAACTTTATCACCAGTTTTTAATTCCTTACCATTATATATTAGACCTCTCACGACATCTTTCGCAATATCATTAACATAAATTTCCTGTGCGCTTATTCTGAAACCTATGGCTGTTAATTGTGAAGTGGCCTGTCTTTTTGTTTTGCCGTAAAAATCGGGTATTTCAACATCTTTATATCCTGATGGATTCAATGTTAAATATATTTTTCTGTTTTCTTTCACAAAATCTCCAGCTTCCGGACTTTGCTCAATGACAGATTTATCCGGATAATCAGCATTATAACTGGCAGAGTCTATAACTTCCCAGTTCAAATCCAATTCATCCAGCACTTGCGCAACTTTCTCTAAACTCATTTTCTCCAAGTTAGGAACTTCAATTTTTTGATTGTGATTGGTGGAAAGATTTAACCACATTGCCATCACAAAAACCAATGCAAATAAAACTCCAAAAGCAATTAGCAACTGCTTTACAAATACTTTAGATTTTATAAATTGAATTAAACTCATATTCCCGTTTTTTTTATTTTGTGCAAAGATACTTTATTATTGTTTATTTGTTAAAAAGTTGAAAGTTTGAAAGTTGAAAATTGCTTATTTCCATTAACTTTCGTCTCTACTTTCTATTCTCTTTTCTTTAACCGGCTAATTGGCTCATTAACTAATTGTTTAATTATTTCATTGATTTATTGGCCAATTGGGTAATTTTATTTCAAATCTTTGAGTAAGTTTGTATTCCATTTCATGAAACACAAAATGAAAAAAAATATTGCCATAATTATGGGAGGATACTCCTCGGAAGTTGAAATATCTTTAAAAAGTGGCCAAGTTGTCTATGAAAATATTTCAAAAGAAAAATACAATACCTACAAAATTCATATTCTTAAAGATAAATGGGTGCTTGTTGATGATTTTGAAAATGAATTTCCCATAAACAAACACGATTTTTCTACTGAAATTAACGATGAAAAAATTAATTTCGATTGTGTTTTTAATGCCATTCACGGACATCCGGGCGAAGACGGTACTCTTTTAGCTTATTTTGAATTGATTGGACTTAAACACACATCAGCGCCATTTTACCAGATGGCCTTAACCTTTAACAAACGAGATTGTTTAAGTGTGGTGAAACAATATGGCATAAAAACCGCAAAATCTTACTTCTTAAATAAAGGTGATAACATTAAAGTGGATGAAATAATTGCCAGAGTGGGCTTGCCTTGTTTTGTAAAACCCAATAACGCAGGTTCCAGTTTTGGTATTTCTAAAGCAAAAACAACTTCGGAAATGATTCCTGCAATAGAAAAAGCTTTTAAAGAAGATTCACAGATTTTAATAGAAGAATTTTTAGACGGACCCGAAATAACCATTGGCGTTATAGAGTACAAAGGAAAAATTAAAGTGCTGCCGATGACAGAAATTGTATCGGAAAACGAGTTTTTTGATTACGACGCAAAGTATTTGGGAAAATCTCAGGAAATTACGCCTGCCAGAATCTCCCCTGAAATTCATAAAAAATTAGAAAAAATAGCTTCTCATGTCTATCAAATTTTAAACATGAGCGGTTTTTCACGCTCCGAATATATTTTGGTAAATGGCGAGCCTTATTTTCTGGAAATGAATACGGTACCAGGATTGACAACCGAAAGTATAATTCCGCAACAAGCCGAAGCTGCAGGCATTAGTTTAGAAAAACTTTTTCATAACGCCATTGAAATGGCTTTAAACCACAATTCATGAAACAAGCATTGCAAATATTGACACATAAAGGAATTATTATTGGCGAACCTGCCTGTCCGGCAGGCAGGCCTACCTGCCAGCAGGCAGGCAGCATCTGTTACCGCTAAAAAATAAAATTTAAACAGATGAAAAAAGCAATTTTTCCGGGATCGTTTGATCCAATTACTTTAGGTCACGTTGATATTATTAACAGAGCATTGCCATTATTTAGTGAAATTATAATTGCTGTTGGCGTAAATACCGAAAAAGCCTATATGTTTTCTTTGGAAGAACGCGTCAATTTTATCAAAAAACATTATGCCAATGAACCTAAAATAAAGGTAAAAACGTATTCCGGCCTAACCATCGATTTCTGTAAAAAATTAAACATCCATTTTATTTTAAGAGGCTTGCGAAATCCGGCTGATTTTGAATTTGAAAAAGCAATTGCCCAAACCAATAGAAAATTATCAACGGTTGAAACGGTTTTCTTATTAACCTCGGCCGACACTTCCTTTATAAGCTCAAGCATTGTGCGCGATGTTTTGAAAAATGGCGGAGATATTTCTTGCTTGGTTCCTGAGAGTGTTTCAAAAAAATTATGAGAATGGACTTTAAAAAATTACTTTTTTTAGGGTTAGTCACATTATTTTCTTGTACAATTTCAGCGCAAAAAATACTGAAAGATTTTACGACTGTATTCGAAAAATCAACAGGTACAGAAACTTCCACTTACCAAGAAACCATCACCTTTTACAAAGAATTGGCAGCTGCTTATCCCGAAATTTCTATGTTGGAAATGGGTGAAACAGACAGCGGATTCCCCTTGCATTTGGTTGTTTTTAATGCTTCAAAAGAATTTGACTTCAATAAAATTAACGATTCCAAAAAAATAATTATCTTAATCAACAATGCCATTCATCCGGGAGAACCAGATGGTGTTGATGCTTCTATGATGTTGTTAAGAGATCTTGTTCAGGATAAAAACAGAATTTTGCAATTAAAAAATATAATAATCGCTGTTATCCCAATTTACAATATTGGCGGTGCTTTAAACAGAAACAGTTTCTCCCGGGCAAACCAAAACGGCCCGAAGGAATATGGATTTCGGGGAAATGCCCAAAATTTTGATTTAAATCGGGATTTTATCAAAGCCGATACCAAAAATGCCAAAGCTTTTGCTGAAATTTTTCATTTGGTAAATCCTGATATTTTTATTGACAACCACGTAAGCAATGGCGCCGATTATCAATACGGAATTACACATTTATTTACGCAACACAACAATTTGGGAAATGATTTGGGTCATTTTATTGAAAATGAAATGAAACCCAATATTGAAGTTTCGCTGCTAAAAAAAGACATTATTATTACACCTTATGTAAATGTTTGGAGAACAACGCCAGAAGTAGGTTTCAGCCAGTTTTTCGACAGTCCGAGATATTCGACAGGTTACACCACTTTGTTCAACACCTTGGGAATGATGGTGGAAACCCATATGTTAAAACCCTACAAACAACGTGTGGAAGAATCCTATAGCTTATTGGAATCTGTGATCGATTTTACCCTTGAAAAAGGTGCAGAAATTAAAGAGCTTCGCAACAATGCTGTTGCAACTATTTTAGCAAAAAAAACCTATCCTATTTCTTTTGAACTTGATAAAAACAACTATTCAACACTGCAATTTAAAGGCTATGAAGGAAGTTATCTTGACAGTAAAGTGACCAATGGAAAACGCCTGTTTTACGACAGAACAAAACCCTATACAAAACCTGTAAAATATTTCAATAATTATATCCCTTCAAAAGAAATTCAAATTCCGAAAGGTTATCTTTTAAAACAAGGTTGGTGGAAAGTTATGGAACGATTAAAAGATAACAATATTGAATACATTTCTTTTAAAAAGGACACAATCCTAACTGTTGAAGAGCAACATATTAAAGATTACAAAACAAGCACAAAACCTTTTGAAGGACATTATCCACATTTTAATACCACCGTTTCATCTGAAATCAAAAAGGTGTTATTTAATAAGGGAGATATTTATATCCCTATCCAGCAAAATGGCGTTCGTTATATTATAGAAACCTTAGAAGCCGAAGCAACCGATTCCTTTTTTAACTGGAATTTTTTCGATACTGTTTTAGAGCAAAAGGAACACTTTTCATCCTATGTTTTTGAAGATATTGCTGAAAAGTTGTTAGAGGAAAATCCGGATTTAAGAGATTCATTGAATCAAAAAATGAAAGCAGATAAAGATTTTGCAGACAACCCGGAAGCACAGCTGGATTTTGTGTACAAAAATTCTCCATATTATGAAAATGCACATTTAAAACTGCCTGTTTATAAAGTGTTTTAAATGTTGCATTTATTAATTAGCAACTCCCAATAACCAACATCAATCCATTTATTAAACTTGTAGCCCACTTCTTTAAATTGAGCCACCTTTTTAAATCCGAATTTCTCATGTAAAGCAATGCTCGCTTCATTAGGAAGTGATATTCCTCCAATTACCGCATGAAAACCTAAATTTGTTAACCGGCTAATCAATTCTTTGTAAAGCAGAGATCCTATTCCGTTTTTTGTTGCCTCCTTTTTCAGATAAATAGTGCTTTCTATAGTGTATTTATAAGCTGATCTGGGTTTCCATACACTTGCATAAGCATAACCTATAATTTCCTTATCTTTTTCATAAACAAGCCAAGGAAATTTTGAATGTGCAGCTTGAATTCTTTCGCTCATTTCTTCAATACTTATAGGTATTTCTTCAAAAGTTACGCAAGAATTAAGAATATAATAATTGTATATTTCAGCGATTTCCTGTGCATCTTCAAATTTTACTGTTCTAATCATTTGCAGTAAATAACAGCTGTTAATTGATATTTATTTGTCATAAAAAAATGTTTTTCTGACTAAATGCTACATATTACTCAGGCCACTCAATGGTGTCATCATCAATAAAAAAAGGCGTCCATTGTATTTCATCTAAAATGCCGTCATTTATCCAAAAATTAATCGATTTATCTTCAGCTTCAATCACTTTTTGATCTTCGTTGTCATCATCGGAACAATCCTCAAGGCTCCATTCCCCTAAATTCATTTCATCCAATTGTTCAATAAGCATTTCCTCAGTCAGCCCAATTAAATTTTCCCCTTCCAATTCATAAAAATCATCATTAACAGAAATCATAATTAATTTCCAGTCTTCTTCTTCATCAAAACTAAGCGATAGCAATAAATCGTCATATTGCCAAGATTCTGTCAAATCTTTTGCCGAATCCGAATGTGAATATTTGTCGATAAATGATGGATTTCCAAGCAATGATTTAACTTCGTCTCTGGTCATTCCAAACTTAAGAGAACCCAGTCCGTAACCTGGCTTTATTTCTTTTAGTGCTTTTTTCATTATTTTCAAGATTTATATATTAACAATTATAACCAATTCATTACTTAAGCTTTTCATATTATTTTGTAAAGGTTTAAAAACCATTCCATAATTTAAACACCTAATTTTAGAAATATCAGGCTAATTCATTTTTTTGCAAATCATTAAAAATAAAGGATATTTCTTTATTTTATTACCAAACTCTTTTTCAATCTCTAAAGGAATTTTATTGTACTCCATTTTAAATCCATGAGTAGATAAAACTGCACTTAACTTGATCCTATCAAACCCATTATGACCGTTAAAGTCGGGCACATTGGTATGAAAAGAACCGTCTTCTTGAACCAAATCGGCAATACACAAATAACCACCCGTTTTCAGCATAGCATTGAATATTTTTAAAATCTTATCAATATCAAGAATATGATGAAGGGTCATCAAAGTATAAATCACATCATATTCATCGTGATTTATCACAAAATTCTCTTCTAATAAATCGACAAAAAGCGGTCTGAAATTTTTAATATTTTCATCGGTTATTTTTTCCTGCAAAACTTTTATCATCTCTTCGGAAGTATCGGCAAGTGTAATTGTTTTGAAAAAATCTTTTAGCTGATAACTCAATAGTCCTGTTCCACAGCCAAACTCAAAAGCATTCATTGTTTTATTTGGATGAATAAAATAAGTCATTTCTTTTGCAATGACAATTGCTCTTTCAGTCTTTTTTGGATCTTGATCCCATTCTTTTGCTTGTTTGTCGAAGTGTTTCATTATTTATTTTCTTAAAAGGAACTAAATTTCTAAACAAATATAGCGGTTTATCATTAATTTCATACTCAGAATCATGTTAAATAATTTAGTGACATTTATTACATTTTATCAGTAAAGGATATCATACCTTTTCAAACAAATTCTTAAAAAAATTCAAAAATCATTCTGTTATTAACAGTCGCTATTCCTACAAAAAATAGTATTTTGCGAGTCCTTATAATTGATAAAAAATTAAGAAATAACAGATGAAAGTATGTATTGCCGAAAAACCAAGTGTTGCGCGTGAAATTGCTGCCGTTTTAGGCGCAAATACCAAACGCGACGGCTATTTTGAAGGCAATGGTTACGCGGTTACCTTCACCTTCGGACATTTATGCACGTTGTTTGAACCCAATGATTACAAACCGCATTGGAAAAGCTGGAATTTGAACAACTTACCAATGCTTCCGGAAAAGTTTGAAACAAAAGTTAGTGACAATCCGGGCATAAAAAAACAATTCAATATTGTTAAAAGCTTATTTGATAAAGCCAGTGTAATTATCAATTGCGGTGATGCCGGGCAAGAAGGAGAATTGATTCAGCGTTGGGTAATTCAGCAGGCAAATTACAAAGGTAAAGTAAAACGCTTATGGATTTCCTCTTTAACTACGGAAGCTATCAAAGAAGGTTTTGAAAATCTAAAACCTTCCAAAAACTACGACAATTTATATTATGCCGGTTATTCAAGAGCTATTGGCGATTGGTTGCTGGGAATGAATGCCACAAGATTATACACCCTAAAACACGGCGGAAACAAACAAGTTTTATCTGTTGGAAGAGTGCAAACGCCCACTTTGGCTATGGTGGTAAACCGATTTAAGGAAATAAAAAATTTTATTCCGCAGCCTTATTGGGAACTGCAAACACTTTATAGGGAAACACTTTTTAATTGTGAAGAAGGGCGCTTTCAGAAAAAGGAAGATGGAGAATTGCTTGCAAATAAAGTAAAAGAAAGCGATTTTGAAATTGTTTCCATCACCAAGAAAAAAGGGAAAGAAAAAGCACCTAAACTGTTTGATTTAACTGGATTACAGGTTTATTGCAACAATAAATTCGATTTTTCAGCCGATGAAACTCTTAAAATTGTTCAAAAATTATACGAACAAAAAGTAGTGACGTACCCAAGAGTCGATACCACCTTTTTGCCTGATGATGTATATCCGAAAGTACCCGGAATACTAAAAAACTTAACCGCTTACCAAACTTTAACTTCGCCTTTATTAGAAAAAAAAATAAAAAAATCGCCTTTGGTTTTTAACACCAAAAAAGTAACCGATCATCATGCCATTATTCCAACTGGCGTTCAAATTAATTTGCCTAACGCCCAGCATCAGGTTTACGATATTATTACGAGGCGGTTTATTGCGGTGTTTTATGATGATTGTACCGTTTCCAACACAGCTGTGATTGGCCTTGCCGCCGAAGTAAATTTTAAAACAACCGGAAAAGAAATTCTAGACAAAGGATGGCGGGTTGTTTTTGACACTTCGGCTTCGCTCAATGCAAGTGAAAAAAAGGAAGCGGATATCCTGCCAAATTTTGTAAAAGGAGAAAAAGGTCCGCATGAACCTTCCTTTTTAGAAAAAGCAACAAAACCGCCTAATTTATTTTCTGAAGCCACTTTGCTTAGAGCCATGGAAACTGCCGGTAAACAAATTGACGACGATGAATTGCGAGAATTAATGAAAGAAAATGGCATTGGACGCCCTTCAACAAGAGCAAATATTATTGAAACACTTTTTAAACGAAAATATATTGTTCGCAATAAAAAACAGATTTTACCCACGCAAACTGGCATACAATTGATAAATGTGATTCAAAGTGAGTTGTTAAAATCGGCTGAATTAACCGGCCAATGGGAAAAACAGCTCAAGGAAATTGAAAAAGGAACCTACAACGCCGGAACTTTCATTAAAAATATGAAAAGAATGGTAGACAATTTAGTGTATGAAGTTCGTTCCGAAAAAATAACGGCAAATATTTCCTATGCTGAACCCGCAAAAGAAACTTCTAAAAAAACCATCGTTGAAACCAAAGGAATTTCCTCAGAAAAATGTCCGAAATGTAAAAAAGGAATGCTGTTAAAAGGAAAAACGGCTTACGGCTGCAGTGAATTTAAAAGTGGCTGTGATTTTAGACTGCCTTTTAGTTTTCTCGACAAGAAAATATCAGAAAATCAATACCTCCGCTTGTTGCAAAAAGGCTGCACCGTAAACTTAAAAGGCTTTAAAACCAACACTGGCGAAACCGAAGGATTAATCCGTTTTAACGAAGAATTTAATTTGGTTTTGGAAGAAAAGAATACTTCGACTACGCTCAGTAACCATACTTCGACTGCGCTCAGTAACCAAAATGTTCCTGAGAAAATTAGTTGTCCGAAATGCCATAAAGGAACCATTTTAAAAGGAAAAATCGCTTACGGATGCAGCGACTATAAAAATGGCTGTGATTTTCGCTTCAGTTTTGATGATATTAGAAAAAAAGCATCCGGGCAACCGCTTTCCGCAGTATTGGTTTACAAAATTTTAAACGGGGAATAAATTTTAGGGGTCATAAATATGCGCACTCTTTCCAAAACAACAGAAAAACCATAAAATATTTTATGGTTTTTCTTCATTATTAAAATAA
>JAENXD010000155.1 GCA_016649745.1 Flavobacteriaceae bacterium | reverse complement strand
TAAATTCTTGCCACTTCCATGTTAAAAACGCCAACCAACTGATTTTGTGGCCGACTCGGATTTACCAAAGGCCCCAACATATTGAAAAATGTTTTTACACCCAGCTCCTTTCTCACAGGACCAACAGCTTTCATCGCCGGATGAAATAGTGGCGCATGTAAAAAACAAATATTTGCACGCTCAATCTGGTGTTTTAAAACAGCTTCATCATTGGTGAATTTATAGCCTAAAAACTCCAACATATTTGAAGAACCACTTACTGAAGAAACCCCATAATTTCCATGCTTGGCAACCTTGTTTCCTGTTCCGGCAACAACAAATGAAGTCAATGTTGAAATGTTAAAGGTATTTTTTCCATCGCCTCCCGTACCGCATAAATCTATCGTATTAAATTCCGATAAATCTACTTTTACCGCCAAATCCAATAAAGCTTCCTGAAAGCCGGAAAGTTCTTCCACAGAAATAGGCCGCATCATAAAAACGGTTAAAAAAGACGCCATTTGAGAAGCATTATAGCTGTTATTCGCTATTTGCACCAATACTTCACTCGCTTCTACTTTTGTTAGATATTGCTGTTCGATTAATTTGCTTAATATGGTTTTCATCTGTTTAAATATTATTTTTTAGCTGTAACAGCTGCTGTTCGCCATTAATCATTCCTTCGTGTATCAAAATTTGTTATGCTCGTTTCATCATTATGAATTTGCTTCTATAAAATTTCTAACAATTTTTTCTCCAATAGGTGTTAAAATAGATTCAGGATGGTATTGCACAGCGCTGATATTGTATTTTTTATGTTGTAAAGACATCACAGATCCAAATTCGTCAACCGCCGTAATTTCCAATTCTTCAGGAAAATCTCCTAAAGCTGCAATCCATGAATGATAGCGAGCAGCTTCAAATTCCGGAGGAATATTTTTATAAATTACCGCAGCGGGACTTTTGACTTTCATCGTTGTGGCAACGCCGTGAAAAACATGCTCCAGATTTTCTAACGAACCTCCAAACACTTCAGTAATAGCCTGCAAGCCCAAACAAACACCAAAAATAGGCTTTGTGGCAGCGTAGGTTTTAATCACTTCTTTTAAAATCCCTGCTTCATCAGGAATTCCTGGTCCGGGAGAAAGCATGATGATATCGTATGCGCCCACTTCTTCAACCGTAATTTTGTCATTTCTAAAAACCGCAGGATATTCGCCCGTGATGGTTTCTACTAAATGTACCAAATTGTAAGTAAATGAATCGTAATTGTCTATGATTATTATTTTCATGTTTTAAATTTTTTCTGCCAAGATTAATGCTTTTTTCAAAGCAGCCAACTTGTTATTTACTTCCTGTAATTCGCCTTCCTCAGTTGAATTGATAACGATTCCCGCTCCTGCCTGATAAAACAAAGTGTTGTTTTTACTCACAAAAGAGCGAATGGCGATGGCCAAATTCACCGTATTGTTTAAGCCTATAAATCCGACAGCACCTCCATAAAATCCACGGGTTTGATTTTCATATTTGTCTATTAATTCCATAGACTTAAACTTTGGCGCACCACTTAACGTTCCGGCAGGAAACGTGTCGCCCACAATTTCAATGGCTTTTCCAATCGGTTTTCCTTGCACTGTTGAAACCAAATGAATGACATGACTAAAATATTGTACTTCTTTAAAAATGGCAACATTAACATTGCTTGCATGTTTGCTTAAATCGTTTCTGGCCAAATCGACCAACATCACATGTTCGGCATTTTCTTTTTTGTCTTTTGAAAGTTTTTCGCCCAATAAAATATCCTGAGCCATAATTCCTGTTCGTTTAAACGTTCCTGCAATCGGATTTATAATGGCTTTTTCTTCATCAATTTTAATTTGTGCTTCAGGTGAAGAACCCATTAATTTAAAACTTCCATAATCGAAATAAAACAAATAAGGAGACGGATTTATAGAGCGCAATGCCCTGTAAACATTAAACTCGTCGCCTGTAAAAGATTGTTGAAACTGCCGCGACAACACCAATTGAAAAACATCGCCACGCTTGCAATGTTCCTTTGCTTTAACCACGTAATTTTTAAAATCGGCATCGGTACAATTTGAAGATTCTTCGCCAGAAGTCTCAAAATTATACAATCCGTAAGTACGCGCATTAATTAAAGTTTCAATTTCATGGATTCTTGACAACTCGCCTTCTTCAATATTTTCAATTAAAATAAGTTCATTGTTAAAATGGTTGATGGCAATGATGAATTTGAAAAAACTAAACTGAAAATCTGGAATTTCAGAAGCTGCTTTTTTAGCTTTTAGCTTAATGGTTTCAAAATACTGAATGGCATTGTAAGAAATATAGCCATAAAATCCGTTGAATCCTTTTATGGAATCATCACAGTCTATTTTTACCGTGTTGCTATAGCTTTCGAAAATAGCATAAAAATCGCGATTTATTTCCTTCCGGTCGAGTTCCTTATTTTTATAATTATAGGTAAATATATTGTTATCAGCCTTTAACGTCACAATGGGTTCGGCACAAATAAAGGTGAAACTTTCTTCCTTGCTATGATAGTCGGAGCTTTCCAGCAATAAACTGTTTGCATATTTATCCCTGATTTTTGAATACATTCCAACCGGCGTAATGGTGTCTGCCAATTGCGTTTTTGAGATTGTTTTAAATTTTATTTCTTTCATCGTATTTTAATCAATAAAAAAGGACTTACCGCGAGATAAGTCCTTTTGTTATATATTTTAAATATAAATATAGTAATTCTGGCTCGCTTATTAATTAAGAGAGTTCCACCACCAATTAGTATTTGTATTTTTAAATGTCATTTGATGCAAATGTAGCATAGATTTTTAAATACACAAATTAAATGTAAAATTTATTTTACGTATTTTTGTTTAAAACTATTCAATGAAAACAGTTAAGACATTAATACTAATTTCTTTTTTGATTATTTTTTCTACCATAAATGCACAAGAAAAAATAATTGGAAATAAAGATGTAACCATAGAAAACAGAGAACTTTCAGAATTCACGAAAATTGAAGTGATAGACAACGTGACGGTTTTATTGGTTTATAATGACAATCAATCTGTAATTGTTGAAACGGATTCAAATGTGCAAAATGCCATAATTACTGAAATTAAAAATGGATCGCTTATCATAAGAGCGACTTCTAAAATAGTTCGAACCAAGGAATTAATCGTTCATATTAATGTAAATAAAAATTTGAATGAAATTTATGCCTACAATAAAGCCCATGTTAAATCGAATAATTTACTACGAATAGATTCTTTAACCATAAACGCTTATGACGATTCAGATTTCAGTTTAAAATTAAATTCGAAAATTGTTCGCGTAAACTCAAAGAAATCAAGCGATTTGGATTTGGAAATTTTATGTGATGAGGCTTTTATTACTTCAGAAGAATCAAGCAATTTAAAAGGGATTATTGACACAAAAAATGCGATTATTCATACATTGGATAAAGCTTCCGTTAATTTTAGTGGCACCACAACCAATTTGGAAATTGAAACAACACATAACAGCGCTTTTAAAGGAAAAGATTTTAAAGCTGTAAATGCCGTTGTAAATACATCTAACAATTCACTTGTTTATGTAAATGCCACCGAAACCATTGAAATATTGTTGAAAAACTCAGGGGAACTTTATTTATACTCAAATCCAAAAATTACGTTGACTGAGTTTTTTGATAAAGCAACGCTGTATAAAAAATAATCAACAAGAAGCCTTGCTGACTAAATATTGCTTAAAGCAAACTTAGAATTTTAACCACTACAATGAGTATAACCATCGCCACAGGGTAAACTGTTGCATAGGCAAGTGCCGGTGCGTCGGTGTCTGTCATATTATCTACAGCTGCCAAACCTGGCGTACTCGTCATCCCTCCAGTCAGCGTTCCAAGTAGTATTAAAAAATTAATCTTAAAAAAGTAGCGTGCTGCCGCTATTGTAATAATCATTGGAACAAGCGTTATCATAATTCCATACATAAACAACTCAAGTCCATATTGATTAAATGTATGCTCTAAACTTGATCCTGCGCTGCTTCCAACAGCGGCTAAAAAGAACAACAGCCCAAATTGTCTAAGCAATTGATTGGAAGCCCCAGTCATTGTCCACATTATTGGACCTGTTTTCCCTACTCTTCCTAAGATAAGAGCTACAAGTAAAATACCTCCTGTTAAGCCAAGACTTAATGAAAAAGAATCAAAATTCAGACTTAATTTTCCTACTAAAATACCTAAAATAATTCCTGTTGCAATTGGAAAAAAGTCTGTATTTGAAAGTTGTCTATCATCATCTCCAAAAATTTCACTTACCTGTTTCATATTTTCTTTCTGGCAAATAACAATTATTTTATCCCCAAATTGCAATTTTGAAGAAGGACTAGGCGATAAATCTATTCCGGACCTTCTGATACGCGTAATAGTTGCATGATATTTACTAAGTTCGTGCAATTGACCTAATGTTTTTTTAACAACATCTTTGTTGGTAACCAATACAGAACGAACATCAAAATTAGAACCTAATGGGATTTCAAGTTTTGTTTCATGCCCTATTAATATTCTAACTCTTTCCAATGCTTCATTTGAACCAACGGCAATTACAACATCTCCTTTGTGCAATATCGTTTCATTTTCGGGTAACTCAACTTTCCCTTCATGCATCACTCTGGAAATAACCGCTTTAGTCATAAAACGAATATTTAAATCGCCAAATTTTTTACCAATTACATTCTCATTTTCTACGATAAAATTTTTCGAAATTATTTCAGGATAATCCGCCATCGTTTCTTTCAAGTACTTTTTCTCTTCATCTTTCATATTAACACGAAGTATACGGGGTAAAAAATTCACAAAAAGAATAACGCCAATTACACCAAAAGGATAACCGATGCCATACCCAATAGAAGCCAACGGAGAGCCTGTTGCATCAATTGCAGCTGCCAAACCAGGCGTACTGGTTAGTGAGCCCGTTAATAAGCCAATCCCCAAATTTTTATCTATGTTGAAAAAATAAATGACCAGAAAGGTTATAAAACTTGCGCTAACAACCAGCATACTGGCTAATATAGTCAGTTCACGACCATGTTTTTTGAAGGATTCGAAAAAACTGGGACCGGCCTGAATTCCAATGGTAAAAATGAAAATAACCAGCCCTAAATTTTGAAAATCTTTAGGAATTATGATGCCATAATGACCAAAAACCAAAGCGACAAAAATTACGCCCGAAACATCTAAAGAGATTCCTTTGATTTTTATCCGACCAATAAAAAATCCTATTAAAATAATTAGAAATAAGGCAAAGTAACTATTAGAAAATAATTCCATAATTCTATTTTAAAACACCACAAAATTACATGATAAAAATTCCTATTTAACCAATTATTATTGGAAATTACGAAAACGTTTACTCATTTTCAATAAATAAAAAAGCCTAAATTAATTATCTTAGGCTTTTTATATAATTCCATATATTTTAGTGCAGTGATCCTAAATAACGTTCGGCATCCAAAGCAGCCATACAGCCTGTCCCTGCCGCAGTAACTGCCTGCCTGTATTCTTTATCCTGCACATCACCCGCTGCAAAAACACCCGGTAAATTTGTTTTGGTGGATTTCCCTTTTGTAATTAAATAACCGGTTTCATCCATATCCAAGACTCCTTTAAATATTTCAGTATTTGGTACATGCCCAATGGCAATAAAAACTCCAGTTACGTCAATTACTTCCTTTTTACCGGTTTTGTTATTCACAACGCGAACACCTTCAACCACCTTTGCACCTAAAACCTCATCAATTTCGGTATTGTACCTAACTTCAATATTGGGAGTTGTTTCAACCCTGTGTTGCATGGCTTTTGATGCCCGCATAAAATCTTTACGTACTAAAATAGTGACTTTTTTACAAAGGTTGGCCAAATAAGTTGCTTCCTCTGCCGCTGTATCCCCTGCGCCTACAACCACCACTTCCTGTCCTTTATAAAAGAAACCATCACATGTTGCGCAGGCAGAAACGCCGCCGCCAATTAAGCGTTGTTCGCTTTCAATTCCTAAATATTTAGCGGTGGCTCCCGTTGAAATTATAATAGTATCAGCTTCAATTTGAATAGATTCATCAACAGTTACTTTATGAATGCCGCCAACTTTTTTACTTAAATCTACGCCGGTAACCATTCCAAATCTAACTTCAGTTCCAAAACGTTCCGCTTGTTTTTTTAGGTCTTCCATCATAGCAGTTCCGTCGGTACCTTCCGGATATCCAGGAAAATTATCAACTTCAGTGGTGGTGGTTAACTGACCGCCCATTTGCATTCCTGTATACATAACTGGTTTTAAATCGGCTCTTGCAGCATAAATTGCAGCGGTGTATCCGGCAGGGCCAGATCCAATAATCAAACATTTAATTCTTTCAATTTTATCAGACATAATCACTTTTTTGTTTTAATAAGGAACAAATTTATGGCAATTAATTAAAAGTTTACGCCTTTGCTCATTATTTTTTATGATGCCATTATAACGAGATACAATAAGAAACAAACATTAGGTTAAAACTTGAAATTTATGGTAAATTTGACTGCTAATTTAAATAAAATGAAAGAAATTAAAACCATAGATTCATTGGAACATCTTGAAAATATATTACAGGAAACGACTGCCGTTCTAATATATTTCTCTACAACTTCATGTAATGTTGGCGAAGCCTTGGAGCCCAAAGTTATTCATTTATTGAATACCTATTTTTCAAAAATTGACTTTTATAAAATTGATATGAATTTTTCTCCAGAAATAGCTGCAAAATACAGCGCTTTTGTAGAACCCACCATCTTGGTTTTTTTTGAAGGAAAGGAAACCATCAGAAAGAGCAGAAATATTGGGATTTTTGAGTTGCAGGAAGCCATTGAAAGACCTTATAAACTTATTTTCGAATAATTGCTTGCAGAACCTATTTTTAGCCTTATATTTGCACACCGAAATTATTTTGGGTGTAGCACCGTGCCTGGCACGGCATAAACTACGCCCAGAAAATTAGAGTGAAAGGCAGTTTTAGTTTTTAACAATCATTGAAACTTCTTTTAAAACTCGGGGTGTAGTACCGTGCCTGGCACGGCATAAACTACGCTCAGAAAATTAGAGTGAAAGGCAGTTTTAGTTTTTAACAATCATTGAAACTTCTTTTAAAACTCGGGGTGTAGCGTAGCCCGGTTATCGCGCCTGCTTTGGGAGCAGGAGGTCGCAG
>JAENXD010000115.1 GCA_016649745.1 Flavobacteriaceae bacterium | reverse complement strand
TGGAACAAACCCACTATTTATTTTTGTGTTTTCAGGGATTTATGTGAAGGTAATTTTATATTTAGTGAAAATCACAAATGCAGAAGGGGAAACCATAACAGGCTATCGTTATCTATATGAAAATATTTTTGTTCCAATTGCAGGAAATATGAATGGCTCATTATTATTTGCGATTTCACATATTATAGTGTTTTGGTTATTAACCTATATTTTATACAGGAATAAAATATTTATAAAAATATAATAAAAACTCATGAATTTAAAAAAACATATTTATAGCGTCGTACTCTTTATTTTAGTTGTAATATTAACTTCATGGTCTTGGGTAAAAAAACCTAAGATGGATCTTTTAAATGAAGTAATTTTACCCAAACCTGTTTCAGTAATAGCCTCAGGAAATTCATTCGAACTAAATGCCAAAACCAAAATTTTTGTAAATGGGGAATCGAAGGAATTGTTGAAGATTGGACACTATTTGGCTAATTTTATTAAACCGGCTACAGGATTTGATTTAAAAGTAAAATCAACTGTTACAATGTCAAATTCAAATAGTATATATCTTTCAATTTCGAAGTTGGAATCTGAATTTGGTAAAGAAGGTTATAAATTGAACATTTCAGATAAGAATGTAAGCATAAGCGCGAATAGTCCGGAAGGAATTTTTCATGGGATTCAAACGTTTCGTCAAATCTTACCAAAGGAAATTGAAGCCGCCACAAAACAAAAAAAATCATGGTTTATTGCCACCGGTGAAATTCATGATTATCCGCAATATGAATACAGGGGAGCGATGTTAGATGTTTCCAGACATTTTTTTAAGGTGGAAGATGTTAAAAAATATATTGATATGCTTGCCGTATATAAATTAAACGTGTTACACCTGCATCTTTCTGATGACCAAGGTTGGCGCATAGAAATTAAATCTTGGCCCAATCTTACGGTTCACGGTGGTTCTACAGAAGTAGGTGGTGGTACAGGCGGTTTTTATACTCAAGAAGAATACAGGGATATTATTAAATATGCACAGGAACGCTACATAATCATTATTCCTGAAATTGATATGCCGGGACATACAAATGCCGCACTGGCATCGTATCCTGAATTGAATAGTAGTGGTGAAGCAACTGAACTCTATACAGGTATAAAAGTTGGATTTAGCACATTGGACACAAACAAAGATATTACCTACCAATTTATTGGAGATGTCGTTAGAGAATTGTCTGAAATGACGCCTGGTCCATATATTCATATTGGGGGAGATGAATCACATGTAACTGCAATGGAAGATTATATTCCATTTATAAACAGCGTACAAGAGATTGTGTTGGCAAATGGAAAACAAATGATTGGTTGGGACGAGATAGCCCATGCTGATTTAAAAGCCAATACAATTGTGCAGTTTTGGGCTGGATTAAAAAACGCACAAAAAGGCATAGAGAAAAAAGCAAAAGTTATTTTATCGCCGGCCAATAAAACTTATTTGGATATGAAATACGACTCAATTACAAAACTTGGATTGAATTGGGCAGGATATGTTGACGTAGAGAGTGCTTATAGTTGGAATCCTTCAGCTTTAATTCCGGGAATTTCTAAAAGTGATATTCTGGGAATAGAATCTCCACTGTGGACTGAAACCATTACGAATATGGATGAGCTTGAATATATGGTTTTTCCAAGAATTATTGGACATGCTGAAATTGGATGGACACTTGATTCACTAAGAGATTGGAATGATTATAAATTTAGATTGAAAAAACATTTAGATCGGTTAAAAATTATGGGGATCAATTATTATGATCCAGATGTAATTTTTAAGAATCAACAGGAAGCGAAAGAATAATTTATAACAACAATAACTTTTCAATCTAAAATCAATAAAGAAAAATAATCAACACCGCCTTTAAAAATTAAAATTTTAAATAGGGTTAATTAAATATCTCCATCTTTAACGGGTCTGCGGGGAGGTGAATTAAAACGTGTTAATAGAAGAGTGGTTTTTGATAATTATTTTGTTTTAAAGGAGGAAAAAGACTCCTCAAAACCAGATAGAAATATTTTGTAGTATTTAATTTTTAAAATAGATTTTATTTATATGCATTAACATATAAATCTGACAAATTAATTGAAAATATACGTAATTACATATAATTTATTATATTTGTTTAAAATTATATTTAATTACATATAATGAAATCACTACAAGAGTTTGTTAAAGAGCGCAGAAAAGAGGTTCATTTAACTCAAGAAGAATTTGCTGATAGAGCAGGTGTGGCATTAACAGTCATCAGAAAAATAGAACAAGGGAAAAGCAATCTAAATTTAGAAAAAGTAAATTTGGTATTAAGAATGTTTGGACATGTGTTAGCACCTGTAGATGAACGTTTGTTTAATTCAAACACAAATGAAGATGAGAGAAGCTAAGGTTTTTTACAATATGATTTATGCCGGAGTTTTAACAGAAACAGACGATGGTGAATATACATTTCAATATAATGAGGGGTATGTTCAAAAATTTCCTGAAGATTTTATCACTTTTACAATGCCTGTTTCTAATAAAGTATATAAGGATAAAAGGCTGTTTCCTTTTTTTGAAGGATTAATTCCTGAAGGTTGGTTGCTGAACATAGCTTCTAAAAATTGGAAGATTAATCCTAATGATAAAATGGGTTTGTTATTAGCCTGTTGTAGAAACTGTATTGGAGCTGTAAGTGTAGAACCTAAATTGGATACTCATGGAGAATAAATGCTTGTACTGTTATGAGGAACTTCCAGAAGGTAAATATTTTCATTCAAAATGTAGTTTAGAATTTTTTGGAACTGAAATCCCTCCAATATTGCCATACTCATTAGATCAGATGTCTGAATTGGCTAAAAATGTTGTAGAGCGTAGTGTTGCTGTACCTGGTGTTCAGCCAAAATTATCAATGTCATTAATTGAAGAAGAAAAACAAAAGTCAGATAAAAGATTAACAGTGGTAGGAGCATTAGGAGGAAATTATATATTTAAACCACCTTCAGAAGATTTTATTGAAATGCCAGAAAATGAACACCTCACTATGCGTATTGCTGAACTATTTTCGATTTCTGTGGTGCCATCTTCATTAATTAGGTTAAAATCAGGTGAATTATCTTATATCACAAAAAGGATTGATAGGAGAGAAGATGGTTCTAAAATACATATGATTGATATGTTTCAAATTACAGAAGCTTTTGATAAGTATAAAAGTTCAATGGAGAAAATAGGGAAAGCTTTAGATGGTTATGCTACCAATACATTGTTGGATAAACTTCGTTTTTTTGAGTTAACAGTATTTAGTTTACTTACCGGAAATAATGATATGCATTTAAAGAATTTTTCTATGATTAAAACCAGTTATGGTTGGAGTTTATCTCCTGCTTATGATTTGTTAAATGTTGCAATTGTAAATCCTGACGATAAAGAAGAACTTGCTTTGACCATTGCTGGGAAAAAGAAAAAAATATCAAAAGAGCTATTAATTAAATTTGGTGAAGATTTAAGACTATCAAAAAAACAAATTAATGGTGTTTTTAAGAGATTTAAACAACAAAAGAACAAGGCGTTTGATTTGATTAATTCTTCTTTTTTATCGGATAAAATGAAACAAGCTTATAAAAATTTATTACAAGATCGATTTATGAAAATTACATTGGAAAAAAAATAAATGAGCTTTTGAGATTTTCATTCATTAATTTTTAGTTTCATTAAATTAAAATTTTTCTTAGGATGCCACGTCATAATATCCTCAATAATTTATGTTTATTGCCATTTATGGGAAGTAAAATTTCAATAAGATTATGAGAATAGTAAGAAAAGTCGTAAAAAAGACAATGTCCAAGCCTTGCTCCTAAAAGTGTTCCAATAAATATATACAATGAAAGTTTTTCCAAATTTTCAACTGGAATATTTTCCTTTTGGTAGATTCTTTTTACAATTAAATACCCAAGCATTCATCCAGCAGCAAAAAGAATTCCATAATATTTATGTGGAAATGTGTCTGTTATCCAATAAATTGTTGAGTCAACATTCCACCAAGTTAGTATTTTATCATTCACATTCTAATTTAGAGTTATATATTTAATTTTTCTTCTTGATATAATTAGGCGATTTTTTAGCCATCTTTGTTGGTAATAATTTTTATTTCTAAGAATAAGAAAACTATCGCATAACTCTTGGAAGAATGTACTACTTTATAGCTGTTTCAAGATGTAATAGGTTTTCTATTACACAAAGCGGATTTAATCTATTCCAGTAAATTTTGTTGGTTTTCATCGTTTCCCGGTAACTCCAAGGCTTTAACCGTTTGAATGGCATTTCCGGCAATTCCTTTTATAGAACCATACATATCAATCGTATTGGTTACAACTTTCTCAATTTGTTTTTCACGTTCTTTCCAAATACGCTGCATTGCTCTTTTTTCACTATCTAAAGCAATTTTCATTGAAGTAAACCCTTCAACAATAGCTTCCATTTCCATTCTAAAAGTACTGCTGGTTAGAAAATCATACAACATATCCATTTTATCTCCTTTGTTTTCCTGTGTGCTAATTGCAGTGCTTACTTGAATAATAGATTCTCTTAATACAGCACAAAGCCCTTTAAACTCGTCATAATTACAAATCCAGATGCCATCCTTTAAGCCTAATCTATCCATATCAGAAGGCATAACTTCGGTAACCAACACACCAATATTTGCTCCTTTATCTCTAATATCCGCTTTAAATTTTTCTATCCAACTTGGTTGAAAATCTTTGGTCCGTTTACTTTCATAATAAATAGTACCACAATTTTGTTCCGTTCTTGTATGAACAATTTGAATACAATCTCCGCCTCTTGCTCCCTTTTTAATTTCTTCAATGGTGTCCAACGGAAATTTAACAGCCAACCATTCTTCTATTGCCAATTCCTGAACTTCTCCCTGAATTTGCATAGAACCTTGATCTTGCTTTCTTCTCATTTCTTCAGTCAATTTTTTTTGAGCTTCCAATTGCATTTGCATTTCCTTGAAACGCAATTCATTTTTATCTTCCTCAATTTTTCTGATTTTTTCTTTTTCTGTGATAAGAATTTCATTTAGTTTTTTTGTGACGCTGCCTCAATAGCTTCCTTTAATTCTGCTTTTTCACGCTTCAATTTTTCAATTTCAACTTTAGTTCGGTTAAGCTCTTTGATTTGCTCAGACTTTTCATTTAATTCTTTTTGCAAAGCATCAAACTGTTCTGATTGTTCCTCTTTTAATTTTGCTTTAACTTTTTCTTCAATAGCTTTTTTTTCTTGTTTTAATTGGGTTTCTAAACGCTCTTGAAACAATTCATTTTCTTGCTTTTTCTTTTTCTCAAATTCTTCTTTAGCTTTATTTAAGCCTTCAAATTCAGCGGCATACTTTTTCTTTTCCTCAGCTATTTGAGATTGATATTTTTGTTTTATTTCTTCTTCTAACTGATGCGATAATATATCTTGAACATCTATTGAAGTCCCGCAATTAGGGCATTTTATTTGATTGGAAGTATTCATTTTTTTAATCGTTTTGATGTATTTTCAATCTGTTTAATAAAGTCTTTTTCTACTTTAGAAAGCTCATTTTTAATTTGCTCTTTATATTTATCATATTCTAAGTGAGCCTTATCCAAAGCTTTTTGATGGCTTACTTTTCCTGCGTTTTGTAAAATATCATTGCCTTGTGCCTTGCACACTTTTTACACGGTAACCTACAGAAATAATAACATCTAAGTTGTAATACTTAACGGGACGATCAGAACCACTAATGTGCAAATTTTGCACATTGCTATTTTCATCTAATTCTCCTTCAATAAAAATGTTTTTTAGGTGCTTGGTAATTACACTTCGTTCTTTGCCCAAAAGCACAGCCATTTGGGCTTGGGTTAACCATACCGTTTCGTTTTCTAAACGAGTTTCTATCTTGGTTTGACCATCTTCGGTTTGGTAAATGATTATTTCAGAATTGGTGTTCATTGGTATTTTAATTTTGTTGAAGTCCCACAATTAGGACATTTTATTTGAGTTTTGTTTATTCATTAGAAAATTAGATTAATTACGATATTTTATTCTGCGATTATTAAACGCCTTCATTTTCCCTTCTAAAATATCTACAACAGCCTTGTTAATAATGGGATTTTCAATTGCTCCACTGATATGAGAAACTAAATAATCATTTTCTTTGTCTATAGTCATTTTTATAATTTGGTCGGCATCTGCAACAACTGCTAAATTAGGATTATGGGTAACCATTATTATTTGCCTTCTTTTCTTTGCTTCACGTATATATGGAACTAAAATTTCACTAACACTTTGGTTATCCAAGTTATCTTCTGGTTGGTCAATTACCAAAGGTTTATCATCTTTGTCTAAGATTAAATAAAAGATAAGAAGTAATCCACCTCTTTCACCTGGAGATAGTTCACTCAGTCCTTTTTTATTTAACTTAAGATTGTATCTAGGACTTAAGTAATCTAATGAGAATAAGTAATTCAAAAATTCAACTTCACTAGTGCTTTCTTTAAGAATTTTGTCTTTAGATAAAATCTCATTTACAAACTCAGAAATCACTTCTTCTTTATCAAAATCATAGTTTTCAACTATTTGTTTAAGATGTGTATCTGCATTTTGGTAAAAATCCTTATATCGTTTTACAAATTGTTCGAAGAACTCTTTATAAAATACAGGTTCTACACGGAAAGATGTTTCTAAAGTGATTTGTTGATCTATTGAATAGAGAGCTAATAAATCTGTAATCGATTTCTTTATACTATTGTATATATTCTGAATCTCTTTCTTCTTTCTGTAAATACTAGTTGATGAATCGGTTCTCAATTTAATATTTTGTTCTAATTCTTTTCCTAATTCATGTTCTATAAATTTTTTCTCGTGCTGATAATATTTCAGGGAATCCAGAACATCAAAGTCGCCTTCAATTTCTTTTTTCTTTTTCTCCCAAACTTTAATTTTCTGAAGGTAGTCATGATAATCTTTAAAAGGTTTTTCTAATTCACTATCAATTTTTGCCTTTTCGGATTTATAAGTCTCAATTTTTACAAAAAGGCTAATTTCATTAATGTTTTCATCTTTTACAGATTCAACTGAGAGTAAATTTTCAATACTTTTTAGTTCTTTTACAATTTTCTGGTTTGTGGCACTTAATGATTCAACTTTTATATCCAGTTTAATAGCTTTCTCAACGTCTATAGTGAACTTTTCAAATATTTCCTTCTTCTCAACTTTCCAGCCAATGAAAAAACGTTTAAGTTCTTCAATATCTTCGAGTATTCTTAGAATCTCAAACTTGTCAATTTCCAGAGTCTCTTGCTTCTTTAGGTTATCATCAATATTTTCCTGAATCTCATTAATTTTTTTATCTAGTTCTGAAATTTTTTCGGATTTTCTTTTTTGCTCTTCGGAAAGCTTTTCATCTTCGGTTGGGTTCTTTATTTCTACAATCTCTTCTTTAATTTTGTTATGGGCATCCAGTTCATCCGTTTTCCCTTTTATTTTATTCTCAATTGTTTGTTTATATTCCGCCGTGTTCTTTCTTTCAAGCTCTACAATTTGAATATTAAGCTCTTCAAGGTCAGATTTATACTTCTTGATTTCCGCATTAATCAATTCTGTTTTATATTCAATATAATCATCGAATGATTTTTTACCTAATCTGTCTTTATTTTCAACTCGTGAAAAAACAACTTTGTTCAATTCTTCCTTGAAATTCAAATCATCCTCGGTTGCACATAAATCTTCAAAAAATTTCTGGGGTATATATTTTATTCTTTCAATTTCAGTTTCGTCAATATCTCCATTTAACGTCTTGGAATAAGTTTTTCCGTCGTTCCAATGTAAAACAGCATGAAAGTTTTCTGCAAATCCCTTTTTACAGAATTTATTTCTGTTTAAAAAAGAAAATAATTTATCCTTTGATGAATCTAAAGAAACCTTTGTATTGCCTAGCAACCCTAATATATCCGCAACAGCGCTTTTTCCCTTTCCTTTATTCCCAATTATTCCACATAAACCATTATTAAATTCTATTATGGTATTGTCAAACCATTTACCGTTTTTCCCGTCATATGTATCTAATGGCTTAATCTCAAGTTTACTAAAGTATTTGGTTGGATTGTTACGGATTAAATCTAGTATCTCGGGTTCTTTTCCTATGTATACTCTTTCTTCAGGCTCATAAATAATTTGTTTTACTCCTTCGAATGTGGGGTCTGCCTTTATCCAACAATATCTTTCTAAATCTGGCTCGAACAATTTTTCAAAATTGTGAGCATCTGATCCCCAAAGACAAGGTTTTAATGATTTAAATTCTTTAATGAATTGTTCTTCAGATTCAAATTTTCCTAAAGCCCATTGAATTGTATTCGAGTTAGACGCAAAAAGAAAATTAGATTTTTGAATAATTAATTTTCTTACCATATGTTCTTGACTTGACCATTTAATTTTTGACAAATCTTCATCCGGGGGCACTCCAATAATATGTTTCTCTTTAAACCTAATATCTTGAAGTCTTTCGGAAATATCTTTATGCTGAACAGTTGCTGTTGACATACCAACAAATATATCTTCTCCTTCAAAATCAGGTTGTTCCAGCTTTAGACGCTTGCCTAATTCAATGAGATTACTTTTTTTCAGTTTGCGTGTATTATCCTTATCAAATGGTTGTGATTCATGAACAAAATCCAAATCATGAAGGAAATGTTCTTCAATATCCTGGATACTAACTTCATTGGAAAAAATAACATGGAAATTAATTCGACGATTATTAACCAAGTCATGTAAACGTAATTCAACATTTGGGAGAATTAAAATTTTTTTAATTTTTTTAATTTCTTCATCAGTAAATAATTCATTTAACTTGTCAGGTTTATTTAAATAATTTTCAATGATATTTTTATATCCATCTATAGTAAAATAATCCGTTATACCTATAGCCGCAATATTTTTAGAAATGGCTTTCTTAAAAAGTTTTTTTACATACAAATCAAAATCGCTACCAAAACCATTATTTAAAAAAGAATATGGTGTGTGTATGTGCAAATCCCATTTTCTCCATATTGAACCTTTAGCATCATTCATAATATTTAACTTTAATTTTGTTCTACAATTTTAATCTCCTCCTCACTCAATCCATACAACCCATAAACCATTTGGTCTATTTCTTTGTCTGTGGTATTAATATCGGTTTTTAGTGCCAATGCTTTTTTGCTTTCCTGTAAAAAGTAATCTTCCCACTCGGCTTTTTGGGACAAGGAAAGTTTAACCTTTTTCTTTTCCAATTCTTTTATAAATTCTCCATAAGAAAGCAAATACCAGTCTTGTAATTTTTTAGGCAAACTGTCCAGTGCAAATTCTCTTTCTAAAGCTCTTTGGAATTTTTGAGAAGTTTTATGCAACTCTTTATGTAAAGTAAGCATTTGTTCTGCTTTTTCAATAAAAGGCTTTTCGTTGTTAGTTTTTATTATAGGTAGCTCAACTAGATGTCCTCTTTTAACTTGAGCCATTGCTTTTCCTTCTTCAGGGTTTAAAAACTTACGAAAATACCAAGTAAGTAAATTTGAATTTAAAACTATAAGAATGTATTTTAGATTAAAATTGTTTTCATCGTCTCTAATTACATATAAATGCGAATTAAGGGTTAAAAATAACAAGAAAAAAGCAATAACTCAATGATAAAAAGCATCGAAATATTTGCATAAAAGCCTGACAATCAGTATATTTATAGTGAATTCAAAACATTATAAACAACATGATTAATCAGAC
>JAENXD010000111.1 GCA_016649745.1 Flavobacteriaceae bacterium | reverse complement strand
GAGATAGGAATTGATATTTACATTTGCAAATTCTACAATTGTTGCGAAAGAAGGGTCAGTGGCTATTTCTACATTGTAATTTAGGGCGTTTACATCATTCGCCCAACTTAAAGTAAAAGGTTTTAAAACTTCTGTTGAACCATTAGCCGGTAAATTTAAAACAGGCGCATTTATGGTGGAAGAAAAAACACCCAAATTTACAACCGTTGTTTTTGTTATTGAAGCAGAAGTTCCGGTCACCGAAATATCATAATTACCAACATCATCATTTGCTATTCCGCTCACCGTCATTCGTACCGGAGTATTGTCAGCTGAAGTCGATACCGGATCAAAAGTAACCGTTGTGCCCAGAGGTCCAGTTGCCTTAAAAGTTGTTTCTTCGTTAAATCCGTTATAAACATTGTAAGTGAAGTTGTAAACTGCATCATTTGGAATACATACATTTTTAGAAGAGGCATCAAAATTCATGATAAATTCTGAAGTTTGGATGGTAATATTTTTGGAGTTTACTGAATAAAAAATATTCCCAACACTTTCTACTTTAATCCGAGCTATCGTCGTTGTTGGAATATTCGGAACAACAATAGGTTGAGATCCGTCGTTTGGTGCATTAGAAACTAATGTTATTGGGTAAGTTAAACCTCCATCAACAGATAAAAGTACATTTACAAAAGAACAATTTACAGGTACCAAATTGGAATTGGCAACATCCCATGTAATTGTTTGTGCAGTTCCTGTAGGCCAAATAACTGCAGCGGATTGAGAAGTAACCTTAAACGGACCGGCACTTCCAATAAAAGTAACGACAGTTTCCTTGCTCGCTGATTGTCCGCCAACGCTATTATTGTCTCTCACATTCACCCCAAACCGCATCGTTCTTCCAACCGAAGGTAACACTTCCCATGTTTCTGCCAAATTTCCTGCATTTACCGTAGTTTGATTTGGAAAATAACGCTTTGAAGAAACGGTTGGCGGCATTGACCTGAAAGCTGGACCGATAGTAGCGGTGGAAACTAATGGATAGGTTGTGGTTTCTGTATTCAACTGCTCCCAAGTATACGTTAAATTATCGCCATCAATATCTGTGGCAGTTGCATTTAACACAAAAGGTGTAGAAATTGGAATGGTATAATTTGGAACATTCTCTACCGTCGGCACATTATTTCCCGTTACTGAAGGTACAGCACATGTACTCTGTCCTGTTGAAATATTTGCAAACATTTCCCTGATACTCACCAAGTGAAAATAGGGATCAGCTACTAGTTGCACGTTTTGCGGAGCACAAAGTCCGGCATAGGACATAATGGTTGAACCGCTTCCTGGCTCTACAGCAGTCCCTCCATTTCTTTGGTCACCGGTACAATTCCCCTTGTCACCGTTAAAAGTGTGATGAGCACCATATTGATGCCCCATTTCATGAGCCACAAAATCTATGTCGTAAGGATCTCCTACCGGATTGGATGAACCTGTAATTCCTCTCGCTTTTCCAGTACCACAAGGGGAGTTTAATTGCGCCAACCCTCCGCCTCCTGTACTAAAAGTATGCCCTATATCATAATTGGCTGTTCCAATATTGGCATCTATAACCGTTTGGCTTTCGCTGATTAATTTATCTGAATCGGTATTTGTAAAACCATCAGTATCAGCATCTAAAAATATAATTGCTGCATTGTTGACAACCAACTTCATGGTAAGCGAAACATCTCTTTCAAAAATGCCGTTCACCCTTGTCATAGTTGTAACTATTGCCGATAAAACCGCCGCTTTTTTTTCGGCATCAGTTGCGGTTGGACTAATATTTTGTCGAGTTAAATGAAACTGAGAATATTCTCCAGTTGTGGCAACAGCCAATCTAAAGGTTCTTAGTTTCCCGTCATTTGCATTTTCGTCTTTAGCAGAAATGGTTGTTGCGCTTGTTTTTTGGGAAGTATTTACCTCATCGAATTTACATTCAAAGGGTTCAGTGGAAGGTAAATTTTTACTCGAATAAACGATGTAGGAATCATTATTTTCAATATAAGGGTCTATAAAAACACTTCCTTCGGCATCTCCTAAAACCATGGCGTGCAAACCTAATGGCGTTACGCTGAATCTTATTATGGAACCAGGATTGTCAACTCCTTTTCCAACATAAGACCTAATATTCGGATACTGTTTTTGCAGACTTTCTTCCATAATTGAAGCTTCAAAAACCTGGTATTTTTCTAATTTCCCTTTTTCATTCGGAAAACTTATAACAGTAGTCGATTTTTCTAGATTGCCTTTTCGTTTTGGGGCATTATTTAACCTGTTTTTAAGCTGATTTACATTTAATTGATAGGTTTCAAATTTTTTCGGAATGGATTTTCTGATTAATTTTTTTGAAGTAGTTTTCTCAAAATCAGTCCTTTTAGTCCATAATTCATCTTTATTTTGAGCCGAAACTGAAAACATAAGAAGACACAAAAAAAGTGCCGAAATAAAATGCTTTTTGTACTGTTGTATCATAAACTGGTCTGATTTTGGCGCAAGCTTAATTCACAAATATAGAATGATATTCTTTTGTGTGCAATTTAAATGCCAAATTAATTACACACATCAATCTCATTTTAATTAATTAAAGTATTTTTGTAATCCATAAATAACCAATACTATTTTCAACTTTGAAAATTTATACTGATTTATCCAACCATACTTCAATAAACAAAACTTTTGTTACCATTGGCACCTTTGATGGTGTGCATGTTGGTCACCAAAAAGTATTGTCAAACCTTGTCCAAAGCGCAAAAAAAAAACAATGCTTCCTCTGTTTTATTGACATTTTTCCCGCATCCCAGAATGGTTTTGCAGAAAAATACCGGTATAAAATTAATCAACACCATTGATGAACGTATTAAATTGTTAGAAAAAACAGGGTTAGAAATATTGGTGATTCATGAGTTTACGAAAGATTTTGCTGAAAAAACAGCATTGGATTTTGTAAAAAACGTATTGGTTGACAACCTGAAAATTTCTAATTTAATTATTGGTTACGATCATCGCTTCGGTAAAGACAGGGAAGGTAATTTTGAACAATTAACCGCCTTCGGAAAAAAATTTGGTTTTAATGTGAGTAAAATACCGCAACAGGAAATTGACCACATTACTATCAGCTCCACAAAAATAAGAAAAGCCATTGAACTTGGCAACATTGAGGAAGCAAACCGTTATTTGGGATATTGTTTTATGCTAACCGGGGAAGTGGTAAAAGGCAAAAATTTAGGAGAAAAAATTGGATTTCCAACCGCAAATATTTCGATAAAGGAAACTTACAAACTTTTACCGAAGACAGGGTCTTATGTTGTGAAGGCCGAACTGGAAAATGAAACCGTTTACGGTATGATGAATATAGGATTCCGTCCAACGGTTAAAGGCAAAAACCAAACCATTGAAATTCATTTTTTTGATTTCAACAAAGATTTATACGGTAAAAGCATTCAAATTGATGTGTTGAAATTTTTGCGGGAGGAGCAAAAATTTGACTCGGTGGAAGACCTGAAAAATCAATTACAGAAAGACAGGGAAAAGTCTTTAGAAATTATAAAAAAACAATCTTTTTGAACATTAAAAATCGTAAATTCAACAAATGAAAAAACTGCTGCCATTACTCGTTTTAATAATTGTCTCTTGCAAATCGACTAAAAATACAACTTCAACTTTTGTGGTAAACGAAGCTTTTTTGATAAATACTGTAAATTGTCCCGAAAACGGCATTTGCACCATTGAATTGCTGCCAAACACATCCTTGGAATTTAAAACAGATGAATTTGGCAATACCTATCCGGTAATTGCAGAAGGAAATAAAACGATTTTCAAATATATCTACACAAGAAATCCGGTTCCAAATACCCAAGACAGCAATTATTCGGAACTTGTATTTGCCGAATTCGATTCAACTATTTCAGAAATAGAATTGACCGATGAAGCACTTCAAAATATAAAATTACATTTTGGTCGTTTGTGTTTTTGCAAAGGCGAAACGGGTTATTATCCAATTAAAAACGGGAAATTTATAATCTCTAAATCTTCTAAAAAATCATTTAAAATAGACTTCAATTTTAAAATTAAGGAGGTTCCTCAAATTATTTCGGAAATAAATGAAACCGTTGGTGTTAAATCAAATGAAACGAGCAAGACAAATTTAGACATACAAAGGAATGATTAATGGCGAACCTACCTGTCCGGCAGGCAGGCAGCATCTGTTACCGCTAAAAAATAAAATTAAAACAGATGAAACTAATTAAACTGGTTTAAACTTTTTTGATTGAAGCGAAAAATAGGAATTTTTTGCTCCATTGAAGACTTTTTTTAATTGCATAGCATCACTATGGAGTTAAAAAAAGACAAAAAGTGAGTGAGAAATAACATTTTGTAGCCAATTGAAAAAAGTTTAAATCAGTTCTTAAAGCTCTTTTAACTGCAATTTGTTAAATTTGCCTTTCAATTAAAGGATAATACCATGTTACAAGTTGCGTTTATTAGAGAAAACAGAGAAACTGTTTTAAAAGGTTTGGCGAAAAGAAATTTTAAAAACGCTTTAGAAATGGTAGACAAAACCATTTTGGCAGATGAGGAAAGAAGGGCAATACAAACAGAACTGGATGCTATTTTAGCCGAATCCAACAAACTTTCAAAAGATATCGGGGAACTTTTTAAATCAGGTGAAACTCAGAAAGCGACTATTTTAAAACAAAAAACCATTCTGTTAAAAGATCAATCAAAGGAATTAGCTGAAAATCTTCAACAAAAAGCAACCGAATTACAGGAATTATTATACCTGATTCCAAATATCCCCAATGAAATTGTGCCTACAGGAACTTCCGCAGAAGACAATTTAAATATTTTTCAGGAAGGAGATATTCCAAAATTGCACGAAGGCGCCATGCCGCATTGGGAATTGGCAAAAAAATATGACATTATTGATTTTGAACTTGGCAATAAAATAGCCGGAGCAGGTTTTCCAGTTTACAAAGGAAAAGGAGCAAAATTACAACGCGCTCTAATCAATTATTTCTTGGATAAAAATACCGCTGCCGGTTATGATGAAGTTCAGGTACCGCATTTGGTGAATGAAGCATCGGGATTTGGAACCGGACAATTGCCCGATAAAGAAGGGCAAATGTACCATGATGCCACAGATAATTTATATTTAATTCCGACTGCGGAAGTTCCCGTTACCAATATTTATAGAGACGTTATTTTAAAAGAAGAAGAGTTTCCCATTCGTAAAACAGCTTATACGCCTTGTTTTAGAAGAGAAGCCGGTTCTTATGGCGCACATGTTCGCGGTTTAAACAGATTGCATCAATTTGACAAAGTTGAAATTGTAAGAATTGAACATCCTTCAAATTCATATGCGGCTTTAGAATTGATGGTAAATCATATAAAAGGAATTTTACAAGAACTTAAATTGCCTTATAGAATATTGCGATTGTGTGGTGGTGACATGGGATTTACCTCAGCGTTAACTTACGATTTCGAGGTGTTTTCTACGGCACAGGACAGGTGGCTTGAAATTAGTTCCGTTTCAAATTTCGAAACATTTCAGGCAAATCGATTGAAACTTCGATTCAAAAACAGCGAAGGAAAAAGTGAATTGGCGCATACGCTCAACGGAAGTTCGTTGGCATTGCCACGCGTTTTGGCAGGCTTGTTGGAAAATTGTCAAACACCCGAAGGAATTAAAATTCCGGACGCTTTAGTGCCATACTGCGGATTTGAATACATCAATTAGAACAAACCGTAAACATTAATTTTTTGTAATTATTCATTTCGATTAAAGCCTCAAAATAAGCGTTCAATTGTCCGTTTTTCATAAAATTTAATGCGCTGCTTTTTTTTGTTTCGTAATTTTCTACAAGTGATTGCATAACTTAAAATTTAATGGTTCTTTCTAAAAAGACTATTTACGCGTAAATTTGTAACAGCGCAATATAGAAAATCCCTTTATTTGTAAAAACTTTAACACTTGTTTGGTTATCTTTGAAAATGTAAAAATTACTTCATGCGCTACACTTTATTCTTGATTGTCTGCTTTTTTTCTTTGCAAATTTATGCACAGGAAACGGAATTGGCATCCCAATATTTTAGAAATGGCGAATATGAAAAAGCGGCTTCTCTTTATAAAAGTTTGTATGAGAAAAACCCTTTAAACAACAATTATTTAAACTATTTAATTGACTGCTATCAGCAGTTGGAAAAATTTGGAGAAGTTACAGATCTTCTCAATTTACAATTAAAAAAATTCCCAAATCAAGAATATTTATATGTTGAATTGGGCTACAATTACCAACTGCAAAATCTTCAGGACAAAGCAGTTCCTTATTATGAAAAAGCCCTAATTTCCATTAAAAAATCGACAAATATGGGCTATTTAATCGGTAAAACTTTTCAGGATAATTACCTGCTCGATTATGCATTGCTTGCCTACAATAAAACAATGGAAGTAAATCCGAATGCCGATTATAACTTTCAAATTGCATTAATTTATAGTGAGAAAGGGGAGGTTGAAAATATGTTTAACACCTATTTAAATCTCATTGAAACGAATGAAAATTACGAATCGATTGCGAAAAATTATATCGGTAAGTTTATTACTGAAGATTCTGAGAGCGAACCTAACATTTTACTGAAAAAACTCTTGTTGAAAAGATCACAAAACAATCCGAATAATACCTGGAACGAGTTGTTGAGCTGGCTTTTTATTCAGCAAAAAGAATATGACAAGGCATTTATTCAGGAAAAAGCGCTGCATAAAAGAAATTCAGAAAATATAAATGGTATTGTGGCTCTTGGAAAAATCGCCTTTGAAAACGATGATTTTGAAATCACAAAAAACTGTTTCAACTATGTGTTGGAAAATACGTTAAATTTAGAAACCGAATTAATTGCCAAGTTGTATTTGCTTGAAGTGGCTAATAAAACAAATGAAATTATTGAAACTATTGAAACCCGTTTTCAGCAATTGTTTAACCAATACGGAAAAAATATCGCCACTATTAATATCCAAGCTATTTATGCGGAATTTTTAGCCTTCAAAAAAAATGAACCTAAACAAGCCATTTCAGTATTAAAAGAAGCTTTAAAATTACCTGTCAATAAATTTCAAAAAGGGTATTTAAAAACAAAATTAGCCGATATATTGGTGTTTGACAACAAATTTAGCAGTGCTTTAATATATTATACACAAGTTCAAAACGATTTAAAAAATCAAACCATCGGACAAACAGCGCGGTTTAAAATTGCACAAACTTCCTATTTTAAAGGTGATTTTGAATGGGCGCAATCGCAGCTTAATGTATTAAAAAATTCTACATCGCAACTCATTGCAAACGATGCGCTGGCCTTAAATCTGCTTATTACGGACAATGTGGTAAAAGACAGCTTAAAGATGGCTTTGAAAAAATATGCCATTGCCGATTTGCTCTCTTTTCAAAACAAAAACAAGCAGTCCATAGATACTTTAACCCTTGTTTTGAAACAATACAAAGGGCATCCTATTGAAGATGAAGCGCTATTTAAACAAGCACAGTTATTTGAAAAAATAAATCAGTTCACCAATGCGGAAAACAACTATTTGCAAATTATCAACCTAAATAAAGAGGATATTTTAGCCGATGATGCCCATTATTATTTAGCCGAATTGTATTTAAATAAATTAAATTCCGTTGAAAAAGCAAAAGAATACTATCAAAAAATTATATTTGAGTATCCATCGAGCATTTATGTAGTTAATGCACGCAAAAAATTCAGAAAATTACGGGGCGATGAAATAAATTGACAAAATTTGAATTTTTGAATCTTTGACTATTGAAACTTTTAACTTTTTTAGAAATATGTATATCTATAACGTTACCACAAATATAGAAGAATCCGTTCATGACGAATGGCTAAAATGGATGAAAGAAAAACACATTCCCGATATGCTTTCAACCGGAAAATTCAACTATGCTAAAATGAGCCAAGTGATTATTGAGGAAGAAATGGGAGGCATCACTTATTCTGTACAATATTCCACCGACAGTTTAGAAACTTTGCAGGAATATTATAAAGAAGATGCTGTTAGATTACGGGGTGAGGCACTGAAGCTTTTTAATGGTAAATTTGTAGCTTTCAGAACCGAATTAAAAGTAATCAGTGAACAATTCAGCATGACTGTAAAAAACTAATTATAATGAGTGTTAGAGCAAAAAAACACCTTGGGCAACATTTTTTGAAAGACGAGCAAATAGCACAAAATATTGCCGACAGCCTAACGGAAAAAGATTACAATAATGTGTTGGAAATTGGTCCGGGAATGGGTGTTTTAACAAAGTACCTGCTTAAAAAAAAGTTGAAAGTGCATGTGATTGAAATAGACACAGAATCGGTGGAATATTTAAAAGCCAACTATTTAAATTTAGCCGACAGAATTATTTCAAAAGACTTTTTAAAAATTAATTTATCCGACTATTTTGGGGACGAACAAGTGGCGATTATAGGTAATTTTCCGTATAATATTTCCACTCAAATTGTTTTTAAAACACTTGAAAACAGACACCAAATTCCTGAATTTTCAGGCATGTTTCAAAAAGAAGTCGCCAAACGCATCGCAGAAAAAGAAGGCAGTAAAGTATATGGAATTTTATCTGTTTTAACCCAAGCCTTTTATGATGTTGAATATTTATTTACGGTTCCGCCCACCGTTTTTAATCCACCTCCAAAAGTGGAATCTGGCGTAATCAGGCTTACCAGAAAAAAGAATTTCACCTTACCTGTTAACGAAAAGTTGTTCTATACCGTTGTGAAAACCGCTTTCAACCAACGCAGAAAAACATTGCGCAACAGTTTAAAAACACTCAATTTATCTGATATTTTAAGAGAAGACCCTATCTTTGCCAAACGTCCGGAACAATTGTCTGGACAAGAATTTATAAGCCTGACCTCTAAAATAGAAAATGATGTCATTTGAAATAACAACAGAATACATCGAAGAAATTCAGCAGTTAATTGCTGACGGTAAAAATGAGGAAATTTTAAAGCAACTGGAAGAGGTGCATTATGCCGACATTGCTGAAATAATTGAAGATTTAACGATTGATGAAGGAATCTATTTAATAAAATTACTGGATAGCGATGTAACTTCTGATGTTATTACCGAATTAGACGAAGATACGCGTGAAAAAATATTAGGTGGACTTTCATCCAAAGAAATTGCAGAAGAAATTTCTGAATTAGATACTGATGATGCTGCCGATATTATTGCCGAACTTAATAACCGACAACAGGAAGAAGTAATCTCCCATATTGAAGATGAAGACCATGCAAATGATATTAGAGACCTTTTGCGCTATGACGAAAATTCTGCTGGTGGTTTAATGGCAAAAGAGCTTATAAAAGTTAATGAAAACTGGAATGTGCTTACTTGTGTTAAAGAAATGCGCGCCCAAGCAGAAGAAGTGTCACGCGTACATTCCATCTATGTGGTTGATGACCATGACATTTTAAAAGGGCGTTTGTCTCTCAAGGATTTATTAACAACATCAACCAAAACTGCCATTAAAGATGTATTTATAAAAAAAGTTGATTTTGTGCATGTTGATGACAAAGCGGAAGATGTGGCGCGAATCATGCAAAAATATGATTTGGAAGCCATTCCTGTTGTTGATAAAGCAGGTCGATTGGTGGGGAGAATCACTATAGACGATATTATTGATGTAATTACAGATGAAGCTGAAAAGGATTATCAGATGGCGGCAGGGATTTCGCAAGATGTTGAGGCCGATGATACCATTTGGCAATTAACAAGAGCACGCTTACCCTGGCTAATTTTAGCCCTTTTGGGTGGATTTGTAAGTGTTTCCATTTTAGGCGGATTTTCAACCGCGATGGTGAAATACAAAGAACTTTTCTTTTTTACACCATTAATTGCGGCTATGGCGGGAAATGTTGGTGTACAGTCTTCTGCAATTATTCTTCAAGGTTTGGCAAATGATACGTTAAAAGATCCTTGGTTGAAAAGACTTTTAAAAGAAGTTTCTTTAAGCTTATTGAATGGTTTGGTGCTCGCCGCTATTTTAATGTCTGCAGGCATGTACTTTTTAGGCTTCGAGGTTAAAGTTGGACTTACGGTAGCCATTTCCTTAGTTTCAGTAATTAT
>JAENXD010000225.1 GCA_016649745.1 Flavobacteriaceae bacterium | reverse complement strand
TACTCAAGGTCATTTTAATCGTTTTTAGGGTTCAATTCCCCGACGCTCTGCGTCGAAATAAAAAGGGGATTCATATTTGATACCTCGTACCCTTGGGTCGAGGTAGTTCATTTTTAAAAATACACTTTTAATATGAAGTTTTTCAACGTTAAATTGGGGTGGTTTTTAATGGCTGTATTGTGCTTCCAATTTGGTCTTTCGCAAGATAGTATTACGCGCAGTTTAGATGCAGCCATCGAACAAGCCATTCAGAAAAAGACAAATATTGTAAATGCGAATTATCAGGTTAATAATTCTGAATTTGCCTTACTTAAAAGAAGCCAAAGCCAATTTATTCCCCAAATTTTTTTTAAATGCTAATTATACTAGAAATATCGACAGACAGGTTGTATTTTTAACGGAAGATTTTGGATTTGGAAATGCGGCATTGATAGGAATCGCTTTTGGATATTTTCCTGTCAGAAAAGCGGCCAAATTAAATCCAATCGACGCCTTACGATATGAATAAAAAAAGAAAACATTATTTAAAAATAACTTAAAACCTTTTTAAAATGAAAAACGAACAAAAATTATTATCGGAGATTTCTAAACTCACAAAAAAAATAGAAACTGACTATCCTGAAATCTATCAATTTTTAGATGAGATCCCAGTAACTATTCCTTCAGAAAAGGATCCTGACATCAACAATAAAGTATTAAGGGATTATTTGGAAAGTTTAAAACAATTGATTAAAAACTATGTGGAAACACGTAATATTATTAAAAAATAAACTTTTTATAACTAATATCATGGGAGAAATAGCTACGTCAGATAGACAAATAACCTTGTACTACATTGCGGAATCATCAAGGGGGAAACAAACATTGGCTTTTGCAAAATCAGAAGGATTGCAAATGCTTGAAGTGGACATTTTAAAAACACCTTTAACAGGAACTCAAATTGCAGAACTTGCAGATCGTTTGGGTTTGGAGATTAAAGACCTCGTTAATCAGGAGCATCCATCATATACCTCAAAATTTGTTCATCATAGTTTTTCTTCTGATGACTGGATAAAAATGATTAGACAAAATCCTGAAATAATGAAACAACCAATTGCTTTAAGAGGAAATAAAACAATTTTAGTGGAAACCCCGTCGGATATCATTAAAATATAAATAGGTTTAAATTTTATAATGATGAGATATATCATGAACTGGTTTAAACTTTTTTCAATTGGCCACAAAATGTTATTTTCCACTCACTTTTTGTCTTTTTTGAACTCCCTAGCGATGCTATGCAGTTAAAAAAAGCCTTCAATTGAGCAAAAAATTCCTATTTTTCGCTTCAATCAAAAAAGTTTAAACCAGTTCATTTTAAGGGTGATTAATTTCAAAGAACTTTAATAAATAATGTGCATTCTCATTAATTAAAGTTTTGTTTCAGAAAAAATGGATACTAAAAAAATAGAAACCATTAACTTTTTTAAGAAATCCAAAATTTAATTATCCGTTAAATCCTCAAAAACACCTTCAAACTCAAGAGAAAGAAAATCCTCATCTTTGAGTAGGTTTGCGGAAGCAGCTATCTTAAAATTAATATTGTCTTTGGTCTCTAAACTCCAAACAATACCTTCAGCTTCTGGAAAATCAGCATTTTCATCCATCTGAGCGCTAAACAACCGTTTAAGGATGTTTCGATCTGATAAGCCACTGCTAAATAATTTAAGCAAAATATCTTTGGTTATTTTTGTATCGGTATCTTCATCCAAAGATGTTATGGAGCAATTTATCAATGTGGCACTGGCACTTGGAAATATTCCGTTGAACGCTTTAAAAAGCAATTGATTACAATTATACAAGGCGTATTGAAGCTCTATTTCAGGATATTCTTCGCAAACGGTGTCTATAAGCATATCATTTGAAACCTGTTCGATTTGACCTTCGGTTAAATGATCACTTAATTTATAATCCAGTAATATTACCGCTGCTTCTTTAGGTTCAAAATCGGTTATTGCCATAAGCAATAGTTCATATAGGCTTTCTTTTTTGGCATTTCCCGCATCTGGAAAATTAAACTTTTCCAACAAGTGAATATAATCATCAGTTGTCCAATAATCTTTAATTTCGTCAACAGTCTTTATGTTGTTTATTTTTATCTTGTATTTCATCTTTTTAATTTATTTTCTTATTGTCCAAATTTTTTGTTCCATGCAAATGTAATAAATTTAAAAAATTCAGAAAATAAAAAAAGGACAGGTTTTAATTCCGTGTCCTTTTTTAATTCAAATAATATTCTATAACAAATAGAGAATTAATGAGTTTTTGTCATTTTATTTTGATGATAAACAAATGATTAAAGTATAATGATTAATAATAAAATGATAATAATTGCACCAACTGAAATATAGATGCCATTTCCGGATGATCTTATTTCTGAATTAATTGCTCGTACTTCTTTGCGAAGTTCCTTTTTATCAGCACGGTTTAGTTCCGATTTATCCATTCCTTTTATTTCCTCTAAACGATTAAGCATCACTTGGATTTCTGCAGGAATTTCTGTGGGGGTAGTCGCTTTTGGAGTTTTTTCAGTAGCGTTAACTGTTGTGAATGCACCTAATGATAACATCATTACCATTAAATAAAGTCTTGTTTTTTTCATCTTGTTGCTGTTTAAAATTGTTAAATTAGTTATAATGTAAATTTGCAATATAATAAAGCTTAAGTTGTTACATATTTTTTATTAAAAATTACATAATTCACACATCTATAAAATTAATATAAAAAAACGACAAGATAAAATCCTGTCGTTTCTTATTTTAAAAAATCATCTAAAAATAAATTTTATAATTTATTTTTGAGGTACTATATCAATAATAACGGTACGATTGTAAGCTCTTTCTTCCGGAAGTTTATTTCTAAAAGGAGCTGCATTTTCATTTTCACCCAATCCGTTTACTTCAAAAGTAACACCAGTTGTGCCTAATTTAGACACACTGTTTTGTAAAGTGGTTTTAGCATCATTTGCTCTTTTTTCAGACAATGTTTGGTTATAATCTGTCTCACCAATAACATCAGTATGACCGTGAATAATCACTTTCGCGTTGGCTGGAATTTTAGGTGCCACAACTTCTGAAAGATATTTGTTGTACATCGCAATAGCTTTAGCATCATCAAATTCGTAAATAATACTGAATCTCATTCCTTCTTCAACTTTAGAAGGTGTCCAGGCTACAATGTGTACATTAGATTCTTTAGTTACAATCTCACCGGTTTTGTTTGTGCCGATCATTTTCACTTTGTAATCTCCTTCAGGACTTGTGCCTAAAATAGTGTTTCCAGAAATACTCACTTCTTCTTGTGTGTAAGGACCATAATTTTGTACGGTTCCGTCTTCATCTGTAATTTCCATTTGCCAAGTGCTAAATGCTTCATCTGCTCCGTCAACTTTAAAAGTAACGTAACTTTCAATTGGTGCTTCTGGCACAGTAACAATTTTTACTGGTTTCAAAGGAGCATTTGGACCACTTTGGAATTCCATTAACAAGGCTGGGGAATTACTTTCTACAGATACTCTGCGATCTCCTTCTCTCAGCAATGCCAACTCACGTGTTCCTCCTTTTTGTTCTTCTGCAATTTTTGGTTTGTTTCTACCTTCAATGGCAATTCTTGTTGCATCAATAGCGAATACGTCAACCAAATATTTTTGAACAGATTCTGCCATTAATTTTCCTTCTGCTGCTCCATTTTCTGATGATCCAACCAAAGTAATTGTTGAGGCAGGATTTTTTCCCATTCGGTCACCAAGAATATTTAAAACATTGTAATAAACCGTCATTTCACGTTTTGAACGACCTGCCAATTCTGTATTAGGCGCAAATACTTCAACTTGATCTTCTTTAAAGTTATTTACCTGATTTTTGTTTAACAATACATAACGTTTTGAAATATCTGTAGATTCTTTATCGAAATAGATATAGTTACGCAATGGGAAAGTTTCGGTTACTCTTATTTCTCCAGGAACGTTTAAAGGAGCATTAACTGTAAATTCAACTTCCGGAATTTCTGCAACCACTTCTTCAACCTGTAAGATTTTATGGCCGCTACCAATTTTAAGAACAACGCCCGCTCTTACGGTTGTTATGTTCCAAGTTTCTATGGAACGTGGATCTTGTCCAAAATAAGGATGATAAGCTACAAAAGGCGAAAGCACCAATTGCGTTTTGCTGGTTGCTTTTGACAATTGCATATCGTACCCCATACCAATTTGTCCAGAGATAATTGTTTCTTCAACATCGCTAAAATCTCCTTTAACATCTGCTGGTGCAACCTGATTAGGGAAATTTGGATTTATTCCTTGTTGATAAGTAAATGCTTTGTCTTGAAGGAAAGCAAAACGCGGTCCACCATACAAATAGAAATTCGATTTGAACGGTGCAAAACGCAAACTTGGCTCTACGGTAATATAGCTTAAGTCGGTTGACAAGTCGGCCGGACAATTACAATCGGTTAATTGT
>JAENXD010000074.1 GCA_016649745.1 Flavobacteriaceae bacterium | reverse complement strand
TAAAATCAAGAAAAAATATCTACAACTTTACCTAAACGAGTTTGTTTACAAGCTTAATCGTAGATATTTTGGAGAACGAATCTTTGATAGGCTTGTTATTGCTAGTATTACAGCTAATGGACATTAAACGGATATACAATATAATATTTATTAAATTTAGAATCTAATTAGGAGTTAGACTCCTAATCTTTTTCATAGCAATTTTTTTAAAGCTCTCAGCAATGAGGGCTTTTTTATTATATGGTACAATTAAATTAATTTGGAAACAAAAAAAATAGGTTGTTACCTTAATAATAAAAGAGTTTTTGTAAATGGAACATTTACTTCAAACTTTTTAACTTCTTTTCAGTTTTTAATTATGGACTCAAGAATGTAAAAATGAACTTTCCAATTGTTGGTCTTATTTTTTATTTAAAGTAATTTTCCTTTTTTAAGATATTTAGCAATTTTTATAAGTATTATGCAACAGGCACAAGGCGTGAAAAATGCAATTAAATTATACAACGAAATAAGATTACACTTGTCTTTAGATTTTAAAACGCAAAATATGGTATATTCAATTTTTAACCTATAGCCACATTTCATGACTAGACAATTGACATTTGGTTTCTGAAATTATATATCAACCAGCTTTTTATTATAATCATCTAATATATCGTTGGGGAGGGTTTTTAGATAAATTTGTGTTGTAGTTAAACGATTGTGCCCTAGCATTGCAGATATTGCCTGTAGGGGGACTTCTTGCAGCATTGCTTGAGTAGCAAAGCTATGGCGGGATACATAAGAGGTTAAACGTTGCTCTATTCCACACAAGTTTGCAATTTCCTTTAGCCCTTTATTATATCTTTTGCGTGCCCATAGGACATCTTTATATTGAAGTTCAAAGATGTCTCGTGTAATAACTGGAAAGATGAATTCATTTTTATCTTTATTTTTAGTGTAACAGGATAGTATTTCTTGTAGTTGACTTGTAATTTTAATATTATAGGGTTTAGCAGTTTTTTTTCTTTGAAATCGAATACGATTATCAACTATGTTCTCGAGCTTTAAAAAAGCCATGTCTATAAATGAAATTCCATAAAGCATATAGGAAACTAAAAAGTAATTTCTGTAATGAAATAGGCTATCCGTTTCTTCTAATTTTAGTATCATGATAGATTTGATACAGCTAATATCAATTGCTCTTTTTTCTGTTGGAGTAGTTTTTATTTTGTAATTAACAAATGGATAAGCATCTTTAGTTATAATGGCAGACTTGATAGCCTTGTTATAAATAGCTCTCAGAGTTTTCATATACATTGCAAGACCATTGATAGAATTTCCTCTGGATAAATGAAAGCGTTCAAATTTTATAAGAAAGTCATAATTTAGCTCATTAAACTTTAAATCGTTTCCATTATTAAATTTTTTCAATATTTTGAGTACAGCATAGTAAGAATTTGCATTTCCATAGTGTTGATCTTTTTTCATTTCATCTACCAAACTATTACCATATTCAAGAAACGAATTAAATGTAACCGATTTTACTATTCTCTTTTTAATTTGCGTAATTGATAAAAAGTTGAGTTCATCTTTTTCATATAAATCATTAACAATATCTGTAGCCCGAGTTTTCTCTTTTAAAAGTTGGTTATTTAATTTACTTACTGAAGAAACTCCTTTAAAAGACCTTTTTACTTTTTGATTTTTAACATCCCAATATTCTGGTTGAACAGAATGGCCTAAATTAATAGAAGTAGTTTTACGAAGATGACTTAACCTCAAAATGATAGGATATGAGTTATCATTTTTTTTCCGTCTTGTATCCAATGAAAGTTTTACGTTGGTATTCATAATATACAAAGATATAAAATTTGCACGCAATTTGCACGCAAATCTTTGATTTTAAACAATACTAAACGATAACAAATAAAATTAAAAAATTGATTATCAACATATTATATGTATATTTGATTTGTGTTAATTAGTTAATCGCGCTTCTGGCAGCCAAGAGGTCGTCGGTTCGAGCCCGATCTTCTCCACTACTTTATACAAATTCCAGCCTTTTAGGGCGAGAAATTAATGCTAAATGGGCTGAATATTGCCCTGCTTTTTCTAAATTAATATCATTATAAAATCAAACGAAACCACAACAGAGATTTAAATTAAGTGTTTGGCAATTTTAACATTCCCTAAAAAAATGTAATTTTACCAAATTAGGTCGTTTATATCCCATTTTAAGACATCAAAAACATAATTTCGCATATGAATATGAAAAAAATAGAAAATATTGAATTGTCTTTTTTAAGCATTGACGATTACCAGGAACTTAAAAAAGCGATGATTGAATCCTATACGGGAATGCCAAATTCCTATTGGATGGAGCATCAAATAGAATCATTAATAAGCAGGTTTCCCGAAGGCCAGGTTGTAATTAAAGTCAACAATCAAATTGCAGGATGCGCCCTATCTATTATTGTTGATTACAGTAAAATTGACAGGGTTCATACCTATCAGGAAATTACAGGAAATTTTACTTTTAATACGCACACGCCCCATGGTGATATGCTATACGGAATTGATGTTTTTATAAAACCTGAATTTCGTGGACTTCGATTAGGAAGAAGACTTTATGACTACAGAAAAGAATTATGTGAACGATTAAACCTAAAAGGCGTTGCTTTTGGAGGAAGAATCCCCAATTATCACTTATATTCGGATAAACTTACACCAAAACAATATATTGATAAAGTTAGAAAAAAGGAAATTCACGATCCCGTATTTAATTTTCAAATCTCAAACGACTTTCACCCGGCAAAAATTCTTAAAAATTATTTGGAAGGGGATAAAGCGTCTAATGATTATGCTGTTTTATTGGAATGGGATAATATTTACTATGAAAAGGAAGATACAAGCACTACAACTACCAAGAAAAAAATTGTACGATTAGGACTTATACAGTGGCAAATGAGACCTTATAAAAATTTAGATGAGTTGTTGCAGCAAGCTGAATTCTTTGTGGATTCCGTGTCGGGCTACAGATCTGATTTCGCCTTGTTTCCGGAGTTTTTTAATGCCCCATTAATGGCTGAAAACAATCATTTATCAGAATCTGAAGCCATACGGGAACTTGCCAAACATACTTCGGCCATAGTTGATAAATTTTCAAAATTTGCCATTTCGTACAATATCAATATCATCTCGGGAAGTATGCCTGAAATTGTGGACAACAAACTTTACAATGTGGGTTATTTGTGTAAAAGAGACGGAACCGTTGAGCGCTACGAAAAACTTCATATCACTCCGAATGAAGCAAATGTATGGGGGATGCAGGGCGGAAATAAAATTCAAACTTTTGATACCGACTGCGGCAAAATTGGCATTTTAATATGTTATGATGTTGAATTTCCTGAACTTGGAAGGCTTTTGGCCGATGAGGGAATGGATATCTTGTTTGTTCCATTTTTAACCGATACCCAAAATGGCTATTCCAGAGTTCGAAATTGCGCGCAGGCAAGAGCCATAGAAAATGAATGCTATGTTGCCATTGCTGGAAGCGTTGGGAATTTGCCAAAAGTTCACAATATGGACATTCAATATGCCCAATCTATGGTGTTTACGCCTTGTGATTTTGCCTTTCCAACCAACGGAATTAAAGCAGAAGCAACTGCCAATTCTGAAATGATTTTAATAGCTGATGTGGATATTGATTCCCTGAGGGAACTTAATCAACTTGGCACTGTCAGAAATTTGAAAGACAGACGCAAAGATCTCTACGAATTAAAAAAACGCTAACAATACTATAAATTTATTTTATGAAAAGAAAGCATTTAAAATTAAAATCATTAATTTTAAATGCTTTCTTTTTTGTTGAAAAATTATAGGAATTTTATCTCATGTGCTGCGTCATTAAAACAAATGAAAAATGGATAAATATCAAGTGACTTTTGAAACTTGGAATAAAATAGCTCAATTATATGAGAACAAGTTTATGGATTTAGACATTTACAATGACACTTATGATATATTCTGTAAATCATTAATGAAACATAATGCTTCAATATTGGAAATTGGTTGTGGACCTGGAAACATTACCAAATACCTTTTAATCAAAAATTCCGATTTAAAAATAAAAGGAATTGACATTTCAGAAAATATGATTGAACTAGCTAGAAAGAATAATCCATCTGCTGAATTCGAAATAATGGACACTCGAAAAATACATCGTATAAATGACAAGTTTGATGCTATTGTGTGTGGATTTTGTATTCCTTATCTATCTCAACCTGACTGTTTAAAACTAATTACCGACTGTAAAAAATTGCTCAATGACTCTGGAATACTTTACTTAAGTTTTGTCACGGGAAATTATGAAAATTCAGGATTTATATCCGGAAGTAGTGGAGACAGAACATATTTTTATTATCATAATTTAGAGTATCTCGAAAAAGAACTGAAAGCTAATTCTTTTGTAACAAATAAATTGTTTCTTAAAAATTATAAAAAAGCTGACGGAACAGAAGAAATTCATAGAATAATGATTTCAAAAAAAACGAACGCACAACAATAGTATAATTTATGCTTACTTTTAAACTAAATATTAACCGATAAACATTTAACAAACGATTTGCTACAACCGAAATGTTGGCATTAAATCTTAATAAAACACACTCAATATGGCCAGATTGTTAAAAGCAAAAAAAGAACATATAGGATTATCGCCTCATGAAATTTATTTTAGAGGAGAGAAAAAAAGTGATACCGTTTTGTTGGAAGTTATTGATTATGATTCCGAAAATCTTGATGAATTCGAGGCAAAAAGCGTAAAAGAGGTTGTAAAATTTAACGAAACATCATCCACCACTTGGCTTAATATTTATGGATTGCATGATGTAAAAATAATGGATGAAATTGCCAATCAGTTTGAATTGGATTCTTTAATTCTTGCTGATGTCATGAATACCCACGCGCGTCCAAAAATACAGGAATATGACAATTGCATTTTTATTTCTTTGAAAATGTTGCAGTATGATGAGAAACAAAATCGTATTTCTTCAGAAAATATTGTAATTCTTATTATGGAACATATTTTACTGTCATTTCAGGAAAAAACAGGCGATGTTTTCGATCCCTTGAGAGAAAGAGTTCGAAAAAGCAAAAGAAGAATTCGAAACGCCGGAACAGATTATCTTGCATTTGCCCTTATGGACATTATTTTTGACAACTATAATTATATCATAAGTATAATTGGTGAAAAAATTGAGTCTTTGGAAGTGCATTTACTGAATAATGCACACGAAGCCACCTTGGAAGAAATCAATAATTTTAAAAAGGAAGTTATTTATTTGCATAAATCCATTAAACCGTGCCGTGAAATAGTCATTGAATTGTTAAAAACGGATTCGGAATTGTTAGAGGATAGTGTGTATGTTCATTTTGAAGATCTAAAAAATAATCTCAACCAGGCGATTGAATCATTGGAAAGTTATCGTGAAATTCTTTCCGACCAATTGATGATTTATCATACAACAATAAGCAGCAAGTTAAATGATATCATTAAATTTTTAACTGTTTTCTCCGTAATTTTTATTCCGCTAACTTTTATTGCAGGCGTTTATGGAACCAATTTTGACGTTCTTCCCGAGCTTCATTACAAATACAGTTACTTTATCATGCTGGGTGTTATGTTGGCATTGGCCGTCTTCATGATTTTTTATTTCAAAAAGAAAAAGTGGTTTTAATATACAATTGGAAAGTTTAAAAGTGAAAATTTGGGCGTTCCCGCCGAAAAGGCGGTCAGGCTTTCCGCTGCAATCTTTTATTGCGAGCCCTCGCAATAAAAGGATTTCCGCTTCTATCCTTAACGCAGCTCAAAATACAACAATATGATCACGTAATCTATTTAAAAAATTACTGATATCATTGGAATTAAGGGTTTGGAATGAAATAAAGTGACCAGAATTGACGATACTATTTTGTGCATTAACGATGTGAATGTGCAAAAGAGCAAGTCAAAATGGATAGGTTATTTCGTTCCAAGCCCTAAGCCAATTTTCATTAAATAATACTTCGTAAAATCCAGTATCTTTACGCACTTAAACACCGCATTCAAATTGAAAAGAAATACCTCAAATATCAATGAAAACGAATAACCAAAAAGCAATCAACACCATTTACATGAGCATAATTGGAAATGCTTTGCTTGCAATTGCTAAAGGAATAACCGGTGTTTTTGGAAATTCTTATGCCTTAATTGCCGATGCCATTGAATCTACCACTGATGTTTTTTCTTCTGTTTTGGTTTTATTCGGACTTAAATACGCCACAAAACCCGCCGATAAAAATCATCCTTATGGACACGGAAGGGCAGAGCCTTTAATTACATTTGCCGTAGTAGGATTTCTCGTTTTTTCTGCTACCATAATTGCTTATGAAAGTATTAAAAATCTGCAAACACCACAATTAGCTCCTAAAAAATTCACTTTGGTGGTATTGGCTATCATTGTGATTGTTAAAGAATTGTTTTACAGGGTAGTTTCTAAAAAAAGTAACGAAACTAAAAGTTCTTCCCTAAAAGCGGATGCTTGGCATCATAGAAGTGATGCAATTACATCATTAATGGCATTTATTGGAATATCTATCGCCATATATATGGGTGAGGGTTATGAAAAAGCCGACGATTGGGCGGCGTTATTTGCTTCAGGATTTATTATTTACAATGCGTATTTAATTTTTAGACCAGCGCTCGGCGAAATCATGGACGAGCATTTATACGATGATTTTGTTGCGGAAATAAGAAGAATTTCCAATACCGTTGAAGGCGTAATTGATACCGAAAAATGCCTTGTCAGAAAAACAGGGCTCTCGTTTCACGTTGATCTTCATTTAATTGTTAATGGAGCTATAAGTGTTTCTGAAGGTCATAAAATAGCGCATCGATTAAAAGATAAATTACAGAATAAATTACCCGAAATAAGTGATGTATTAATTCATATTGAGCCGGATAAATATCATTGAAGTTTGAAACTTCAAGATTTGAAAATGTGAAAAGCTTTACTTAAAATACTGTGTCTCATTTCAAAAGGAATTCAATAGTTAGGCGCTCACGAAACTATTGTTTATTTTTGCATCTCAATAAAATATATATTGAATTTTCATGCCTTTTAAAAAACATAGCGTTTTATTATTTTTCTTGTTGGTTTTATTTTTAATAAATTATTGTTGGGCACAAACACCACCAACATTAACTGCAACATTAGAATTAAATGAATCTTATTATTGCCCACTAAGTCAAGTACTTATTGTTACTGATTTCAGCATTACAAATCAGGACTCTACTGAGATAAACACTATTTACATTCAGATTTCTTCAGGTTATGTTAAAGGTGAAGACACTTTAAGTTATATTGGATCCAATTCAAATATTACTGCATTAGCTTTTAATATTGTAGAAGGTAAATTAACTTTAAAGTGGGTGGGGTCTGTAAACACAGTTCTTTCTGAGTTAATTACTGCAGTTAAACAAGTAGTTTTTGAAAGTAACTCTATCAACGTATCTGAAAATAGAACCTTTTCAATTACCATTGGCGAAGCCAATTATTTACCCTCAACAGGTCATTATTATGAATATGTAGAAGCCCCAGGAATAACTTGGTCTGAAGCTCGAGATGCAGCTGCTGCTTTACCTCCATATTACGGGTTACAAGGTTATTTGGCAACAATTGGATCCACTGAAGAAGCACAACTTTCCGGTGAACAGGCTGCAGGTGCGGGGTGGATTGGCGGCAGCGATGCCGAAACTGAAAGCGTTTGAAAATGGGTAACCGGACCGGAGGGACTTAATGGTGGCACCATTTTTTGGAATGGAGGCGTAAATGGCTCCACACCAAATTTTGCTTTTTGGAATAATGGAGAACCAAACCAAGCTGGAGATGAAGATTACGCGCATGTTACGGCCCCAGGAGTTGGCACCCCTGGTTCTTGGAACGATTTAAGCAATACGGGTGCAATATCAGGTGATTATCAGCCAAAAGGATTTATTGTGGAATATGGCTGGCCTGGAGACCCCATAATAAATATTTCAACAAGTACACAAATTTCAATTCCAGAAATAACAAACACAACTCCAAGTTCAATTTGTGGAGCGGGTCCAGTAAATTTATCTGCAACAGCAACTATGGGAGCAGAGGTCTTATGGTTTGATTCATTAACAGGTGGCACTCAAGTAGGACCAGGATCTAACTATACAACTCCGGTACTTTCAGCAACCAAAACTTATTATGTTTTGGCTTCTACAAATGAATGTTTAGAAGGAAAAAGAACTCCAATAACAGCAACGGTTAATGCGATTCCAAACATAATTTCAGCACTGGATGTTACTGTTTGTGAAGGAAATTCAGGAACGTTAAACGCTACGGCATCATCAACAACGGCAACAATTAACTGGTACAGCTCATTAACTGGAGGTACGCCTATTGAAACTGGCGGTTCATTTGCAACAACACCAACATCCGCAATAACCACCTATTACCTTGACGCCACTGAAAATGGTTGTACGTCAACAACCAGAACTGAAGTGAGATTGGAAGTATTGGGAAATACCGTTTCTGCCACTTCTCCAATAAGTTTAAATGACATTTCCATTGTTGATGATTCAGATAACAACACCATAACCGTTAACAATAGTCCGGCTATCAGTAATTATGAGTTTAACATTGATCGTTTCGATGAATTTAAAGACGAAATTCATTTTGAACACTTAGAGCCAGGCATACACTCTTTGTATTTGCGGGACAAAACCAACTGCGGAATTTCAAAATTAGATATTGCGATACTGGGGTTTCCCAAATTTTTTACACCGAATAATGATGGCTTTAACGACACCTGGAAAATTCTTGGAAACGACACAAATAATATACAAATATCAGCTATTTATATCTACGATCGTTTTGGGAAATTGGTTGCTGATGTTGATTTAAACGGCAATGGCTGGGATGGATTTTACAATGGAGAAAGGCTACCATCATCAGATTACTGGTATTTAGTGAAGTTTACGGATCAATATGGAAATTATAGGGAAAAACATGGGAATTTCAGCTTGGTCAGATAATATTTTGGATTCAAAGCATCTCTTGTTATGAACCAAAATAATATTTTGAATTTTTTCCTGACTTCCGCATTTTAACACCCAAAATCAAAAATTGAATATCTCCGCAATGGATTTATGTTCATCCGTGAGTAACAAAGTCTTTATGATGTACTCATTTTGTTGTGGATTATAAATTTCTATCTGGAAAATACTTTGTAAAATATCGATTGCTTTTTCGGCTGATAGGCCTGACTTTTGATCTTGCAATCTTCTTTCTAGCTCTTTATAGACCTTGTAGGCTACGAAGTTTAGACAGATATGCGCTTCTGTTCTTCGCTGTAAGCGATGATAAATGGGACGAACTTTTATATCCGTTTTACTGATTCCAAAAGCTCTTTCTATCTACCACAAGTGCTGATCATTGGTAATTACCTCGTCCTTTGAGAGATTGGCATTGGTAATGTAACCTTTGAGACCGTCCCAGCGGGCATCTTGCTCAAATTTCTCTTTGTCTATGCTTATTTTTACATCGCCCTGCAAACATAAATATTCGTTATAGCCTCTATTGCTGATGTGGGTTTTGTTTAATTTTCTCGATTTTATTCGCTTTTCAAAATGATACATTTCATAATATTGATTTTTAGTTAGTTAAAGAATATAAAGTAAATAATTTTATAATATGAAAACATAAAATGTTGCAATTTTATTTTTTTCGAGAATAATATGATTCGTTTTTTATACAAGATTATGGTAATTGATTGATGAAAACGAGGTTTTCAAAATCAAAAATTTAGCTATTAACAATTTCCCGGCAGTTGCATTAATTAACTGAATATTTATTTGATATTGAAAATTAGTTTACTTTTTCCCGCCAACCACAATCACAAATTCGCCCTTGGGCGGTTTATTGGTAAAATGTTCAATCATCTCGGCGACAGTTCCCCTTAAGGTTTCTTCGTACAATTTGGTCAATTCTCTCGAAACGGAAATGGAACGATCTTCTCCAAAATATTCGGCAAAATTGGTAAGTGTTTTAAGCAGTTTGTGAGGAGATTCGTAAAAAATAATAGTTCGTGTTTCTTCGGCTAAAAAGGTCAAACGGGTTTGTCGGCCTTTTTTAACGGGCAAAAACCCTTCAAACACAAACTTATCATTAGGCAACCCGCTATTCACCAAAGCAGGCACAAAAGCCGTGGCACCAGGCAAACATTCAATTTCAACACCATTTTCTATACAGGCTCTCGTAAGTAAAAAACCGGGATCTGAAATGGCGGGCGTTCCGGCATCAGATATTAAGGCTATGGATTCACCATTTTTAATGCGTTGCACAATATTGGCCACTGTTTTATGCTCATTATGCATATGGTGACTGTGCATATGTGTGGAAATTTCATAATGCTTCAATAATTTTCCGCTGGTTCGCGTATCTTCGGCTAAAATTAAATCCACTTCCTTTAAAACCCTGATAGCTCTTAAGGTGATGTCTTCTAAGTTTCCAATAGGCGTTGGCACTAAATATAATTTTGATTCCAATGTTTCTGCTTTTAGTGGTTAATTATTTAGTTGAAGGCAATATATTACATTTTACTCTTTATACATTTTATCGATGAGCTCTTTATATTTTTGCTGAATAACTTTTCGTTTCAACTTTAAAGTTGCTGTTATTTCCCCTGCTTCAATACTGAATTCTTTAGACAATAAAGTGAATTTTTTAATTTTTTCATATACTGAAAACTCTTTTTGCAAGGCTTCAAATCGCTTTTCAAACATCTCTTTAATTTGATTGTGATTGATCAATTCTTCAATATCCTTAAAGTCAATTTTATGTTGAATCGCATATTTTTTCAAATTTTCAAAACTGGGTACAGCCAATGCAGTTACATATTTCTGCTGGTCTCCAATTACCGCTATTTGTTCAATGAAAGCATCATTTACGAGTGCCATTTCTAATTTTTGAGGCGCAATATATTTTCCTCCTGATGTTTTCATCAAATCTTTTATTCTGTCAGTGATAATTAAATTGCCATTTTCATCAATTTTCCCGGCATCCCCCGAACAAAACCAGCCATTTTTAAAAACCTCGGCAGTTTCAATTGGTTTTTTATAATATCCTTTCATAACACCTGGGCCTTTTATCAAAATCTCATTGTTTTCGCCTATCATAATTTGCGATCCTTCAATGGTTTTTCCAGCTGAATTAAATTCAAAATGGGTATCGCCAAAAAGAGAAACCGTCGCTGTAGTTTCTGTCAATCCATACCCGCATTTAATATTTAAGCCAAAAGAGTGAAAAAAGGAAACCATATCAGCTGCAAGGGGCGCACCGCCACAAGGCATAAATCTTATGCGTCCGCCAAAAACTTCCCTTAATTTGCTTAAAACAAGTTTGTCGGCTATTTTATATTTTAACTTCAAACTTTTAGGCACCGGTATTCCAAATCTTTTATAGTTATTATAATAAGCATTTCCAATACCTAAAGCCCAACTCGCTAATTTCATTTTAGTTGGTGAAGCTTCCTTTCTTTTATCTTGAATAGCAGCGAAAATTTTCTCAAAAATTCGAGGCACTGTACACATTACCGTTGGTTTTACCTCTTTTAATACTTCAGCAATTAACTTCGGATTTTGATTGAAATATACTTTTATGCCTCTGTGTAAACAAAAGAAAACCCAGCTTCTTTCATAAATATGGCTTAAAGGCAAAAAACTTAAAGAAGTGTCCTTCTCAGAAATAATTAGCTCAAAATCATGCGCTTTTAAAGACTCCGTAAAATTGGTTTGGTCTAACATAACCCCTTTTGGTTCTCCCGTTGTGCCAGAGGTGTAAATAATACTTGCCAAATCAGTTGATTCGCTTTCGTAATATCTTTTTTGAAGTTCTGTTTCAATAATTTCATCCGTTTCGAAAACTAGAAAATTATTTATATGAATTGAATTTTCAGTATTTTCAAACTTAATGTCTTCGCACAGCGTAACTATTAATTTTAAGTAACTATTGGTTTTTGAAATTTCTAATGCTTTATCATATTCTTCTTGACAGCCGACAAAAATTACATTTATTTCAGCATCGTTTACAATATATTCAACCTCTTTTTTGGAATTTGTAGCATAAATAGGAACTGTTACTGCTCTAATGCTCATTATGGCAATATCGGCTACAATCCAATCAGTCATGTTTTCAGCAAATATGGCAACATTTTGATGTTCTTTAATGCCGAAATGTAACAATGCTTTGGATAGGTTTTGAATTTTTTCGCCAAAATCGGTCCAAGAAATTCCAACCCATGTTTTCAATTTATTATTCTTATAATAAATAGCATTTTCGCCTTGGTATTGTTGTACTTTTTTCCTTATTTCTAAACCAATTGTATTGTTGTTCATTTATTATTTTTCTTTTAATATTGTAAAAATATTAATCGTTTTTAGTGCTACAAAGTTACAAAGTTTTTGTGCTATTTGGTTAAGGATTGAGGCATTTGTTTGAGCGCTTTTTTGCGCTTTACAGCAAAAAACGCGAGTGCCGAAAGCCTGACATTTGCTTTTGCAAATGGAACGCCCAAAAAAAGATTGATTACTTTTAAAACTATCGGCTAAATCACTAAATTTGTGCTTCCTTAAAAAAGATTATAATGTACAGAACGCATAAAAATGGAGAATTACGATTAGAACATTTAGGCCAAGAAGTTACTTTGGCAGGCTGGGTGCAAAAAACACGCGATAAAGGTTTTATGGTTTGGGTTGATTTGCGTGATCGTTACGGCATTACGCAGTTGATTTTTGATGAAGATCGCACACCAAAAGAAATGATGGAAAAAGCGAAAATGCTGGGCCGAGAATTTGTGATTCAGGTTAAAGGTGAGGTGATAGAACGTGTTTCTAAAAACGCAAATATGCCTACAGGTGACATAGAAATTTTGGTGAAGGAATTGACCATTTTAAATAAATCATTGGTGCCGCCATTTACAATTGAAGATGAAACGGACGGCGGCGATGAGTTGCGGATGAAATATCGTTATCTGGATATTAGAAGAAATCCGGTAAAAAACAACTTGATTTTTCGCAGTAAAGTGGCTATGGAAACCAGAAAATACCTTTCCGGAGAAGGTTTTATTGAAGTTGAAACGCCTTATTTAATTAAATCAACACCCGAAGGCGCACGCGATTTTGTGGTACCAAGCCGCATGAATGCAGGCCAGTTTTATGCTTTGCCGCAATCGCCACAAACTTTTAAGCAATTGCTGATGGTTGGTGGATTGGATAAGTATTTTCAGATTGTGAAATGTTTTAGGGATGAGGATTTACGTGCCGACAGGCAGCCTGAGTTTACGCAAATTGACTGTGAAATGGCGTTTGTTGATCAGGAAGATATTTTGAATGCTTTTGAAGGATTGACACGTCATTTGTTAAAAGAAGTGAATGGTGTTGAAATTTCCAAATTTCCAAGAATGACCTATGATAATGCGATGCGCAAATATGGAAATGACAAACCGGACATCCGTTTTGGGATGGAATTTGGAGAATTGAATGCCGTGGCGCAACACAAAGATTTTGGCGTTTTTAACGCTGCAGAATTGGTTGTTGGGATTGCAGTTCCCGGAGGAAATGTGTTTACAAGAAAAGAAATTGATGCTTTTATTGAATTTTTGAAGCGTCCGCAAGTGGGTGCTTCAGGAATGGTATATGTTCGTTGCAACGAAGACGGCACCTATAAATCGTCTGTCGATAAATTTTACGAGGAAGCCGATTTAAAAAAATGGGCTGAAATAACCGGAGCAAAAGCAGGTGACTTAATTTGCGTTTTATCGGGCATTGCCGATAAAGTGCGTTCACAATTAAGCGTATTGCGCATGGAAATGGCAAATCGTTTGGGCTTAAGAAATCCAGCTGAATTTGCGCCGTTATGGGTGGTTGATTTTCCTTTATTGGAATGGGATGAAGAAACCAAAAGATTTCATGCCATGCACCATCCGTTTACCTCTCCAAAACCGGAAGATATGGCCATGTTAGACACCGATCCGGGAAAAGTGAGGGCCAACGCTTATGATTTGGTATTGAACGGAAATGAAATTGGCGGCGGTTCTATTCGTATTCACGACAAGCAAACCCAGGCTTTAATGTTTAATCATTTAGGTTTTACACCAGAAAAAGCAAAAGAACAATTCGGATTTTTAATGAATGCTTTTGAATATGGAGCACCACCACACGGCGGAATTGCCTTTGGACTGGACAGGCTAACGGCCATTTTGGGCGGACAAGAAACGATTCGTGATTTTATTGCTTTCCCTAAAAACAACAGCGGACGTGATGTGATGATTGATGCACCTTCCCAAATTGATGAGGAACAATTGAAAGAATTATGTTTAAAAATAAACTTGCCTTTATAGCTATTTTTTAAAAATATTTAATAATTACATAATAATTTGGTTACATCAAATCGAATTTATTAATTGAAATTTGCTTTGTATTTAAACAGGATTTAAATACACATAGCTTTTCATGAAATCCATTTAGTTTTTGTCAACTAATTTGTGAAATGTTTAAGGCTGCCTCTTCAGGTAGCCTTTTTTGCGTCTCAAACTTTATTAAATTGGTAACATCCCCTTAACATTAACTTAACAAAAGCATTGGTTCTTTGCAATGACAAAAACTAATAAAGGATGAACCAAAAAAACAAAGCGAAAAAGCTTTTTTGCATTCTTCATTTTAAATTTCGATAAAAATTCCTGGCCAAATAATATGGTTGCGAAAAAAAATGATATTCCTCAATATTGACTATTGAATAATATCTTAATTTTAAAAGTTAATTTAAAAAATTCACTTTTTGGTGAATGTAAATCAAAGCAGATTCAAATGAAAAAACAATTATTATTTTTAAGTGCTCTATTTTTAACCATTTCTTTGTTTTCCCAAAGCACTACAGAAGAATTTAAGCCAAGCGGCGATGTTCAGTTTAAAGTTTTTTGGAATTATCACTACGACTTCTCACAAAATGCAACCAAAACAAGTGCTTTTGAGCTAAAACGTTCCTATTTTGGCTATAAATATAATTTCAGTAAGGCCATCTCTGCCAAAATTACATTTGACGTTGGGAGCAACACTGGCGGAAGTGAATATACTGCATATTTAAAAGCTGCCCAATTAGACTGGAAAGTGGCTGAAGGTGTGAAACTAAGTATGGGATTAATTGGACTGAAACAATTTAATGACCAAGAAGATTTTTGGGGTTACCGTTATATATTTAAATCATT